>NZ_LKGW01000013.1:0-203682 GCF_001467335.1 Pseudomonas sp. ICMP 10191
GGAGAGGGAGGCTGGTTGAAGGAACTTAGTGTGCCAAGGGTGGGGACAGTTGGCTATTTTTGCAGCGCCTCCTTAGGAACCATTCTAAAAAAGCCGGTTCTGGCATTTCTGTCTTCAGCGATGTATCGGCCCAGATCAAGCTCTTCCTCTTCCCGATCATCATGGATCTGCGGGCGTATGATAAGGTTTTTCTTGTTATCGAGAGCCTGTAGCGTTTCCAGGTAATGTTCTTGCTCTGCCGCATTCATAGGCGTTGTGTCTGGCGTGTCCCTCTTGTAGATCATGTAGATACCGATTTCGGTATCGCGCCCGAGCGCCTCAGCTTTTTCAGCCCATTGCTGGAAGCTGGCAAATGTCTGTTTTGATGTCAGTCGGCTGTCGGCAGCCTTGATTGCGGCGCCCACAGCGCTACTTCCGCCCTTCTCCAGATCGAAGCGTCTGCCCAACATTCTGTCCAGGCGTGGAACTGCCGCCGCTTTCTCGTTGAGTACCTGGGCTATTTGGGCACGCTGGCTTTGTCCGCCAATAAGATGCGCTGCGCCTTTGAAGAACTTGTCTGCTTTGGACTGTTGATCGGGTCTGAGGACCGCGATTGAGCCGTCAGCGGCCGCACGAATCGTAACGCTTGCCGTTGACTTCCAACTGACCCTCGGATTTGATTGCCTGAATATCAACGTTTGAATGTCTGAGCGCTTCTACGCTGGAGAAGCGTGCATGGATAGGGTTCACTAAAAGCTCCTTACGCTAAGCAAGAGTAGTTGAAATACGTCGGAAGATTGAAAGCACGGTCACGTGCGGGCTTCTCGCCAGCACTTCATCCATTCGACCAATCCTGCAATTTCGAGCTTCAGCATCTCCACGCTGACTTTTTCCCGCGGGATGCTTTGGTAAGCGTGGTACAGGCCGCTTTGCTCATCCCAGCCAATGCCGGGGCCGGCATTCACAAGGGGGTTGAGAGCGCCAGCCAACAGGCGCTGCAAGGGTAGATCCTCGTGTGGCTCAAGCAGACCAATCAGCAACAAACGTTGATGCGTGTCGTCGCGCAACAGCGTCAGAGCGAATGCCTTGTCGATGATCATGTTGCACGCACCCTTATCGTCAAACGCCAAGGCGGGCATCTCCATGCATCTTGAAAAGTCATCAAGCAACGTTTTGTAGAAAAGGCTACTCATAATCGGTTCGCCACTGTGGATTTGTCGGGTGGGTGGCAAATTTTCCCGATAAGGTTCCATGCGCGTACAGAAACGTCAGGCAGACGCCCTGTCAGTGCTTACGTTTCGAAAGGTTCAAGTGATTAGGGGACCGGCATTTGGAGGTCTTCGGCCACTGCTCATCGAAGGCATGTGTGTAACGACGAATGTTTAATGCAGGAAGGCTTTGCTGGACGTTTAGCACTCTATTCCGAGAAAGAGGCGGAAGAGCGAGGATTGGATCAAGGCACTTTCCACCAGACGAAAAAAAAGACCTTGAATTTCAAGGTCTTTTTTAAAGGTGGTGCCCCGAGGGAGAATCGAACTCCCACTTCTTTCGAAAACGGATTTTGAATCCGCCGCGTCTACCAATTCCGCCATCAGGGCTCAATGGCGGCGAAGTATAAGGATGAGTTTTCCGTTGGTCAACAGGGATTTACGCAGGTTTTTTACTAATGCCGTCAAACCGGATAAACTTCCCGGCCCTGCTAAACGAACCCGATCATGCGCGTCGCCGACTTTACCTTCGAACTCCCCGATTCCCTGATTGCTCGCCACCCGCTGGCCGAGCGTCGCAGCAGTCGTCTGTTGACCCTCGATGGGCCGACGGGCGCGCTGGCACATCGTCAATTCACCGATTTGCTCGAGCATTTGCGCCCGGGCGATTTGATGGTGTTCAACAATACCCGGGTCATTCCCGCACGTCTGTTCGGGCAAAAGGCCTCCGGCGGCAAGCTGGAGATTCTGGTCGAGCGCGTGCTGGACAGCCATCGTGTGCTGGCGCATGTGCGTTCGAGCAAGTCGCCCAAGCCTGGCTCGTCGATTCTGATCGATGGCGGTGGCGAGGCCGAGATGGTGGCGCGGCACGATGCGCTGTTTGAACTGCGCTTTGCCGAAGAGGTGCTGCCGTTGCTGGAGCGTGTCGGCCATATGCCGTTGCCTCCTTATATAGACCGCCCGGACGAGGGCGCGGACCGCGAGCGTTATCAGACCGTATACGCGCAGCGTGCGGGTGCTGTGGCTGCACCGACTGCTGGCTTGCATTTCGATCAGCCGCTGCTGGAGGCGATCGCCGCCAAGGGCGTCGAGACTGCGTTCGTCACGCTGCACGTTGGCGCGGGTACATTCCAGCCGGTGCGCGTCGAGCAGATCGAAGATCACCACATGCACAGCGAATGGCTGGAAGTTGGCCAGGACGTGGTCGACGCTGTGGCCGCGTGCCGTGCACGGGGCGGGCGAGTGGTTGCCGTCGGGACCACCAGTGTGCGCTCGCTGGAGAGTGCCGCGCGTGACGGCGAACTGAAGCCGTTCAGCGGCGATACCGACATCTTCATCTATCCAGGCCGGCCGTTTCACGTGGTCGATGCCCTGGTGACCAATTTCCATCTGCCTGAATCCACGCTGTTGATGCTGGTTTCGGCGTTCGCCGGTTATCCCGAGACGATGGCGGCTTATGCTGCGGCCATCGAGCACGGCTACCGCTTCTTCAGTTACGGTGATGCGATGTTCATCACCCGCAATCCCGCGCCGACGGCCCCACAGGAATCGGCACCAGAGGATCACGCATGAGTCGCACCTGTCGTATGTCTTTCGAACTGCTGGCCACCGACGGCAAGGCCCGTCGCGGTCGCCTGACCTTTCCGCGTGGTGTGGTCGAGACCCCGGCGTTCATGCCGGTGGGCACCTATGGCACGGTCAAGGGCATGCTGCCCCGTGATATCGAGGCGACCGGCGCGCAGATGATTCTGGGCAACACGTTTCACCTGTGGCTGCGTCCGGGTACCGAAGTCATCAAGGGCCACGGCGACCTGCACGATTTCATGCAGTGGAAGGGGCCGATTCTGACCGACTCCGGCGGCTTTCAGGTGTTCAGCCTGGGCGCCATGCGCAAGATCAAGGAAGAGGGCGTGACGTTCGCTTCGCCGGTCGATGGTGCCAAGGTGTTCATGGGGCCGGAAGAGTCGATGCAGGTTCAGCGTGATCTGGGCTCGGACGTCGTGATGATCTTCGACGAATGCACGCCGTACCCGGCCGACGAAGATGTAGCGCGGGTCTCCATGGAGCTGTCGCTGCGCTGGGCCAAGCGTTCCAAGATCGCCCACGGCGAAAACACTGCCGCGTTGTTCGGCATCGTTCAGGGCGGCATGCACGAGAACCTGCGCAAGCGCTCGCTGGAAGGCCTGGACGAGATCGGCTTTGACGGTCTGGCGATCGGCGGTCTATCGGTGGGCGAACCCAAGCACGAGATGATCAAGGTGCTGGACTACCTGCCAAGCCTCATGCCGGCAGACAAACCTCGTTACCTGATGGGTGTAGGCAAGCCGGAAGATCTGGTCGAAGGTGTGCGCCGTGGCGTCGACATGTTCGACTGCGTGATGCCCACCCGCAACGCCCGCAACGGCCATCTGTTCACCGATACCGGTGTATTGAAAATCCGTAACGCGTTCCATCGCCACGACAATTCGCCGCTGGACCCGACCTGCGATTGCTACACCTGCAAGAACTTCTCGCGCGCTTATCTGCATCATCTGGACAAGTGCGGGGAAATGCTGGGGAGCATGCTCAATACAATCCATAATTTGCGGCACTACCAGCTGCTTATGGCTGGTTTGCGCGAGGCTATTCAACAGGGTACATTGGCCGCCTTCGTCGATGCCTTCTATGCCAAACGCGGTCTTCCAACGCCGCCTCTGGGTTGAAACAGAACGAGTTTTTCCTGCTTTTTATACTAATTATGTAACTGGAGCGACAAATGAGCTTTTTCATCTCTCCCGCTTTTGCGGATGCTGCTGCACCGGCTGCCGGTCCTGCGGGCAGTGGTTTCGAGTGGATCTTCCTGGTCGGCTTCCTGGTCATCTTCTATCTGATGATCTGGCGTCCACAGGCCAAGCGCGCCAAAGAGCAGAAAAACCTGCTGGGCAACCTGCAGAAAGGCGACGAAGTTGTCACCAGTGGCGGTATCGCGGGCAAGATCAACAAAGTGACCGATGACTTCGTGGTCATCGAAGTGTCTGACACCGTTGAGCTGAAAATCCAGAAGGGCGCCATCGCGGCCACTCTGCCTAAAGGCACCCTGAAAGCGATCTGAGCAACAACTTTTTACCCATCGACGGGGCGCGCAAGGCGCCCCGCGTTTTAAGCGGGCGGCGTGATGCTGAACAAATACCCTCTGTGGAAATACGTACTGATCCTGGCGGTGCTGGTGGTCGGTTTTATTTATTCCGCACCCAATCTCTACCCTGATGATTCTGCCATCCAGATCAGCGGCGCAAGCACTGCGTTGCAAGTCAATCAGGCGGACGTGGATCGTGCAGCCAAGGCGCTTGCCGATGCCGGCATCTCGGTCAAGGCTTCTTCTCTGGCCGAGAATGGCAAGGGCGGTTTGTTGCGTCTGAGCAAGCAGGAAGATCAGTTGCCAGCCAAGGATGTCGTGCGCAAGGCGTTGGGTGACGACTATGTCGTTGCACTGAACCTGGCGCGTACCACGCCGACCTGGTTGCGTCACCTGGGTGCAAGCCCGATGAAGCTTGGTCTCGACCTGTCCGGCGGTGTGCACTTCCTGCTGGAAGTCGACATGGACAAGGCGATCGATGCACGTCTGAAAGTCTACGAAGGCGAAGTCAAATCCCTGTTGCGCAAGGAAAAGGTGCGTTATCGCAGCCTGCCGCAGCTGGGCAATGTGATTCAGCTGGGCTTCACCGACGACGCAGAGCGTGAGCAGGCGCGTGCACTGGTACGCAAGACCTTTACCGATTTCGAAATCACGCCTGCCGAGCTGAACGGTATCCCGGTACTGCGCATGGCGTTGACGCCTGCCAAGCTGGCCGAGATTCGCGAATACTCGATCAAGCAGAACCTGACCACCGTGCGTAACCGGGTCAACGAGCTGGGTGTTGCCGAGCCGCTGGTTCAGCGCCAGGGTGCCAACCGCATCGTGGTCGAGCTGCCGGGTGTGCAGGACACGGCCGAAGCCAAGCGTATTCTGGGCAAGACCGCCAACCTCGAATTCCGTCTGGGTGCAGGCCCGGATGATTCGAAAGGCACCACCGAGATGTTCGAATTCCGCGAAGGCGGTCGTCCGGCAGCGGCGGTGGAGCGTGGTCTGATCATTACCGGTGATCAGGTGACTGACGCCAAGGCCAGCTTCGACGAGCATGGTCGTCCACAGGTGAACATCAACCTCGATGGTCACGGCGGCGAACTGATGAGCCGCGCAACCCGCAGCAATGTGGGGCGCAGCATGGCGGTGATCTTCATCGAGCAGCGTCCGACCACCACCTATACCAAACAGATGGTCGATGGCGTCGAGAAAGACGTGCCGGTGCAGACTTTCAAGGAAGACAAGAAAATCATCAGTCTGGCGACCATTCAGTCGCCACTGGGCAGCCAGTTCCGGATTACCGGTCTGAATGGTCAGGGTGAGTCTTCCGAGCTGGCGCTGCTGTTGCGTGCCGGTGGTCTGGCGGCGCCGATGTACTTCGCTGAAGAGCGCACCATCGGTCCTAGCCTGGGTGCCGACAACATCACCAAGGGTATCGACGCTTCCCTGTGGGGCATGCTGTTCGTCTCGCTGTTCATCATGGCGATCTACCGCTTCTTCGGTCTGATCGCGACCGTGGCACTGGCCCTCAACATGGTCATGCTGCTGGCATTGATGTCCTTGCTGGGTGCCACACTGACCCTGCCGGGTATCGCCGGTATCGTGTTGACCATGGGTATGGCGGTGGACGCCAACGTGCTGATCTTCTCGCGGATTCGTGAAGAGATCGCCAACGGCATGACGGTTCAGCGTGCTATCAACGAAGGTTTCGATCGTGCCTACACGGCGATCCTCGACGCCAACCTGACGACGCTGCTGGTCGGCGGCATTCTCTTTGCGATGGGCACCGGCCCGGTCAAGGGGTTTGCGGTGACCATGTCGCTCGGGATCTTTACCTCGATGTTCACGGCCATCATGGTGACCCGCGCTATGGTCAACCTGATCTACGGCGGTCGTGACTTCAAGAAGTTGTGGATTTAAGGGGCTGCCATGTTACGTACCATCAACTTCATGGGCGTTCGCAATGTTGCGTTCGCCATCACAATGCTCCTTACCGTACTGGCGTTGTTCAGCTGGTTCCATAAAGGGCTCAACTTTGGTCTGGACTTCACCGGCGGTACGCTCATCGAGTTGACCTACGAACGTCCCGCCGACCTGGGCAAGGTTCGTCAGGAGCTGGTTTCGGCGGGCTATCACGAAGCCGTTGTACAGAGCTTCGGCGCCACCACCGACTTGCTGGTGCGCATGCCGGGTGAAGACCCGCAACTGGGCACCCAGGTTGCCGAGGCGCTGCGCAAGGCCGGTGCCGATAACCCGGCAGTGGTCAAGCGTGTCGAGTTCGTCGGCCCGCAGGTCGGTGAAGAGCTGCGCGATCAGGGCGGCCTCGGCATGCTGATGGCGCTGGGCGGTGTTCTGATCTACCTGGCATTCCGCTTCCAGTGGAAATTCGCAGTCGGGGCGATCGTCTCGCTGATTCACGACGTGGTGGTGACGATGGGGATCCTGTCGTTCTTCCAGATCACCTTCGACCTGACGGTGCTGGCGGCGGTGCTGGCGATCATCGGCTACTCGCTGAACGACACCATTGTGGTCTTCGACCGGGTACGCGAAAACTTCCGCCTGCTGCGCAAGGCTTCGTTGATCGAGAACATCAACATCTCCACCACGCAGACACTGCTGCGCACCATTGCCACCTCGGTTTCGACCCTGTTGGCGATCGTGGCATTGTGGGTGTTTGGCGGTGACAGCCTGGAAGGCTTCTCCATCGCGTTGTTCATCGGCGTACTGGCGGGTACCTACTCGTCCATCTACATCGCCAACGTGGTGCTGATCTGGCTGAACCTGACCACCGAGGATCTGATTCCTCCAGTGGTCGTCGAGAAGGCTGATGACCTCCCGTAGGTCCGGCCATCATAAAAAAGGCGCGAGTGCTGAACTCGCGCCTTTTTTTATGCTCCAAGGCTAGGCATTGCGCAGCCATGCTGCGTTTCGATTGGTCAGGAGGTTCAAGTGAACAAGTCTATGCTTGTTGGTGCTGTGTTAGGTGCTGCTGTCGTGACTGCTGGCGGCGCCGTTGCCACCTATAGCTTGGTCAAGGGTGGTCCTGAGTATGCGGATGTATTGGCGGTAGAGCCGATCAATCAGCAGATCAAAACCCCCCGTGAAGTTTGCAAGGACGTAACCGTTACCCGTCAGGCGCCGGTCAAGGACCAGCATCAGATCGTCGGTAGCGTTATTGGCGCGGTTGCCGGTGGCTTGCTGGGTAACCAGATCGGTGGCGGTAACGGCAAGAAGATCGCTACAGTCGCGGGCGCGGTAGGTGGTGGTTATGCGGGTAACAAGGTTCAGGAAGGCATGCAGGAGCGTGATACCTACACCACTACGCAGAACCGCTGCACGACGGTCAATGATGTGAGCGACAAGGTTGTGGGCTACAACGTCAAGTACAAGCTGAACGAGAAGGTGGGTCAGGTTCGTATGGAGCGTGATCCGGGTAGCCAGATTCCGGTCGACAAGAACGGTCAGCTGATATTGGGTCAGGCGCAGTAACGCCATCCGCTGAGCTTCACAAGACATAAAAAAACCGGCTTGCGCCGGTTTTTTTATGCCTNGCTGGCAGGTGCGGTGCGATCGCGGTCAGTACCGCCTTGAAGCACTTGGTGTTGCCGGCAACGATGTGGCCTTTCTCGAGGAAGTCGTGACCACCGGTGAAATCGCTGACCAGACCGCCTGCTTCCTGAATCAGCAGGGCGCCTGCAGCCATATCCCACTCGGACAGGCCTGACTCCCAGAACGCATCGAAGCGACCGGCAGCGACATAAGCCAGGTCGAGGCTGGCAGCACCTGCGCGGCGGATGCCGGCGGTCTGGCCTACCAGGCTGCGGAACATGCCCAGGTAGTTCTCGATGTTGTCCATCTGGTTGTCACGAAACGGGAAGCCGGTGCCGAGCAGGGCGCCTTCCAGGCTCTTGCGCTGGCTGACGCGCAGACGGCGACCGTTCAGGGCTGCGCCACGACCACGGCTTGCGGTGAATTCTTCCTGGCGGACCGGGTCGAGAACCACGGCGTGCTCGAGGCGGCCGCGGTATTTGCAGGCGATGCTGACGGCAAAGTGCGGGATGCCGCGAACGAAGTTGGTGGTGCCGTCCAGTGGGTCGATGATCCACAGGTAGTCGGTGCCTTCGCCGCTGCCTTCGTGCAGGCCGCTTTCTTCGCCGAGGATGCCGTGAGTCGGGTAGGCCTTGCGCAGAGCGGTGATGATGCTTTGCTCGGCAGCGCGGTCGATCTCTGTGACGTAGTCTTTGGCTTCTTTTTCGTCAACCTTGATGGTATCCAGGCGCTCGATGGAGCGGAAAATCAATTCGCTGGCGCTGCGGGCGGCGCGCAGCGCGATATTCAGCATGGGCTGCATGGATAATTCACCTAAGGTTGTTAAAGAGAGCCGGGCATTCTATGGGCTGATTCGAATTATTTCCAGCCTTGCGTTGTTACGGTTGTCGGGTTCGTGTGTGTTTTTTTGCGTCCGGCGCGGTCGCCCATGCTGTTGCAGCTCTCACAGCTTCATGGCGTTAGTCGAGCCGTTTCTGTAAGATTTGCCCCCCTAATTCGTATCAGTGAGCGTTCGCTTTGTTGCAGAACATTCGTGTTGTCCTGGTCGGCACTACCCATCCCGGAAATATCGGCGGGGCTGCTCGCGCCATGAAAAACATGGGGCTTTCGCGTCTGGTGCTGGTCGATCCGCGCATTTTTCCTTCGCCCGATGCCGATGCGCGTGCGTCCGGCGCTACCGACATTCTCGAGGGCGCGCAGGTGGTGGCGACCCTTGAAGAAGCGCTGGTCGGCTGCCGTCTGGTGCTGGGCACCAGCGCGCGGGATCGAAGCCTGCCTTGGCCTATGCTGGATCCGCGTGCCTCGGGTGAGAAAGTCATCGAACAGGCCGGCGACGGTGCCGAGGTGGCGCTGGTGTTCGGTCGCGAACATGCGGGCCTGACCAACGAAGAGCTGCAGCGTTGCCACTTCCATGTGCACATCCCGTCTGACCCTGCGTTCAGTTCTCTCAATCTGGCGGCTGCCGTACAGGTGCTCAGTTATGAGGTGCGCGTGGCCTGGCTGGCTGCCGCGGAGCAGGGCGAGGCTTCAAGGCCTGCGTCGGCGCACAGTGCCGAACTGGCGACCATGGACGAAATGGAAGGTTTCTACACCCACCTCGAGGCCACGCTGGTGGCCATCGGTTTTCTTGATCCGGAAAAGCCACGGCATCTGATGGCCCGGTTGCGCAGGCTGTACGGGCGTAGCGAAGTCGAGCGATCCGAGCTGAGTATCCTGCGCGGTGTGCTCACTGAAACCCAGAAAGCCGCGCGCGGTGAACCCTACAAGCGAAAGGATCAGTGATGTTCGAGCGTCTGCGAGAAGACATTCAAAGCGTGTTCCACCGCGATCCCGCAGCGCGCAACGCCTTTGAAGTCCTGACCTGCTATCCGGGGATGCACGCGATCTGGCTGCACCGCTTCGCCCATATTCTGTGGCGCAACGGCTGGAAATGGCCGGCGCGGGTGGTCTCGAACTTTGGCCGCTGGATGACCGGAATCGAGATCCATCCGGGCGCGCGCATCGGCCGCCGTTTTTTCATCGATCACGGCATGGGCATCGTGATCGGCGAAACCGCCGAGATCGGCAGTGACGTCACCCTCTACCAGGGCGTGACCCTGGGTGGCACCAGCTGGAATGCCGGCAAGCGCCATCCGACGCTGGAAGACGGTGTGGTGGTCGGGGCGGGTGCCAAGGTGCTCGGGCCGTTCACGGTGGGCGCCGGCGCCAAGATCGGCTCCAATGCAGTGGTCACCAAGGCTGTGCCTGCGGGCGCAACCGCAGTGGGCATCCCGGGGCGCATCATCGTCAAGTCAGACGATGAGGTTGAGGCCAGGCGCAAGGCCATGGCCGAGAAGCTCGGCTTCGATGCCTACGGTGTCAGTGCAGATATGCCCGATCCGGTCGCGCGCGCCATTGGCCAGTTGCTTGACCATTTGCAGGCTGTCGATGGGCGCCTGGAAGGCATGTGCGATGCACTCGGCAGGCTTGGCAGCGATTACCGCGCCAAGGAGTTGCCGGAGCTGCGTGACGAAGTTTTCGACTGCGTCAAGGACTGCCAGGAAGGCAAGGTCGGCTAGCGCTCACGGTGGGCAGGGTGCGTGCCATTACGCCGCACCTTTGCTATGATGCAGCCCGCGCTTTTCGCTAATCCCGACTGTTTTACTTGGTCTAATAGTTGACTCTTTTACTCGGGAATAGCATACTCGCTCTCATTCCGAACCTCTGCGGTATACGCCATGCGACTGACTACTAAAGGCCGATACGCTGTAACAGCCATGCTTGACTTGGCGTTGCACGCGCAGAACGGGCCAGTGTCTCTGGCCGACATCTCCGAGCGGCAGGGTATTTCCCTGTCCTACCTCGAGCAGCTGTTCGCCAAGCTGCGTCGCGGCAATCTGGTTTCCAGTGTTCGTGGTCCGGGCGGTGGTTACCAGCTGTCGCGCGACATGAAAGGCATCCAGGTTGCTCAGGTTGTCGATGCAGTCAATGAATCTGTCGATGCCACGCGGTGTCAGGGTCTGGGCGATTGCCATGCTGGCGATACCTGCCTGACTCACCACCTGTGGTGCGACCTGAGCCAGCAGATTCACGAATTTCTAAGCGGTATCAGCTTGGCGGATCTTGTCACTCGCCGTGAGGTACAAGAAGTCGCTCAGCGCCAGGATATGCGCCGTGGTCATAACCACATGTCGCAACTGGGTAAGATCGAAACGTCCGCCGTCGAATGAACGCAGATGAATGAGCGGTGCGCCTGCCTGATAGGAGAGCTTCAATGAAATTGCCAATTTACCTCGACTACTCCGCGACGACCCCGGTCGATCCGCGTGTCGCGCAGAAAATGATCGATTGCCTGACCGTCGAAGGAAACTTCGGCAACCCGGCCTCGCGCTCCCACGTCTTTGGCTGGAAAGCCGAAGAAGCGGTCGAGAACGCTCGTCGTCAGGTCGCTGATCTGGTCAACGCCGATCCGCGCGAAATCGTCTGGACTTCGGGTGCCACTGAATCCAACAACCTGGCTATTAAAGGTGTTGCGCATTTCTACGCCAGCAAAGGCAAGCACCTGATCACGTCGAAGGTTGAGCACAAGGCTGTCCTCGACACCACTCGCCAGCTGGAACGCGAAGGTTTCGAAGTGACCTACATCGAGCCAGGCGAAGACGGTCTGATCACGCCTGCCATGATTGAAGCGGCACTGCGCGACGACACCATCCTGGTTTCGATCATGCATGTGAACAACGAGATCGGCACCATCAACGATATCGCCGCGATCGGTGAGCTGACCCGTTCACGTGGTGTGCTGTTCCACGTCGATGGCGCGCAGTCGACCGGCAAGGTTGAAATCGATCTGGCCAGCCTCAAGGTTGACCTGATGTCGTTCTCTGCACACAAAACCTACGGCCCCAAAGGCATCGGCGCACTCTACGTCAGCCGCAAGCCACGTGTTCGCCTTGAAGCGACCATGCACGGCGGCGGTCACGAGCGTGGCATGCGTTCCGGCACCCTGGCGACTCACCAGATCGTCGGCATGGGCGAAGCATTCCGTATCGCCAAGGAAGAAATGGCTGCTGAAAACGTGCGCATCAAGGCACTCAGCGATCGTTTTTTCAAGCAGGTCGAAAACCTGGAAGAGCTGTACGTCAACGGCAGTCTGACCGCACGCGTACCGCACAACCTGAACCTGAGCTTCAACTATGTCGAAGGCGAGTCGCTGATCATGGCGCTCAAGGATCTGGCGGTATCGTCCGGTTCGGCCTGTACCTCGGCCTCGCTTGAGCCTTCGTACGTGCTGCGTGCCCTGGGTCGCAACGACGAACTGGCGCACAGCTCGATTCGTTTCACCTTCGGCCGTTTCAGCACCGAAGAAGAAATCGATTACGCCGCGCAGAAAGTTTGCGAGGCTGTCACCCGGCTGCGCACGCTTTCGCCGCTGTGGGACATGTTCAAAGACGGCGTCGACATCTCCAAGATCGAGTGGGCGGCGCACTAATTTAAAGTCGCCTCCAAGACAGGTCATGGGCAATTGCGACGTGACCTGCAGAGCGGCTCCCTGATGTGAGAGGAATAGAATCATGGCTTACAGCGAAAAGGTCATCGACCACTACGAAAATCCACGTAACGTCGGCAAGATGAACGCGGAAGATCCTGATGTTGGCACCGGCATGGTCGGCGCTCCTGCGTGCGGCGACGTGATGCGCCTGCAGATCAAGGTCAACGAGCAGGGCGTTATCGAAGACGCCAAGTTCAAGACCTACGGCTGTGGTTCGGCCATTGCGTCCAGCTCCCTGGCGACCGAGTGGATGAAAGGCAAGACTCTGGATGAAGCAGAGACCATCAAGAACACTCAGTTGGCTGAAGAGCTGGCACTGCCGCCAGTGAAGATTCACTGCTCGGTACTCGCTGAAGACGCCATCAAGGCGGCCGTTCGCGATTACAAGCAAAAGAAAGGTCTGCTGTAAGCAGGCTTTTCAAGAGAAGCTTGCGACAGAGTCAACTGCAACAGGCTAATGCAACAGGCTAAGGAGTTCCGATGGCTATCAGCATGACAGAAGCTGCCGCTAACCACGTACGACGTTCCCTTGAGGGGCGCGGCAAGGGTGACGGCGTTCGTCTGGGTGTTCGCACCACAGGCTGTTCAGGTCTTGCCTATGTGCTCGAGTTCGTCGATGAGGCGGCCAGCGAAGACACCGTGTTTGAAATGCACGGCGTCAAGGTGATCATTGATCCGAAGAGTCTGGTCTATCTGGATGGCACCGAGCTCGATTTCGTGCGTGAAGGGTTGAACGAAGGCTTCAAGTTCAACAATCCCAATTCGCGCGGTGAGTGCGGCTGTGGCGAAAGCTTCAACGTCTGAGGCTTTTTATTGTGGGTACTCCCTGTCACTTCGCCCTGTTCGACCTCAAGCCCGAGTTTCAGCTTGATCTTGACCAGCTGGCCACGCGCTACCGTGAGCTTGCGCGTAACGTGCATCCGGATCGCTTTGCGGATGCCCCCGAGCGTGAGCAGCGTGTGGCGCTGGAGCGCTCGGCCAGTCTCAACGAGGCCTATCAGACCCTGAAAAGCCCGCCGAAAAGGGCGCGCTACCTGCTGGCAATGAACGGCAACGAAGTGCCGCTCGAAGTCACGGTGCATGATCCCGAGTTTCTTCTGCAGCAGATGCAATTGCGCGAAGACCTTGAGGACTTGCAGGAAGAGGCTGATCTCGCCGGCGTTGCGACCTTCAAGCGTCAGCTCAAGGTCGCTCAGGACGAACTGAACCAGAGCTTCGCGGCCTGTTGGAATGATGCTGCACAGCGCGAGCACGCTGAAAAGCTGATGCGGCGTATGCAGTTTCTCGACAAGCTCTCTCACGAAGTGCGCCAGTTAGAAGAGCGCCTCGACGATTAACCCCGCGCGGCTTCGGCCGCGCGCCAGTGATTATTCTGAACAGCATGGCTTTACTGCAGATCGCCGAACCCGGCCTGAGTCCTCAACCGCACCAGCGTCGTCTGGCTGTGGGTATCGACCTGGGCACCACCAATTCTCTGGTTGCTGCAGTACGCAGCGGCCTGTCCGAACCGCTGGCCGATGCGGAGGGGCAGGTCATTCTGCCGTCTGCCGTGCGCTATCACGCTGATCGTGTCGAAGTAGGACAGTCAGCGAAGATCGCCGCCTCCCAGGACCCGTTCAATACCGTTCTGTCGGTCAAGCGTCTCATGGGGCGTGGCCTGACTGACGTCAAGCAACTGGGCGAGCAGCTGCCGTACCGGTTTGTTGGCGGTGAGTCGCACATGCCGTTCATCGACACCGTGCAGGGGCCGAAAAGCCCGGTCGAAGTGTCTGCCGACATCCTCAAGGTCCTGCGCCAGCGCGCAGAAGCCTCGTTGGGTGGCGAGCTGGTAGGCGCGGTGATCACCGTTCCTGCCTACTTCGATGACGCTCAGCGTCAGGCGACCAAGGACGCTGCCAGACTGGCGGGCCTCAACGTACTGCGCCTGCTCAATGAGCCCACGGCGGCGGCTGTCGCCTATGGCCTGGATCAGAAAGCCGAAGGTGTGGTTGCCATCTATGATCTGGGTGGCGGGACTTTCGATATCTCGATCCTGCGCCTGACCGGCGGTGTGTTTGAAGTACTGGCCACTGGCGGCGATACCGCTCTGGGTGGCGATGACTTCGATCATGCGATAGCTAACTGGATTGTTACTGATGCCGGTCTGTCTGCCGATATCGACCCTTCCGCGCAACGCAGCCTGCTGCAGGCTGCGTGCTCGGCCAAGGAAGCGCTGACTGACGCCGAGTCTGTCGAGGTCGCCTACGGTCACTGGCGTGGCACGCTGACCCGCGAGGCGCTCAATGCGCTGATCGAGCCTATGGTCGCGCGCAGTCTCAAGGCCTGTCGTCGTGCGGTGCGTGATACCGGTATCGAGCTTGAAGAAGTCGAAGCGGTGGTCATGGTCGGCGGTTCAACCCGAGTTCCACGCGTACGCGAAGCGGTGGCCGAGCTGTTCGGTCGTCAGCCGTTGACCGAGATCGACCCGGATCAGGTGGTGGCCATCGGGGCTGCGATCCAGGCCGATACTCTGGCCGGCAACAAGCGTGACGGTGGCGAGCTGCTGCTCCTCGATGTGATTCCGCTCTCGCTGGGGCTGGAAACCATGGGCGGTCTGATGGAGAAGGTCATTCCGCGCAACACCACCATCCCTGTGGCGCGTGGTCAGGAATTCACCACGTACAAGGATGGCCAGACGGCCATGAAGATTCATGTACTGCAGGGTGAGCGTGAATTGATCAGCGACTGTCGTTCGCTGGCGCGCTTCGAGCTGCGTGGCATCCCGCCGATGGTCGCGGGTGCGGCAAAGATTCGTGTCACCTTCCAGGTCGATGCTGACGGTCTGCTCAGCGTTTCGGCGCGTGAAATGGGCTCGGGTATCGAGTCGAGCATTCAGGTCAAGCCTTCCTACGGGCTGACCGATGACGAAGTCACCCGCATGCTCAAGGACTCCTTCGAGTATGCCGGCGACGACAAGGTCGCTCGTGTGCTGCGTGAGCATCAGGTTGATGCCGAGCGTCTGCTCGAAGCTGTTCAGGGTGCCCTGGATGCCGATGGCGAGCGTCTTCTCGACGAGGAAGAGCGCCTGGTCATCAATCTGCAGATGGACGAACTCCGTGAACTGATGCAAGGCACCGATGGTTATGCCATCGAGCAGCAGACCAAGCGTCTGTCGCAGGTAACCGATGCATTTGCTGCCCGACGCCTCGATTCGACGGTAAAAGCCGCACTGGCCGGGCGCAACTTGAATGAGATTGAGGAATAACTGATGCCGCAGGTGATTTTTCTGCCCCACGCCGAGCATTGCCCGGACGGGCTGGTTGTAGAAGTGGAGCCCGGCACGTCTATTCTCGACATTGCCCACGAGCACCACATCGAGATTGAAAGCGCCTGTGGTGGCGTGTGTGCGTGCACCACCTGCCATTGCATCATTCGCGAAGGTTTCGGTTCGCTGAATGAAGCCGATGAGCTGGAAGAAGACATGCTCGACAAGGCGTGGGGGCTGGAAGCGCAATCGCGTCTGTCCTGTCAGGCCATTGTCGGCAACGAAGACCTCACGGTCGAAATACCCAAGTATTCGCTCAACCACGCCGCTGAAGCGCCACACTGATTCAAGGATTGCTCATGAGTCTCAAATGGGTTGATGTGCAGGAAATCGCCATCCAGCTGGCTGAAAGCCACCCGGATGTCGATCCGCTGACTGTGAGTTTTCCCAGGCTGCGTAATCTGGTCATGGCCTTGCCTGAGTTCGATGACCACCCGGACCGTAGTGGGGAAAAGGTTCTCGAGGCGATCCAGGGGTTATGGATCGAAGAGGCCGATTGACGTTCAGTAACGTACGCAGTTAGGCAATACACCAGAACCCGCGTATAATTCGCGGGTTTAATTTTTCGCTTCAATCACTGCTTCTGGAGTTTCACCATGGCTGTTCAACGTACTTTCTCCATCATCAAGCCTGACGCCGTTGCCAAGAACGTAATCGGCGAGATCACCACTCGTTTCGAAAAAGCCGGTCTGCGCGTTGTCGCTTCCAAGCTGAAGCAACTGTCCAAGGCCGAAGCTGAAGGTTTCTACGCTGAGCACAGCGCTCGCGGTTTCTTCGGCGACCTGGTTGCTTTCATGATCTCCGGTCCGGTTGTCGTTCAGGTTCTGGAAGGCGAAAACGCTATCGCTCTGAACCGCGAGCTGATGGGCGCTACCAACCCTAAAGAAGCTGCTGCCGGCACCATCCGTGCTGATTTCGCTGATTCCATCGACGCCAACGCTGTTCACGGCTCCGATTCCGAAGCAGCCGCCGCTCGCGAAATCTCGTACTTCTTCGCAGCTACCGAAGTAACCGCTCGCTAAGTCATTTTTGACTGACGAGTGAAGGGTGAATTCATGATTGCATCGACTGGTAAAACCAACCTGCTGGGGCTGACTCAACAGGAAATGGAGAAATTCTTCGACTCTATCGGGGAGAAGCGCTTCCGTGCCGGTCAGGTCATGAAGTGGATTCACCACTTCGGCGTCGACGATTTCGACGCGATGACGAACGTCAGCAAGGCCCTGCGCGAAAAGCTCAAGGCCTGTGCCGAAGTTCGCGGTCCCGAAGTGGTCAGCGAGGACATCTCCAGCGACGGCACCCGTAAATGGGTGGTGCGCGTAGAGTCCGGCAGCTGTGTCGAGACCGTCTACATTCCGCAGGGCAAGCGTGGCACCTTGTGTGTTTCGTCCCAGGCGGGCTGTGCCCTGGATTGCAGCTTCTGTTCCACGGGCAAGCAAGGCTTCAACAGCAACCTCACCGCCGCCGAAGTCATCGGTCAGGTGTGGATTGCCAACAAATCCTTCGGCAGCGTCCCGGCGACCGTCGACCGTGCCATCACCAACGTGGTGATGATGGGCATGGGTGAGCCGCTGCTGAACTTCGACAATGTCATTGCCGCCATGCATCTGATGATGGATGACCTGGGGTATGGCATTTCCAAGCGCCGGGTGACCTTGTCCACCTCCGGTGTGGTGCCGATGATCGATGAGCTTTCCAAGCACATCGACGTGTCCTTGGCCTTGTCGCTGCACGCACCGAATGATGCGCTGCGCAACCAGTTGGTGCCGCTCAACAAGAAATACCCGTTGAAAATGCTTCTCGAGTCCTGCCGTCGCTATATGTCCAATCTGGGCGAAAAGCGTGTGCTCACCATCGAGTACACCATGCTCAAGGACATCAACGACAAGGTAGAGCACGCGGTCGAGATGATCGAACTGCTCAAGGACACACCTTGCAAGATCAACCTGATTCCGTTCAACCCGTTTCCGCACTCCGGTTACGAGCGTCCCAGCAACAACGCAATCCGTCGTTTTCAGGACCTGTTGCATCAGGCCGGTTATAACGTCACTGTGCGCACCACACGCGGTGAAGATATCGATGCTGCATGCGGCCAGTTGGTCGGGCAGGTGATGGACCGCACACGCCGTAGCGAACGCTACATTGCAGTGCGTGAGTTGAGCGCCGAGGCCGATGCGGCCCCTGTCGCGGTGACTCGAACCTGACTGCGAACCTGACCGAGAGAGACTCCATGCCTGTGCGTGCCTCGCTGCTGCTCTGTGTTGTCGTCCTGCTGACAGCGTGCGTGTCCACCGGTAACGTCAATCCGCTGACGACGGCCCAGGGGCGCGAGGAAGCGCGCAAGGCTTACGTGCAGCTTGGCCTGGGTTATTTCCAGCAGGGGCAGACCGAGCGCGCCAAGGTTCCGCTGAAAAAGGCGCTTGAACTCGACAGCTCGGATGCGCAGGCCAACGCCGCGCTGGCCCTGGTGTTCCAGACAGAGATGGAGCCGGAGCTGGCAGAGCAGTACTTTCGCAAGGCGTTGGCCGCCAGCAATAACGAAACACGTATCGTCAACAATTACGGCAGTTTTCTGTTCGAGCAAAAACGTTACAAGGAAGCCTACGAGCGTTTTGAACAGGCGGCTGCCGACAACCTGTATCCTGAGCGGTCACGGGTTTTTGAAAGCCTGGGCATGACCTCGCTGAAACTGGGCAACCGCGAGCAGGCTCGCGAGCATTTTACCAAGGCATTGCGCCTGGACCGTCAGTTGCCATTATCCTTGCTGGAAATGGCTCAGCTGTCCTACGAAGACAAGCAATATGTGCCGGCGCGTGACTATTACGACCGTTTTAGCCAACTCAGCGAGCAAAATGCACGTAGTCTATTGCTCGGTACACGGCTGGCGAAGATATATGATGATCGTAACAAGGCAGCCAGCTTTGGCCTGCTGTTGAAAAGACTCTATCCCGGTACGCCGGAATATCAGCAATACCTGTCGGAGCAATGATGAAAGCGGCGCATCCCGAAGTTGTAGCAACCAATCGCGTGAATCCTGGAGAAACCCTGCGCCAGGCCCGCGAGAGCAGGAGCTGGTCGCTGCCAGATGTGGCCTTGAGACTCAATCTCACCGTGACCTCCCTGACCAATCTGGAGAACGGCCAGTTTGAAAAGCTGCCTGGGCATACGTTTGCCCGGGGCTACGTGCGTGCCTACGCCAAACTGCTTGACCTTGATCAGGCGGCGCTGGTCGAACAGTTCGACCAGTTCACCGGCACTGACGGTAAGGGCAGTTCGGTCCACGCGCTGGGCCGTATCGAAGAGCCGGTCAGGCTGTCGCACAACATTCTGCGTATCGTCAGCCTGCTGTTGCTGGTGATCCTGGTCGGCGGTGGTTTCTTCTGGTGGCAGGATCAGGCGACCTTGCGCGGCAAGGATCAGTCCGGGCTGAACATGGAGCACGTCGAAGTCGAAAGTGCCGACGGCACCACGCAGATTCACCCGCTCGACGAGCCGGAAGAGCCTGCTGTGGCTGAAACGCCTGCCTCCGGACAAACTTCCTTGCCGTTGAATACCGGTGCGCCTGCCAGTGAGGCGCCAGCTGCTGCGCCAGCGGCCCCGGCTTCCAGCGTTACAGGTCATGCAACCGCACAACCACAAACACAGACGCCTGCTGCTGCCACGCCACCGGCGAGCACGCCGCAAGCCCCCGTTGCTGCGCCGACCGTGCCGTCGATGCCGACTGCACCTGCCGAGCAGCCAGCGCCTGTCGTGGCGGGTGCCGGTCAGGTGACCGTACAGTTCGTTGCCGATTGCTGGACCCAGGTCACTGACGGAAACGGCAAGGTGCTGGTCAGCGGCCTCAAGCGCAAGGGCGACAGTCTGGATGTCAGCGGCAAGCCGCCGTTGACCCTGCGTCTGGGCTATGCGCGTGGTGCGCAGGTCAGCTACAACGGTCAGCCTGTGGATGTAGCACCTTTTACCAGCGGCGAAACTGCTCGCCTGAAGCTAGGGCAATAAGTCATGCACGGCGAATCTCCAATCAAGCGTCGCGAATCCCGGAAAATATGGGTCGGTTCCGTACCAGTCGGCGGTGATGCGCCGATCGCGGTGCAAAGCATGACCAACAGTGATACCAACGATGTGGCCGCTACCGTGGCACAGATCAATCGTCTGGAAGCGGCGGGTGTCGACATCGTGCGTGTTTCGGTGCCTGACATGGACGCTGCCGAAGCATTCGGCCGCATCAAGCAGCTGGTCAAGGTGCCGCTGGTCGCCGACATCCACTTCGATTACCGCATCGCCCTGCGTGTGGCGGAGCTGGGCGTCGACTGTCTGCGTATCAACCCGGGCAATATCGGTCGTGAAGACCGTGTGCGGGCCGTGGTCGATGCTGCGCGTGATCGAGGCATCCCGATCCGTATCGGCGTCAACGCCGGTTCGCTGGAAAAAGACCTGCAGAAGAAGTACGGCGAGCCTACGCCAGAGGCCTTGGTAGAATCTGCGCTGCGCCATGTCGAGCATCTGGAACGCCTGAACTTTCCGGACTTCAAGGTCAGCGTCAAGGCTTCCGATGTGTTTATGGCCGTCGCTGCCTATCGCCTGCTGGCCAAGGAGATTGTTCAGCCGCTGCACCTGGGCATCACCGAAGCCGGTGGCTTGCGTTCAGGTACGGTGAAATCGGCTGTCGGTCTCGGTATGCTGCTCGCCGAAGGAATTGGCGATACTATCCGCATCTCGCTGGCGGCTGACCCGGTCGAGGAAGTGAAGGTCGGGTACGACATTCTTAAATCGTTGCGCCTTCGTTCGCGTGGAATCAACTTCATCGCCTGCCCGAGCTGCTCGCGGCAGAACTTCGATGTGGTCAAGACCATGAACGAGCTGGAAGGTCGCCTCGAGGATTTGCTGGTTCCGCTCGATGTCGCGGTCATCGGTTGTGTGGTCAATGGTCCGGGCGAAGCCAAAGAGGCGCATATCGGCCTGACCGGTGGTACGCCGAACCTGATCTACATCGACGGCAAACCCGCGCAGAAACTGACCAATGACAATCTCGTGAATGAGCTGGAACGCTTGATTCGCGAGAAAGCGGCTGAAAAAGCCGAAGCCGACGCCTCGGTCATCGTGCGCGGCTAACCCGGATTGCTAAGGATTTTCTGTGAGTAAGTCTCTACAAGCCATTCGTGGCATGAACGACATCCTGCCCGAGCAGACGCCGTTGTGGCGTCACTTCGAAGGCACTGTTGCCCGTCTGCTGGATAACTACGGTTACCGCCAGATTCGTATGCCTATCGTCGAATTCACCGAGCTGTTCAAGCGCTCCATCGGTGAAGTGACCGATATCGTCGAGAAAGAGATGTACACCTTCGCCGATCGTAACGGTGACTCTCTGACCCTGCGCCCTGAAGGCACCGCCGCATGCGTGCGTGCGGTCCTCGAACACGGCATCACTGGCGGCGGCCAGGTTCAAAAACTGTGGTACATCGGTCCGATGTTCCGTCACGAGCGTCCACAGAAAGGCCGTTATCGTCAGTTTCATCAGATCGGTGTCGAGGTTTTCAACCTGGACGGTCCGGATATCGATGCCGAGCTGATTGTCATGACCTGGCGCCTGTGGGGCCTGCTGGGCATTCGTAACGCCGTGAAGCTCGAGCTGAACAGCCTGGGCACCAGCGAGGCGCGTGCGCGTTATCGCGACGCGCTGGTCGAATACCTCTCGGCACGTCTCGACCAACTGGACGAAGACAGCCAGCGCCGCCTGAAAACCAACCCGCTGCGCGTGCTGGACACCAAGCACCCTGAAACCCAGGCTGTGCTGGTCGATGCGCCTAAACTGGCGGACTACCTGGATGACGAATCCCGCGTTCACTTCGAAGGCCTGAAGGCCCGTCTGGACGCCGCCGGTATCCCTTATGTGATCAATCCCAAGCTGGTGCGTGGCCTGGACTACTACAGCAAGACCGTTTTCGAGTGGGTCACCGATCAACTCGGTGCCCAGGGTACGGTCTGTGCGGGCGGTCGTTACGACGGTCTGGTCGAGCAGATGGGTGGCAAGCCTACTGCAGGCGTCGGTTTCGCGATGGGTATCGAGCGACTGGTTCTGCTGCTCGAAACCCTTGAGCAGGTGCCGGAAGAGATTGCCCGTCAGGTCGATGTCTACCTGTGTGCATTCGGCGAAGCGGCCGAGCTGGCGGCACTGGCACTGACCGAAAAGGTCCGTGATCAGCTGCCGACCCTGCGGTTGCAGGTCAACGCCGGTGCCGGCAGCTTCAAAAGCCAGTTCAAGAAGGCCGACAAGAGCGGTGCGCTGTTCGCACTGATCCTCGGCGAAGAAGAACTGGCGGCGAAGGTCATTGGCGTCAAGCCCCTGCGTGGCCAGGGTGAACAACAAAATATTGCCTGGGATGCTCTGTCAGAGCACCTGGCCTCCTGCGTCGTGCAGGGTTGAAGCTGATTTAACAGCCGTTTAGCGAATAGGAGTATTGGGGTGTCGGGTACCGAAGATGAAGAGCTGGCGGTAATGAAGGACTGGTGGCAGCGCAACGGCAAACCTCTGTTGACCGGCGGTCTGCTTGCGCTGGTCGTGGTTCTGGGTTGGCAGTTCTGGCACAGGTATCAGGCCAGCCAGTCGCAAGGCGCCTCGATGCTTTATCAGCAATTGCTGGAAACCGCACTGACGCCCAGTGGTCAGGCAGACACCGCACGTGTCGCCGAGATCTCCGGCAAACTGAAAAGCGAATTCGGTGGCACTACCTACGCACAGTTCGGTAGCCTGTTCGTCGCCAAGGTGGCGGTCGATGCTGGCAAGCTGGACGATGCCGCAGCCGAGCTGAAAACCGTGGCCGACAAACCTGCCAATGACACGCTGGGCGAGATTGCCCGTCAGCGTCTGGCACGCGTGCTGGCTGCGCAGAACAAGACCGATGACGCGCTGAAGCTGCTCGACGGCGATGCCGACAAGGCTTTCCTCGCCAGTCGTGAAGAACTCAAGGGTGACCTGCTGGTACAGCTGGGTCGTACCGACGAGGCGTATGCTGCATACCAAAAGGCCAAATCTGCTCTGTCCGAAGACGCAGCAGTGGGTGGCCTGCAAATGAAGCTCGACGATCTGGCGAAAGGGGATGCGTGACGTGATTCGTTGGAAACATGCAGCATTGCTGGCTCTGGCCATTCTGGCCGCGGGTTGCAGCAGCAACAGCAAAAAGGAATTGCCTCCGGCCGAGCTGACCGACTTCAAAGAAGAAGTGGTTCTGCACAAGCAGTGGAGCCGTTCCATTGGCGACGGTCAGGGTAAGACTTACAACATGCTCGTGCCGGCCATTGATGGCGACCGCATCTATGCGGCTGACGTCACGGGCGAAGTCGTGTCGCTGGACCGTCTGACTGGCGACGTGATCTGGAAGAAGGATCTCGACCTGCCCGTTTCCGGTGCAGTCGGCGTGGGCTACGGACTGGTGATGATCGGCACCCTCAAGGGTGAAGTGATTGCCATGGACGCCACGTCCGGTGAAGAAAAGTGGCGCGCTCGCGTCACCAGCGAAGTGCTGGCTCCGCCTGCCACCAACGGTTCCGTGGTCGTTGTCCAGACTCAGGATGACCGCATCGTCGGTTTCGACGCCTCTACCGGTTCGCAGCTCTGGATCTACGAAAGTACCCCGGCGGTGCTGACCCTGCGCGGTACCGGTGCTCCGCTGGCGACTAACCGTCTTGCCGTGGCAGGTCTGTCGACCGGCAAGGTCGTCGCTCTGGATATCACCAACGGCGTGCCGATCTGGGAGCAGCGTGTTGCCATCCCGCAAGGTCGCTCGGAACTGGATCGTGTGGTCGATATCGACGGCGGCCTGTTGCTGTCCGGCGGTACGCTGTACGTTGCTACCTATCAGGGTCGCGTCGCCGGTCTCGATCTGGAAAGCGGTCGTGTCCTCTGGCAGCGTGATGCTTCGAGCTACTCGGGTGTCGCCCAGGGCTTTGGCAGCGTCTATGCCACTCTGGCCTCCGGTACTGTCGAAGGTATCGACGAGCGTTCGTCCTCTGCACTGTGGAGCAACGAATCACTGGCTCGCCGCCAGCTCGGCGCGCCGGAAGTGTATTCCAGCTATGTAGCGGTCGGTGACATGGAAGGCTACCTGCACCTGTTGAGCCAGGTGGACGGTCGTTTTGTCGGTCGCGAACGTATCGACAGCGACGGCCTGCGTGCGCGTCCGCTGGTGGTTGGGGACATGATTTACGTGTATGGCAACAGCGGCAAACTGGAAGCCCTGACCATCAAGCAATAAGTGTCCATGCCCGGGGCCAATGGCCCCGGGTGCCCTTGCTTCGGCAAGGCTGCGGTGCCTTTGTGGCATCGCCCCGAACTCCGGCCGCTGCCCTGCAGCGGCTTTTGTATTTTCTGAAATAACGAAGTGGAGAGCCGCATGGTTCCCGTAATCGCCCTGGTGGGTCGACCGAACGTCGGCAAGTCCACCATGTTCAACCGCCTGACCAGGACTCGCGACGCCATTGTCGGCGATCTGTCCGGTCTTACCCGTGATCGCCAATACGGAGAGGCGAAGTGGCAAGGGCGCTCCTATATTCTGATCGACACCGGCGGTATCTCCGGTGACGAGCATGGCATGGACGAAAAGATGGCCGAGCAGTCGCTGCTGGCCATTGAAGAAGCCGATGTGGTGCTGTTTCTGGTGGACGCCCGTGCGGGCTACACCGCTGCTGATCAGATGATTGGTGAGCACCTGCGCAAGCGCAACAAGCGTTCCTACGTGGTTGCCAACAAGATCGACAACATCGACGAGAACCTGGCACGCGCCGAGTTCAGCCCGATGGGCCTGGGCGATGCCATCCCGGTGGCCGGTGCCCACGGTCGTGGTATCTCGCAGATGCTCGAAATCGCTCTGCGCGAATTCCCCAGGGACGAAGACGAGCCTGAAGAGGGCGTTGAGGTCGAGGAAGTCGCCGAAGGTCAGGAAGCCAAGCGCATTCCCGGCCCTAGCGAGAAAGACGGCATCAAGATCGCCATCATCGGTCGTCCCAACGTCGGCAAGTCGACGCTGGTCAACCGTATGCTGGGTGAAGACCGGGTTATCGTCTATGACGAGCCAGGCACCACGCGCGACAGTATCTACATTCCCTTCGAGCGTAACGAAGAGAAGTACACGCTGATCGACACCGCGGGTGTGCGCAAGCGCGGCAAGATCCACGAGGAAGTTGAAAAGTTCTCGGTGGTCAAGACGCTGCAGGCCATCAAGGACGCCAACGTGGTGATCTTTGTGATGGACGCCCGCGAAGGTGTGGTCGACCACGACCTGAACCTGCTGGGCTTCGCCCTTGAAGCGGGTCGTGCGCTGGTCATCGCGCTGAACAAGTGGGACGGCATGACGCCGGGCGAACGCGATTTCGTGAAGATCGAGCTGGAGCGCCGGTTGTTCTTCGTCGACTTCGCCGACATCCACTTCATCTCCGCACTGCACGGCACGGGCGTGGGCAACCTGTATCAGTCGGTACAGAACTCGTTCAAGTCTGCGGTAACCCGCTGGCCAACCAGCCGCCTGACGCAGATTCTCGAAGATGCGGTCAGCGAGCATGCGCCACCGATGGTCGGCAGCCGCCGCATCAAGCTGCGCTACGCTCACTTGGGTGGTGCCAACCCGCCGCTGATCGTGATCCACGGTAATCAGGTCGAGAAAGTACCCAAGTCCTACGTCCGTTACCTGGAAAACACTTACCGACGTGTGCTCAAACTGGTCGGTACGCCGATCCGTATCGAGTTCAAGGGCGGCGAGAACCCGTATGAAGGCAACAAGAACACGCTCACTGACCGTCAGGTCAACAAGAAGCGTCGGATGATGTCGCACCACAAGAAGGCCGACAAGAAGCGCCGCGACAAGCGCTGAGTCAGCATCTGGAAAAAGGCGCTTCGGCGCCTTTTTTTGTGTCCGTTTAATGGGCTATCCTGCCTGACCCCGTGCCGCCCGGTGCCGGGAGATTGCAGGGAAAGGGTTCCATGATCGACAGCAAGTTGCCCAACGTGGGCACCACTATCTTCACCGTCATGTCACAGCTGGCCGCCGAAACCGGAGCTATCAACCTGTCCCAGGGGTTTCCTGATTTTGACGGGCCGCAGGCGCTGCGTGATGCGGTCTGCCGACACGTCACTCAAGGCCATAACCAATACTCACCGATGACCGGGCTGCCTGCGCTTCGTCAGCAAGTTGCGGCAAAGATCGCCCGCAGCTACGGGCGTACGGTCAACGCGGACACTGAAATCACTATTACACCGGGTGCCACCCAGGCGATTTTCTGTGCGATCCATAGCGTTATTCGTGCTGGCGATGAAGTGATCATTTTCGACCCTTGTTATGACAGCTACGAGCCTGCCGTCGAACTGGCCGGTGGGCGCTGCGTTCATGTGCAACTGGGGCTGGATGACTTCTCCATCGACTGGCAAAAGCTCAGCGATGCGCTGAGCCCGCGTACCCGCATGATTGTCATCAACAGCCCGCACAACCCCAGCGGCGCTCTGATCAGTCGTTCAGAGCTTGATCGACTGGCCGCGCTGATCGCCGATCGCGACATTTACCTGCTCAGCGATGAAGTCTATGAACACCTGGTGTTTGACGGCGCACGCCACGTCAGTGTGCTCGACCACGAAGCGCTGTATCAGCGCGCCTTCGTCGTCAGCTCGTTCGGCAAGACCTATCACGTCACAGGCTGGAAAACCGGTTACGTGGTCGCGCCGCCTGCGCTGACGTCCGAACTGCGCAAGGTGCATCAGTATGTGAGCTTCTGTGGTGTCACGCCGTTGCAATACGCATTGGCCGACTTCATGGCCGAACACCCTGAGCATGTCGATGAACTGCCAGGCTTCTATCAGGCCAAGCGCGACTTTTTCTGCAGTCATCTGGCCGAGTCGCGTTTCAGCTTCCGGCCGGTGGGCGGGACTTATTTCCAGTTGGTCGATTACTCGCAGATCAGGCCCGACCTCAATGACGTCGACATGGCCTTGTGGATGACCCGTGAGCATGGCGTGGCGAGCATTCCGATTTCGGTGTTCTACCAGAGCCCGCCAGAAGGGCAGCGCCTGATCCGCCTGTGCTTCGCCAAACAGGAAGAGACGCTGCGTCTGGCGGCGGAGAAACTATGCGCGATATAAGCGGGCTGCCCAACCTCAACCTCGCACTGATCCAGACCACGCTGGCGTGGCATGATCGCGAGGCCAATCTCGAGCATTTCGAGCCATTGCTGGATCAGGCGCGCGGCGCGGACCTGGTGATCCTGCCAGAGATGTTCACCACCGGGTTCTCGATGGAGTCCGAGGCCCTGTCAGAGCCGGAAGCCGGGCCTACATCGCTATGGCTATTGGCGCAGGCCAGGCGTATCAACGCCGTGGTGACCGGCAGCGTCATGATGCGCGCTGCCGATGGCAGTCATCGCAATCGCCTGTTGTGGGCGCGGCCAGACGGTGAACTGCTGCATTACGACAAGCGTCATCTGTTTCGCATGGCCGGTGAACACGAGCACTACACGCCGGGTGATCGCCAGGTGATGTTTGAGCTCAACGGCTGGCGTGTACGCCCGCTGATCTGCTATGACCTGCGCTTTCCGGTCTGGAGCCGTGACGCCCAGGACACCGATCTGTTGCTGTACACCGCCAACTGGCCGGGCGCACGGCGTCTGCACTGGAACCGCCTGCTGCCCGCCAGAGCCATTGAAAACCTGTGCTACGTGGCGGCGGTCAATCGCGTCGGGTCGGACGGCAAGGGCTTTGCGTACACCGGTGACAGTCAGGTCCTGGATTTTCAGGGCGAGAGCCTGTTGAGCGCGGGCGAAGCGGATGGAGTGTTCAGGGCGACGCTCAGCGCGGCAGACCTGCAAGCCTACCGTACGCGGTTTCCGGCTGGGCTGGACGCGGACTCTTTCAATATTCAATAAAAGTACTTCAGAATGTTTCCAGTCGGCCGATAGCTGTTCCAGACTTCCAGGAGACCGTCATGACTACTATCAATACCTCCACGCTGAACAGTTACTCAAGCTCGTTTACTCTAACGGTCAAGCCTACTGATGCTGAAACGGCCAAGACCGCGACTGCTGCCGCCACCACGACTACCGAAACGGAGAAAAGCTCTGATCAGGCGTCAACTGAAGGTGGCAAGGCCGGTGCAGCGGGTGGCGGCGGCAGCGTGGGTGGCTCCAGCGAATCGTCTCTCAATCAGACGATCGAGCAGATAAAGCAGCAGATCAAGGACGCTCAGAAGCAACTCGCCGAGCAGAAGGCGCAGCTGGCTGCTGCTCAAAGCGGTAAAGGGTCAGCGGAAGAGAAGGCGCAGAAATCCATGGCGATTCAGGGCCAGATCGCGACCATCAGCGCCAACCTGCAGACGTTGCAGGCCTCGTTGCTGCAGCTGGAAACCGGTGGCGGTGTAAACACCACCGCGTGATATCGCCTGCTTTGCGTCCGAAGTGACGCTCATCATGCCCGCGCACAGTGTTGCGTGGGCATTCAGCTGCTTGCGCCCCTGATCAGGCGGCGCAGCGTCCAGCGTTGCCTGTCACTCGTTCACGTTCATGAACTTACGGGCCCACTCTACGTAGTCTTCAGGCTGCGTGTAGGTGTGGGTCAGTTCAGTCGCACTCATGTTCGATTCGTTGCCCAGTATCTGACGCTGCTCGCGCAGGCAGTCATAGGTGGCCTTGATCGCCGCGAAGTACGCTGCGTGGCCATGCACGCAAATCCTCACACCCATCTCGGCAAGGCGCGCGTTGTCGTGCAGTTCCGGGTTGCCGTACGTCACCAGCATCAGCGGTACGGTCACGCCTTCGGATATCTGCGCCAGGTGATCAAAGTCCCGAATGCCGACGATGGTAATGCCGTCAGCCCCGGCAGCCTGATACTGCTGAACCCGGCTGATGGCTTCCTGAACCGGAATGATCGCTGCGTTGGTACGAGCGAAAATCGACATCTCTGGATCGACGCGAGCCTCCAGCGCTGCGCGGATCTTGCCAACACCTTCGGCAGTGGAAATCAGATCAGTGGATTTGCGTCCGAACTGTGCCGGCAGCAGGGTATCTTCGATCGTCAGTGCAGAAATACCGGCACGTTCCAGTTCGACAACGGTGCGCATGACGTTAAGGGCATTGCCATAACCATGGTCTGCGTCCGCGATGACCGGGAGCTGTGCGACACGGCCGATGCGCGTGGCCTGTTCAACGAATTCGCTCAGGGTGATCAGGGCGAAGTCAGGGGCTGCCAGGACTTGCAGCGACGCCACGGAGCCGCCGAGGATGCCTACTTCAAAGCCCAGATCCGCTGCGATTCGCGCTGACATGGGGTCGAACACCGAGGCTGTGTGAAAGCAAGCGTTCGACGAGGTGAGCGCACGGAAGCTACGGCGCAAATCTTGATGGGAAGCCTTGGGCATAATCGCTCCAAATGTGATTGGATCAGCTCAGCGTACCGAGGCCGATGGTAATTTCAATGCACGGTGGGTCTGCCCGAGCATTCTTTTCGTCCGGAAATCAATGCAATAGTCGTCTTGGTTTTATAGGAAAGGTGCAGCTGGCAGGTAAGTCCGAGCAGGCATCGTCAGCATATGAATTGCTGTTGGATTGGGCGCGCTCTGGAGTAAGGGCAGCATGCTACCACAGCATAAATGAAAAAGATTATGCCGAAACAGGCAGGGTCATGCGCGGAATGCAAGAGGCTGGTGCAGTGTGAGGCGGGGAGGGAAGAGGGCGATGCGGATGACGGACCTGCGTCCGCCATCCGGCTATCGAATCAGGCCGCTTTGGCCTGGGTCTGGCTGAGTGAACGATTCAGGGCACTGAACAGGGCGCGGAAGCTCGCCGTGGTGATGTTTTCATCGATGCCCACGCCATGGACGGCGCGTTCGCCATTCACGCGCAGCTCGATGTAGGCGGCCGCCTTGGCGGTGGTACCCGAGCCGATCGCATGCTCGTTGTAATCCATGATTTCCACGGCCACCGGCAGACCGGCAACCAGTGCTTCCAAGGCGCCCTTGCCCTTGCCGCGCCAGTGCTGGGTTTCGCCGTCGACGTGCACCTCGGCATCCACCGAGCTGTTGCCGTTCTCCTCCTGCAACTTATGGCTGATCAGCGCATAAGGAACGTTGGCTTGCAGGTACTCACGACGCAACAGCGAGTGAATCTGCTCGGCCGTCATCTCCAGACCCAGACGATCGGTTTCACCCTGAACCACCTGGCTGAACTCGATCTGCATGCGGCGTGGCAGGGAGATGCCATATTCCTGTTCCAGCAGGTAAGTGATGCCACCTTTGCCCGACTGGCTGTTGACGCGAATCACCGCCTCGTAGCTGCGACCGATGTCGGCCGGGTCAATCGGCAGGTAAGGCACTTCCCACAACTCGCCTTCCTTCTGCTGGGTGAAACCCTTGCGAATCGCATCCTGGTGCGAACCGGAGAACGCGGTGTGCACCAGGTCGCCAACGTACGGGTGACGTGGGTGCACAGGAATCTGGTTGCATTCTTCGACGACCTTGCGCACACCGTCGATATCCGAGAAATCCAGCTCCGGGTTGATGCCTTGGGTGTAAAGGTTCAGGGCCACGGTGACCAGATCGACGTTGCCGGTCCGCTCGCCGTTACCGAACAGGCAGCCCTCGACGCGATCTGCGCCGGCCATCAGGCCCAGCTCGGTAGCGGCAACGCCCGTACCACGGTCGTTGTGGGTATGCAGGCTGATCAGCACGCTGTCGCGGCGGGTAATATTGCGGCCGAACCATTCGATCTGGTCAGCGTAGATATTGGGTGTCGCCACTTCCACGGTGGCCGGGAGGTTGAGGATCACCTTGTTCTCAGGCGTCGGGTTCCACACTTCGATCACCGCATCGCAGACTTCCTTGGCGAATTCCAGCTCGGTCGCACTGAAGGTTTCCGGCGAGTACTCGAAGGTCCACTGGGTTTCAGGCTGTTGTGCTGCATATTTGACGAACAGCTTGGCCGCGTTGACCGCGATCTCTTTCACCCCGGCCTTGTCCTGATTGAAGACGATGCGGCGGAATGACGGGCTGGTCGCGTTATACAGGTGAACAATGGCCTTTTTCGCGCCGCGCAGCGATTCGAAGGTGCGGGCGATCAGGTCTTCGCGAGCCTGGGTCAGTACCTGGATGGTGGTGTCATCCGGGATATGTCCGTCTTCGATCAGGGTACGCACGAAGTCGAAGTCAGTCTGCGAAGCCGATGGAAAGGATGCCTCGATTTCCTTGACGCCAACGCTGACCAGGGTTTTCCAGAAGCGCAGTTTCTTGGCCGCGTCCATGGGTTCGATCAGCGACTGGTTGCCGTCGCGCAGGTCGGAGCTGCACCAGATCGGCGCTGCATCGATGGTCCTCGAAGGCCAGGTGCGGTCAGGCAGATCAATGGTCGGGAACGCACGGTACTTCTTCGAAGGGTCTTTGAGCATGGTCATCAGGAAATCCTTTTGTATTCACGGGGCCGGGGTTGGGCGGCCTGCCGTTCTGGATAGATAGCACAGGGAATTGCGAACACAGGGACGAGGCACAGCATGCTAGCCAGGCAGTCGGGCGCTGACCAGGCTGAGGCACCGGTGTTGGCGCAACAGAATAAGGGTTTGAGAGGTTTTCATGAGGCCAACCGTAACCATTGGCATGGATGATGGCAAGCACTTGAAAAAGATTGGAATAAATTCTCGAAAATACGCCTTTGACGATTTTTTATAGCGGTATTTAAAGCGTTATATCCAGGTTATTGTTGGTCGAAAGCGATGTGCGCAAGTGAGGGCTTGCGTGAGCGAACGCCGTAACGCTCGCTCACTAACAGGCTTACGGCTGAAAAGCGCCGATGAAGATCGCCGGGTCCACGCGCGCATCGTTGAGGCTGACGTTCCAGTGCATGTGCGGCCCGGTTGCGCGACCGGTGGCGCCGACCTTGCCGACCACTCCGCCACGCGGGACGAGGTCGCCGACCTTCACGTCGATCTTCGACATATGGCAAAACATGCTGATGAAGCCTTGCCCGTGATCGACGAATACGGTGTTGCCATTGAAGAAGTAATTGCCGGTCAGGATGACCTTGCCCGCTGCCGGGGACTTGATCGGTGTGCCGGCCGGAACCGCGAAGTCGAGTCCCGAATGCGGGTTGCGCTCTTCGCCGTTGAAGAAGCGACGCACGCCGAATTTGCTCGACAGCGGGCCGTTGACCGGCTTGTCCAGAATCAGGTTGCTTGGCGTGCCTGGGCTGAAACTGCGGTAAGCGCGCAGTTGTTCGGCCAATTCGCCCTCGATGCGTTTGTTGTCTTCAGGGTTGGGATTGACCTGACGTTTGTTCTTGAGCGTGATGTGCTGCTCCGGGTATTTCTTGCTGCCAACGGTGAAGTTGAGCGTGCGCCCGCCGGACGTGACTTGCTGAGTGCCGGGTTTGACGGTCAACGGAATGCCCACGATGGCCAGCCAGCGCGTGCCCTGTTCCTTGACCACCAGCACCGGTTTGCCTTGATAGGTGGCGGTCGGAGCCTGAGCGCCAGTGCCCAGATCGACAACCGCCACGCCGCCTGGCACCGGTTTGTCGAGTGCGCGGGTAATAAAGCTGTCAGCGTGAGCGGGAAGACAGAGCAGCAGGGCGAACAGCGGGGCGATAAAACGTAGCATCAGGCAGTCAGTCCAGAAGGGAGAGGGTCACGGGTGTGAGGTGATTGTCTTCAACGCGCACTTGCAGTTCGCCTTCGCCGAGCCTGGCGGTAAGCCGTTGGCCCGTTTGCGTCTGTGCCGCGCTGCGGATCGCATGGCCGCGCTCGTCGAGCAGGATGCTGTAACCGCGTCCCAGTGTGGCGAGCGGGCTGACCACGTTGAGGGTCTGCACCTGACTTTGCAGTTGCAGCTTGCGCGCCTTGATCTGTTCACGAATGGCTCGCGGCAGACGCTCGGCCAGGGCATCCAGACGTTGGCGCAAAAAGGCCAGGGTCCGGCCCGGGTGCTGGGCAGCAAGGCGGCTCTGCAGGTGCGCCAGACGCACTTGGCGTTGATGCATGTTCTGTTCGAAGGCGCGGCGCAGGCGCATGTCCAGATCATCCAGCCGTTGCGACTGTTGACGCAAGCGCTCGCCAGGGTGGCGCAGACGCCGGGAAATACCCTCCAGACGCAGCCGCTCGCGCATCAGGCGGTCCTGCATGCGGCTGACCAGTCGCCGGTGCAGGTTGTCGACGCGTCGATGCAGGTCGCTGGAATCCGGGGCGAGCAGTTCGGCGGCAGCGGAGGGCGTCGGTGCGCGCACGTCGGCGACAAAGTCGCTGATGGATACATCGGTTTCATGCCCGACAGCGCTGACAATCGGCGTCACGCACGCGTCGATGGCGCGGGCGACAGCTTCTTCGTTGAAGCACCACAGGTCCTCCAGCGAGCCGCCACCACGGGCCAGGATCAACGCATCGAAGCCCCTGCTGTCGGCCAGCTTCAGCGCGCGGACAATCTGGTTGATCGCCTCGCGACCCTGAACGGCTGTGGGAATCAAGGTCAGCTCGACCCGCGGCGCGCGACGGCGGAACACGCTGATGATGTCGCGGATCACCGCACCGGTCGGAGAGCTGATAATCCCGATACGTTGCGGGTGCAGCGGCAGTGCGACCTTGCGCTCGGCGCTGAACAGGCCTTCGTCGCTGAGCTTGGCTTTCAACGCATCGAATGCCAGGCGCAACGCACCATCACCGGCAGGTTCCACCGTGTCGAGAATCAACTGATAGTCGCCGCGGCCTTCAAACAGCGAGACCTTGCCGCGCACCTTGACCTGCAAGCCGTCCTTGAGCGCCTGACGCACACGCGCCGCGCTCTGCCGGAACAAGGCGCAGCGGACCTGCGCGCCAGAGTCCTTCAGCGTGAAGTACACATGGCCCGACGCCGGGCGCGAGAGGTTGGAGATCTCCCCCTCGACCCAGATACTGCTGAACACGTCTTCCAGCAGCACACGGGCACGGCCGTTGAGCTGGCTGACAGTAAGGACTTCCCGGTCGAGGCCGAGTCTTGCGAAAGGGTCTTTGATCATGTCCGGCATCATAATGGCAATGCCGGTCTGGCGCACAGGTCTGTCTCGTCGGTAAAGGCAGGATTGCTTCTTGACCTGAATGGCCAGCCTATTAAGCTGCGGCCTCGAACAGCTTTAAGCGACGCTCCGTTATGAACACCCAAAGCATCATCGTCCCGCAAATTTCCACCTTTCCCGGGCACGAGGCCAGGGCGCGGCTGATCCTGCGCTGGCTGGTCAAGCTCGATGTGGTCGAGCCGGAGCTGACCACGTGTGGACGCACCTATAACAAGATGGCCTACGCAGTGGCACCCGGAGCGAAGCGGGTGGTGAAGAACCCCGATGCGTTGCCGTTCGGGCAGGTCGTCAATGGCCTGGAAGTCGTCACCAAGCGCTGCATCTATACCCCGCTGAACGACTTTGCCGAAGAGGCCGGTTGCCCGGAGTGTCGCCGCGAAGTGGGGGAGGCGCTGTTCGACAGCCTGGAAGACTGGATGCCCGGTCATACCGATAATTTCACCTGCCCCGAATGCCGCCACGAAGATGACATCAACGGCTTTCTTTTTCTCGACGCCTGCGGGTTTTCCAACCTCGGTTTCATCTTCAATAACTGGCTGGATGCGTCGTTCACGCAGACCTTTCTGGATGACTTCGCCGAACGTCTGGATCGCCCGGTCTCCTGCGTTAATGTGCGTCTATAAACAGCTTTGATAATAGGCTGAGGTTTACATTGAGCCGGGCGGGGTCTGTGGGTATAATGGCGCGCTTCCAATTTCCCGCCCGGGAGCCCCCGCGATGCTGCGTATCAGTCAAGAAGCCCTTACATTCGACGACATTCTCCTTGTGCCCGGTTATTCCGAGGTACTTCCCAACGAAGTCAGTCTGAAAACCCGTTTGACCCGTGGCATCGAGCTGAATATACCTTTGGTCTCTGCTGCAATGGATACAGTCACCGAGGCCCGTCTGGCAATTGCCATGGCCCAGGAAGGCGGTATCGGTATCATCCACAAGAACATGACCATCGAGCAGCAAGCTGCCGAAGTGCGCAAGGTCAAGAAGTTCGAGGCCGGCGTCGTTAAAGACCCGATCACGATCGAAGCCGACGCCACTGTTCGCGATCTGTTCGAACTCACCCGCATGCACAACATTTCCGGCGTACCGGTTCTGCACAATGGCGACCTGGTCGGCATCGTGACGTCACGCGACGTACGCTTCGAAAACCGTCTTGATGTCCCTGTTCGCGAAGTGATGACGCCCAAAGAGCGCTTGGTCACTGTGCGCGAAGGCGCCGACAAGAACGAAGTGCGCGAACTGCTGCACAAGCACCGTCTGGAAAAAGTCCTGATCGTCGACGGCAACTTCGCGCTCAAGGGCATGATGACCGTCAAGGACATCGAAAAAGCCAAGGCTTACCCGCTGGCCAGCAAGGACGATCAGGCTCGCCTGCGCGTCGGCGCTGCAGTCGGTACCGGCAAGGACACCGGCGAGCGCGTCACCGCACTGGTCGCGGCTGGCGTTGACGTCGTGGTCGTCGATACCGCTCACGGCCATTCCAAAGGCGTGATCGACCGCGTTCGCTGGGTCAAGGAAAACTTCCCTCAGGTGCAGGTCATCGGCGGCAACATCGCCACCGGCGAAGCAGCCAGGGCACTGGTTGCCGCAGGCGCCGATGCAGTCAAGGTCGGTATCGGCCCGGGCTCCATCTGCACCACGCGTATCGTTGCCGGTGTCGGCGTGCCGCAGATCAGCGCCATCGCCAACGTCTCCGCTGCCCTTGAAGGCACTGGCGTGCCGATGATCGCCGACGGAGGTATCCGCTTCTCCGGTGATCTGTCCAAGGCTATCGTGGCTGGCGCCTCCTGCGTGATGATGGGCTCGATGTTCGCCGGTACTGAAGAAGCGCCAGGCGAGATCGAACTGTTCCAGGGTCGTTCCTACAAGGCCTATCGCGGCATGGGTTCGCTGGGTGCGATGTCCCAGGCGCAAGGCTCTTCCGATCGCTACTTCCAGGATTCGTCCGCAGGTGCCGAGAAACTGGTGCCGGAAGGTATCGAAGGCCGTGTGGCCTATAAAGGTCCGTTGTCGGCCATCATCCATCAGTTGATGGGCGGCCTGCGTTCCTCCATGGGTTACACCGGCAGTGCCGACATCGAGCAGATGCGCACCAAGCCCGAGTTCGTTCGCATTACTGGCGCCGGTATGGCTGAGTCCCACGTCCATGACGTGCAGATCACCAAGGAAGCGCCGAACTATCGCGTCGGTTGATCCGGACTGCATCGGGGTGTTTGCCTCGATGCAGGCCAGCAAGTTTCATAGCCGGGGCTGTTGACGCAGCCCCGTGTCGTTTCTGTTTTTTGACGAGAATGAGTCATGGCCCTCGACATTCACGCCCACCGTATCCTGATCCTCGACTTCGGTTCCCAGTACACCCAGCTGATCGCCCGCCGCGTGCGCGAAATCGGCGTGTATTGCGAGCTGCATCCGTTTGACATGGACGACGAAGCGATCCGCGAATTCGCTCCAAAAGGCGTGATCCTCGCCGGCGGCCCCGAGTCCGTACACGAAGCCGACAGCCCGCGCTGCCCGCAAGCGGTATTTGACCTGGGTGTGCCGGTTTTCGGTATCTGCTACGGCATGCAGACCATGGCCGAGCAGTTGGGCGGCAAGGTTGCCGGTTCCGAGCTGCGCGAGTTCGGCTACGCTCGCGTTGACGTAGTCGGCAAAAGCCGTCTGCTCGATGGTATCGAAGACCATATCGACGCCGACGGCCTGTTTGGCCTCGACGTATGGATGAGTCACGGTGACAAGGTCACCAAACTGCCGGAAGATTTCCACATTCTGGCCAGCACCCCGAGCTGCCCGATTGCCGGTATGGCTGACGACGCGCGCGGTTACTACGGCGTGCAGTTCCACCCGGAAGTGACCCACACCAAGCAGGGCGGTCGCATCCTGTCGCGCTTCATCCTCGACATCTGTGGCTGTGAAGCACTGTGGACCCCTTCGAAGATTGCTGAAGACGCTATCGCTCAGGTTCGCGCTCAGGTCGGTACTGACAACGTGTTGCTGGGCCTTTCCGGCGGCGTTGACTCCTCCGTGGTCGCGGCGCTGTTGCACAAGGCCATCGGCGATCAACTGACCTGCGTATTCGTCGACAACGGCCTGCTGCGTCTGCATGAAGGCGAGCAAGTGATGGCCATGTTCGCCGAGAATATGGGCGTCAAGGTGATCCGCGCCAACGCCGAAGAACAGTTCCTGAATAACCTGGCAGGCGAGAGCGATCCAGAGAAGAAGCGCAAGATCATCGGCCGCACCTTCATCGACGTGTTCGATGCCGAGTCCTGCAAGCTGGACAACATCAAGTACCTGGCGCAAGGCACCATCTACCCGGACGTGATCGAGTCGGCTGGCGCGAAAAGCGGCAAGGCCCACGTCATCAAGTCGCACCACAACGTGGGCGGCCTGCCGGAAGAAATGAACCTCAAGCTGGTCGAGCCACTGCGCGAACTGTTCAAGGACGAAGTCCGCCGCCTGGGCCTCGAACTTGGCCTGCCCTACGACATGGTCTACCGCCACCCATTCCCCGGCCCAGGCCTGGGCGTGCGCATCCTCGGCGAAGTGAAGAAGGAATACGCCGACCTCCTGCGTCGTGCCGACCACATCTTCATCGAAGAACTGCGCAAGGCCGACTGGTACCACAAGGTCAGCCAAGCGTTCGTAGTGTTCCAGCCGGTCAAATCAGTGGGCGTCGTCGGCGACGGCCGCCGCTACGCCTGGGTCGTCGCGCTGCGCGCGGTCGAAACCATCGACTTCATGACCGCTCGCTGGGCACACCTGCCTTATGAGCTGCTGGAGACGGTGAGCGGCCGGATCATCAACGAGATCGAAGGGATTTCGCGGGTGACTTACGATGTGTCGAGCAAGCCGCCGGCTACGATTGAGTGGGAGTGATCTGGCGTCCGGCATTGTCCGGCACCCACTAGCAAGAAATGCTCTGGAGCCCGCGTAATTGCGGGCTTTTGGCTTTTTGGGTCTGGCAAATTCTGGAAGCTTTGTGCATCGCCAAGCACTGTTGTTATGTGGCGTGCCCTATCAAACAGCCTCTCGCCACACTTCGCGCTGGCATCAATCTGTTTAGCAATGCCAGAATGGCACCGACTACCCGAATCAATGAATTCGGATTTTTACGGCACGGACGCGTACAGGTGGTCATCACACCTGTTTAAGGGATTTATGGTTTCCATCTTTGTGTGTGGCGAGGACAAGACCCGGCAAATTAGCGACTGGGTTATAAAAAAGGATGTCAGGGGTGCATTCATTCTGACTTGCCATTACCCCTCAAAAAAAACCTACACCCGTCCGCTTGACGACTGCAAAGTCGATCCGACCCGAGAGGTCAACGGCATGCTTCTTTTGAGACGAGGAGGCTATGTTCTGAGTCCCGTCGAGAAAGCGGTGATCTATGGCGAGAAATACGCGCTCGTTCAGTTTCCGGGCAGTTCGGACATCTACCCGTTCAACATGGACAACATCGATTTCGTTTCCCCGACCTCGATCACTGATGAGCCTGCATTCACTTATTTTCGCTCAGTGGCTGCAGCTCGGGTCAGCACTGCCGCTGCCGGTGATAAAAAGGGAATGGCCGAAAATATTGACCGCCAAATGGGGACTCTTTCGTTGTCTCCGGCCACGGCGCTGCATGCCTACTGCAAAGGGCAGCATGGAAAGCTGGAGTCGTCAGGCAATTTCATCTTTCCTTTCGGCCTCAACGAAAGTCAGCTCCAGGCGGTGGAGCAAGCGTTCCTTTCACAGATAAGCGTGATTGAAGGTCCTCCCGGCACGGGCAAGACGCAGACTATCCTGAACATCATTGCCAACATCCTTTTGCAGGGAAAAACAGTGGCGGTGGTGTCCAACAATAACTCTGCAGTCGAGAATGTTTATGAAAAGCTAGGGAAGTGTGGCTTGGATTATCTGGTCGCGAGACTGGGTAAAAACGACAATCAGAAGGAGTTTTTTGCTAACCGTCCTTCTCGACCTTCCACAGAACCTTCACCAGCGCCTGCCATTGAGCATATCCAGACTGTGCTGCAACAGCTGAAAAGCTACCTGGGTGCTCGTAACGCAGTGGCGCAGTTGCAGATCGAGATTAACGAGCTGGAGATAGAACGGCGCTACCTTAAAGAGTGGCAGCGGGATAACGGTGTGGTCGGTCCTTCTCTGGACAGATATAAACTGTCGCCCCAAAAGACGACGGACTTGATGGCTTACCTTGAGCAGCTTTCGAGCGAGCGCATCAGAATCAAGGACCGTATCGAGCTCTTGTTCAATTTCAGAATTCTGCGCACTCGCCCCTTCGATAACTGGGACAAGCGCATGTCTGCCTTCTACAGCCTGCAGCTCCATTATTACGACAAGGTCTTGCAAGGTAAGAAGGCAGAGTTGGCAGCCCATGAAGAGGCGTTGCGCGTCGGTAACTTCAAGGCGCTGCTGGAGGAGTTGACCACTTCTTCCATGCTTCACCTGAAACACCACCTGTATCGTAATATCTCTGATGACGATACCTTCGACACCACTTACAGAAAGCGGCTTGATGCGTTCCTGAAGCGCTACCCGGTCATTGGCAGCGGTACGCATTCAATCGTCAACTCCCTTGGCGGCAAGACTGTTCTCGATTACGTGATTATCGACGAGGCCTCGCAACAGGACATCGTCCCAGGTGTACTGGCACTCAGTTGTGCGAAAAATCTGATCATCGTGGGGGACAGGAAGCAACTTGCACACATCCCGGAAAAACTCGGGCTGGAAGCGCCCGCGCCCTGGTATGACTGTGAGAAGTACAGCCTTTTGGACTCATGCGTCAGTGTGTTCGGCAATTCGATACCGATGACGTTGCTCAAAGAGCACTATCGGTGTCATCCCCGAATTATTCAGTTCTGCAATCAGCAGTTTTACGATAATCAGCTCGTGCCGATGACAATGGACAATGGCGAAAAACCGTTGACGCTGCTGGTGACTGCCAAGGGAAACCACACGCGCAACAATTCCAATCTCAGAGAGCTCGACTCTTTATTGGCAGTGCTTGAGGCCGACGGGGAAAGCCTCTGGGAGGGAGAAGATGGTAGAGGGTTCATTGCCCCCTTCAAGAATCAGGCGATGCTTTCAGGTTCCTGCCTGCCAGCTGATTTCGTCAGCGCCACCGTGCATAAATTTCAGGGCAGGGAGTGCGACGAAATCGTTTTTTCTACTGTGCTGGACAAGTACAAAAGCCCGGAGCGCCTGAGTTTTGTAGACGATGCGCGGATGGTTAATGTGGCGGTATCCAGAGCCAAGAACAGGTTTACGCTGGTTACAGGCGACAATGTTTTCAAAACCAGCAATGGGCATATCGCTGCGCTGATCCGCTATATGGAATATTACGCAGAAGACGAGCACGTCCATCGAGCTCCGGTGATTTCGGCTTTTGACCTGCTTTATAAAGAGTATGACCGCTCGCTGGAGCGTCTCAAAAAAAGGCTCAATCCGAATGATTCCTTCTTCAAGTCCGAGCAGATTGTGGCGCATTTACTCCGTGAAGCATTGGCGCAGGATACCCGCCGCGGGATCATGTTCCATCACGAGGTCCTGCTGATACAACTGGCGTCGGTTACCCGTGCGAGTTTCACAGAGAGGGAGCTGGAGTTTATGAGAAATGGCGGCCGATGTGATTTCGTGCTTTATTTCAAGGTAGGCAAGAGCCCACTGGGTGTGGTTGAAGTCGACGGCGGTCACCATAACGATCCGGTACAGATCGAAAGAGACACCGTGAAAAACAGCATTCTGGAAAAGTGCGGCATTCCTTTGCTCCGTCTACGCACTATCGAGAGCCATATTGAAGAAAAAGTCGCGGCGTTTGTGGATCAATGGACGCCGCCTGCTCCAGATAAAAGTCTTAGAGTTTCGCCGGGTTGAAAAGATGCCGACCTTGATCGAGACTGCTAATTATCCTTCTGAAGATGTTATGGTTGGCGGCAGAGCGGCAATGTCGGCTCATACCCCGTACTCTGCAAGCTATCTATGCCCTGAGAGGGACGTTACTTAGTGCAAACATCGTTCTGCATCGCCATTGTCGAATAATCCTCGGCACGTAATACTTGTCTGTCGATTATCGCCGAGCAAAGGGACGTACGAACGTGCTGGATGTACTGATTGAAGCGATTTTTCGCGCCATCTGCTTTCCTGTTGGCTGGCCCATCGTGAAGCTTCTCACGCGAGGTAAATATCCATCGAAGGGCTCTTGGTTTGCCTATACACCGGAGTCCGAGTGGACTTCTGCGGTGGGGTTCGCCGTTCTGATGATCGCGATGATGGCAGCCATGAAACAATTCATTTTTCCATAGCGCGCCGATAGCACCGTTCGCAGGCGTGATCACCGGACGCTTACGGCCAGGTGGCCTGAGCGACCCGCATAAAGTTGCCGCCAAAAATGCCGTCGATCTGCGCGGCATCATAGCCACGCTGTAGCAATGCCTCTGCCACCAGCCCCAGCGCTTCCGGTTGCAGTTGACGATGTCCAGTGATACCGCCATAGAATGCTTTGGGCCACCAATCCTCTTCCTTCACGTCCTCGGACAAATCCTTAACATCAGGATGCAGCTCGGTGTCGAGGCCCAGGCCGATATGCGCCGTCCCCGCTCGCTCGGCCAGATAATCGATTTGGCGCACGAAGGCTTCGACCGACGCCTGCGGATCGCCCAGAAAAATACCCAGACCGGTCAGCCCGATCACACCACCCGATTCAACACAGGCCATGATCTGCTCGTCATCCACCGTGCGTGGATGGTCATACACGGCCTTGATATTAGTGTGTGAAAAAATAACCGGCCGCTGCGACAGCTCGATTATTTCCATACTTGCGCGCTTGCTGGTATGGGAGCAATCCATCACGATACCTGCAGCATTGATCGCCCTCACGACCTCGCGTCCCAGCGCGGTCAATCCCATGCCGCTGCCGTGGCAACCGCCCGCACAGCTGTTATCGCGGTTGTACGCCAGAAGCATCTGGCGTACGCCGAGGTCGGCATACAAGCGGACCATTGCCGGGTCTTGCAGCAGCATGTCAGAGCCTTCCAGGTCGAAAGACACCGCCAGCTTTCCCTGCTCGCGGGCGCCGTGCAGGTCGGCAAGGGTACCGGCCAGCATGATGTTTTCGGGATGCTCGACCAGCCATTGGCGAAAGCCTGCGATGACCTGTATCACATCGCCGAACGGGGTCATGTCCATGCCCACATTGACCGAGACGTGATGAAAGCCGCTGTCGCGGTAACGAAGTAGCGCAGACATGTCCTGGTTGGGCAGCAACGGCAGGCAGGCATGGGCCTCCCAGCGAATGGCGCCGCGGGCAGGCGTGGGCACGGTACTTGGATTCATCGCGCAACTCCGGAATTCGTGGGGCGGGTATCAGCAGGCTCTCTAAAACTACCAAAGGTGAGCAGGCCGGTACATTGGGCAATCCGCAAAGCACCTCATTTGAAACTGATCTGAAGTTCGAGGAAAATCGTTACGGAAAATCCGCTCAAAGGCCCTCAAGCCCCTAACGTCAACGCCGGCGTAGCCCAGCAAAAAGATTCAATATCCGCATCCGCAAAAACCAAGGATCCCATTCATGAAATCCCGATTTCCTTACAGTTCATCCTTTCTGATCATATTGTCGCTGACAGGATGCGCAGCGAATATGGATGCTCCAAAGCACCATCAGCCTGGAGAAAGCGCGCTTTACGGCAGTTGGCATGTTGCAGGTGTAGCGGTATCAGACTCGGGCGTGCAGGCACTGGGGGATGATGATCCGAGCTTTATGGGGCGACGTCTCAGTTTCAATCACGACCAGCTTGCATGGAAGGCGTCGGCAAACTCGACGGAAGATGTGTGCAAGGGGCCTGTTTTTCATAAGCTTCCGCCGATCAGTGGAGCTGAACTAGAGCCACAACTCCATAAGCTTGGCATCGAAAAAGCCGACCGCTATAGCGTTGAATGCAAATCTGGAAGCTGGGGTCCTTTTGATAAAGAAACGCCGGCATTTTTCCTGGCACAGGATGGGTCGTTAGCTCTTTCCTGGTATGACGGCGGACTGCTGAAGCTGGTGCGAGACTGACCACGGGAGGATCGCGCTGCCGTCCATGACACGCCTTGGCAGGGCGTGATTTTCGCGCCCGCGAGCATACGGAGGAGTTGATAGTGGCCTGCACCGTGATATGGCTGAGACTGTCTTTTCAGAAAGTCTCAGTCACTGCCTCCACCGGCCAGTCAGTTATCCAGCAGAAGCGACACCGCACCCATCCAATCAAGCAAAGAACTCACCTGCCTCGATAAATATTCGACTCCGGCTTCTCATAAAACACCGTCTCACCCGGCGTCCGATCCATCACATCAATCAGCTTGAGCCAGGTATCCAGGTCATCCGTGCTGATCTTCGTGTCGCGCTTGTCTTTCTTCCAGAGGTTATCCAGCAAGTCGAAAAAGCCTTGGTCACTAAGAATAAACTCGGCCGCAGCTTTTTCCTTCTCGTCGCCACCACTCAGAATCTTCTCGAAGTCCTTTTTGCTGACGATATCGTCCTTGCCGTTCCATTCGTCCCACTTCTCGCGGATGGTTTCGATCTCTTCCTTGTGCGCGTCGTAGTACGCCTTGTTGTAAACGTCCATTGGCAAGCCGTTGGTATTCTCGCCAACGATGCCGTTTTTGTCTTTATGCACGCTTTCGTCCAGGCGGATCATCGACGAGCCCTGATCCTGTGGGGTTTCCTGGAAGTGCTTCCACTCTTCGGTCTGGTAGTCGAAGATGCTTTGATCGTCCGGTGCATCCCGGCCTTCATATTCGTAGAAGCTGTAACGCCCGTATTCAAGCTTGTCGCCCCAGTCGTCCTGCGCGAAGCCCAGTTCGGCCTGATCCTTGAACCACTGGCCTTCCTTGTCGGTGGCCTTTTGTTTCTTCTGATGATCGACGAACACGCTGATGATGCCGGTAATGATCCCCAGGCCTGCCGTCACCAGAAATAGCGGCGCGGTTGCTCCAGCAATGGCGCCGATAGGGCCGAGCAAACCGGCGATCCCGATCCCGGCGGCTGCTGTGCCCGCCACACCTGAAACAATTTGCAGGCTGCCATTGGCAATTGCCAGATCGCTGTCGGACTTGATGCCATCCTTGATGGCGATCCCGCCCATGACGATATCGGCGATGCTCATGATGTCCGGTGCTACGCCGAGTACCTTGACCACTGTCCCGGCAATGCGCGCCGATACACCGGGCACCACCTTGTCCGCTCCGTCCGGTGCAGCACTCTGAACGCCTTGTGCAACAGATTGTGGGTCTACCAGGCCCGCACCCCCTGCATTACCGGCCACGGCCTGGCCGACCGAGTTGCGCATGTTATCGACGATGTCATCAGCCGGGATTGGTTGATTATCGGCTTCGAGCATCACGTTGATCGACTCGCGATCGATCTCGTCGCTGCCAAGCATTTCACTCAGGTTGACCCGATCGTTTTCCGCCGGGACCGGCTGACCGTTGCGCTCCAGCTGGTCCTCAATGCCGGCAGCAAACGCTTCACGGGTTGGCGGGGTGATGTCTTGTGCGACGAAGCGCTGCACGGCATCGTCGTAGAGTTTGTACAACGAGTCGCTGTAGCTGGCGTAACCGGAGCCGGAAGCAGAGTCCGGAACCGGCGTGCTGGCAGCACGCTCCACCTCGACGGCCATATTGTTCAGGCTTTCAGCATCCAGGGCGGGGAGGTCGACTAAGGCGCGCTGAGAATTGATGCTCTGCACCACCGCATCCTGACTGATGTTCAGTCTCAGATCTTCAGCCAGTTCGTTCAGATTGCCGTACTTCGAATAATCTGCGGGCGGAGTGCCGCCAGATCGGGTCACGATCTCGTCCAGCAATTCGCGACTGACGTCCTCGGAAAGCGAGCCGGCGTCGTTGACCTCATTGATCAGGCCAATCTGATCCATTACGTCGCCGATACTGCTACCTGCTCTGATGCTGTCCAGCTCATAAACGCTGGCCAGTCGGTTCTCCAGACCGTCCGCAACGTCTGGCACGTTATTGGCAGCCTGCGCCGTTTCAATCTTTTTGCCCCACAAACCTTCCTTGCCCCAGATCTCCGGGACGCTCTTGCTCAGCCCGAGCAAATCCGCAGTTTTGGTGTGGGTCATCAAATCAAAGATGCCAGTCTTTTCAAACTGCGCACCGGAGCCCAGGAAGGTGATGAAGTCCTTGGCGATAGCCAGGCGTTCCAGCGGATCGTCAGCAAGTTGGCCGTTCTTGGCCGTTAGCATATAGATAGCGCCACCGAGAGAGGTGAAGCCTGCAGCGGTGCCGAATACGCCGCTCTGGTTAAGTTTACCGATGGCTTTCTTGAAGCCTTCCTTGTCTTCGGCACCCACGTATTTACCTGCCAGGTTTTCCTCGAGCTGCGCCTGAGTCATTTCGCCTGATTTGACCTTGTCCACCTGGTCCGAAAAATCGCTGAGTTTGGTTTTGTCCTGTAGCAACTCGTTGATGAATTTCTCGATCGTCTCCTGAGTACGGCGGGGTATATCCGCCATACCTTTGATCCCCTGTTTAAGTGCAGAGAAAATGTCCTTCAGGGCCAGCTCTTTGTATTCGTCCGGGATACCGCCAGGGTCGGCCATCAACTTATCGACTTCGGCCATGACGCTGTTTTTCTGCAGCTCATTCTGGGCGTCTTTCGCCAATTGCGGATCGAGAAGTTCCAGGCTGGAAAGCAGGCGGGCTACATCGGATTGTCCTTCGGACTTTTTACCGGCCTTGTCCAGATCAGCGAGGTAATCGACAAACTCGCTGCTGACCAACTTGTCATGCAGGTCCTTGGCCAACGCCTCCTTATCGCCACCGCTGACTTTTTCGATGGCCGCGTCCATCTCGGCCTGATATTCCTTGCCGATCTTGTCCTTCTCGCCATTGCCATTGGCAAACAGCTCCGTCAACGCTTTATCGATGTTATTGCCGTCGAGGATGTCCTGCATATCGGCGCTTGTCAGGGTTTCGCCCTCGCTGTCGAACCTGCGCCAGGACTCGGCGCCGCGAGGCTCTTCGATATAAGGCGTGATGGTGCGTCCACTTTCCATACCGGCCTTGGCCTGGATCGCCATGACCAGTTTGTAAACGTCGCTGTTCTTGTCGACTTTCTTGTCGTCGACCAGCTTCTGATACTTGTCCATCAGGTTTTTGGTGGCCAGCTCGACCACGGTCAGGTCTTCGGAGTCCTTGTCTTTCTCGTCAGACTTCACGCCTGTGGGTTTACTGAGAATATCCAGTTCGTCGAGATTGCCCAGGCCGTGTTCGTCACGGATCTTCTGCACGTCGCCCTGCACCCCGGAACTGCTCTTGTCGGCAACCCGATCATACAGCTCCTTGTTCTGATATTCGGAGACCACGTATTGCTTGCCGTCGCGGCTCTCGAACTCGATCACGCCGTTACCCAGTTCGTCCTTGGTGCCAGTCTTGATGATGTCGTGATCCGCGACATAGACGTTCTCGTCTGCCACTTCGCGCCCGTTGTTATTGACGCGGTTTTCCACGGTAACGCGCGAGAGGCCCACTTGCTGAGCCGCAGTGAACAATTCCGGTGTGAGTGATTTTGAAACAGTGACCTTCTCACCATCCTGTTTGACGTAAGTGACCACCTCGGCTGTTTCCAGCTGACCTTGCCATTCAAAGTTCTTGATATCGCCCCACGCAGGTAGCTCGGTGTTTCGATCTGCGATTGGGGTCCCGTCGGCGATGGCTTTTTCGACCAGCGATTTCTGTGTCGGAGACTGGCTCAGGTCATCGAGTTGTTTGAGAAACTGATACAACTTCGGATTAGTCGACGCCGCCACGACAACACCTTGCCCATCATGCTCGTAACGCATGTCACCGTTGTCGGTAACCGAAACGGTGGTGCCTTCAATCGGCGGCCATTGCTCGTTGTCGGTTGCGGTGCGGTCTGGCTTTTTCTGCTCATCGCCTTTGGCGGAGACGATGCTGCGCTTAAGCCTCGACTCGAAATCTGCAAGACCTTCGCGAGGGAGCGTGTCGTTTTTGGGCGTGATGTTCATGAGCGCCTCGTCAGTTAAGGCGAGCCTTGAAAGGTAAGGCCGCAAGAAAGCGAAAAAAGGAGTTCTTCGATTCTTACTGCGATCACCTGCAAATCGTTGTGAAAAGTTGTGAAACGTTGTGATAACGGTCGGTGCGATAGTAGCGTTGTCACAGTCCTGCAGATGGGTCTGAATATCCGTTGGAAGTGCCAGCGTGAGCAGGCACTGGATGCTTTTTATCAGCAGCCCATCGCTGAATACTGCCAGGAATAGCCCTGCATCGCGCATGGCACTGTTGGTGTGTAAGGTGTTTGGCATGCAGGAAGAACTGGGGTATTACCGCGCCCATCCACCGCTGGATGCAGAGCCGGCGCATAGCGAATGGCTGCAGCGGGTTAGTCAGTCATAGCGGTTGATCGATGCAAAAAGCCGGAGCGGGTGTCACTGCCTTGCCCGGCTTTTTTGCGCCTCGACTTCAGTTCGTGGTATCTGCCCTTATCTTTACGCAAATGCAGGTGTATCGTATTCGCCCCTCGCATTTGCTCGCAGATGCGCTCAGTTGTCGTTTTTGAGGTTGCGCCGTTCATGTCCTTTACCCGTCGTCAAATCCTTACAGGCATCGCCGGTCTGGCCGTCATAGGCCTTGGCGCGGGTGGTGCTTCGCGTTACTGGATGGGGCGTCGCGAGTCTGAAGCTGGTACGGACTTTGTGCTGATCGCCGCGCCGCTGGATGTGGAACTGGTGCCTGGCCACAAGACGCCTGCCTGGGCCTTCGGCGGTTCTGCTCCGGGCACAGAGCTGCGCGTGCGCCAGGGCGAGTGGCTGCGGCTGCGCTTCATCAATCAGTTGCCGGTCGAGACGACCATTCACTGGCATGGCATTCGCTTGCCGCTGGAGATGGACGGCGTGCCGTATGTGTCGCAGTTGCCGGTCAAGCCGGGTGAATACTTCGATTACAAATTCCGTGTGCCGGACGCGGGTAGCTACTGGTATCACCCGCACGTCAGCAGCAGCGAAGAGCTGGGCCGCGGGCTGGTCGGGCCGCTGATTGTCGAAGAGCGCGAGCCGACCGGTTTTGCCCATGAGCGTACGGTCAGTCTGAAAAGCTGGCACGTGGACGAGCAGGGTGCCTTTACCGAGTTCAGTGTGCTACGTGAAGCGGCGCGTGAGGGCACGGCGGGGCGGCTTTCAACGCTGAACGGTATTTCGCAGGCGGTGATTGAGTTGCCTGCCGGGCAGATCACACGCGTGCGCTTGCTCAATCTCGACAATACCGTGACCTACCGCCTCAACCTGCCGGACGCCGAGGCGCAGATCTATGCGCTGGATGGCAATCCGGTAAAGCCTCGTCCCTTCGGTGACGAATACTGGCTGGGGCCGGGCATGCGCATCTGTCTGGCGATCAAGGCTCCGCCGGCGGGCGAGGAGATCTCGCTGCGTAACGGCCCGGTGCGCCTGGGTACGTTCCGCTCGGTCGCCAATAATGACGCGCCCGGCCAGTGGCCGCCCGAGCTGCCGGCCAATCCGGTGGCCGAGCCTGATATGGATAACGCCGAGAAGATCAATTTCAACTTCGAGTGGGTGGGCTCCATGTCGGTCAACACCGACAATGGCAAGCCGCCCAGCCTGTGGCAGATCAATGGCGAAGCGTGGGACATTACCGACAAGACCTGCGCCGATCGGCCTATCGCCAGGTTGAAGCTCGGTAAAAGCTATATCTTCGAACTGAAGAACATGACTCAGTATCAGCACCCGATTCATTTGCACGGCATGAGTTTCAAGGTGATCGCCTCCAATCGGCGCAAGATCATCCCGTACTTTACTGACACGTTCTTGCTGGGTCGTAACGAGCGGGCGCGAGTGGCGCTGGTGGCGGATAATCCTGGTGTATGGATGTTCCATTGCCACGTGATCGATCACATGGAAACCGGCCTGATGGCCGCCATCGAGGTGGCATGATGCGGCAACCGCAGATCATCGACCGCAGTAAGGATCAGCACTTCATGCGCGAGGCGCTGGCGCTCGCCGCGCAAGGCGCACTGTTGGGTGAGGTGCCTGTCGGGGCAGTGCTGGTGCAGAACGGCGAGATCATCGGTCGCGGTTACAACTGCCCGATCAGCGGCAGCGACCCGAGCGCGCATGCTGAAATGGTCGCAATTCGTGATGCCGCCAAGACGCTGGACAATTATCGCCTGCCGGGCAGCACGCTCTACGTAACGCTGGAGCCGTGCAGCATGTGCGCGGGGCTGATCGTGCACTCACGCGTGGCACGTGTGGTCTACGGGGCGCTTGAGCCCAAGGCGGGCATCGTGCAGAGCCAGGGGCAGTTTTTCAGTCAGGCTTTTCTCAATCACCGCGTGCTGTTCGAAGGCGGGGTGCTGGGCGAGGAATGCGGGACGATGTTGAGCGAGTTTTTCAGAATGCGCAGGGCAGCCAAGGACGCTGGCAAACACAGCGTTTAGAGCGCAGATTCGTCCGTGCTGCTGGAGGAGGGGACGGGAGAGGCTGGCGGGACGGGCGGTTGGGTCTTGTCGACGCCAGGAACGTGCAGATTGCCATCGGCGACCTGACTTCCTTCAAGCTGTGGCTGCGTCACCCAGGTCAGAATGTCGTAATAACGGCGAATGTTGGCCACGAAATGCACCGGCTCACCGCCTCGGGCATAGCCGTATCGTGTTTTGCTGTACCACTTCTTCTGTGCCAGACGCGGCAGCATTTTTTTCACGTCGAGCCATTTATCAGGATTCAGCCCCTCGTTCTGGGCCAATTTGCGCGCATCTTCGAGGTGACCGCTGCCAATGTTGTAGGAAGCGAGAGCTAGCCAAGTGCGATCCGGCTCTTTAATCGAGTCGTCCAGCTGATCCTTGATGTAGGCAAAATACTTTGCCCCGCCCTGAATGCTCTGGCGTGCATCCAGCCTGTTGGATACGCCCATGGCTTGCGCGGTGTTCTGAGTGAGCATCATCAGGCCGCGCACGCCGGTTTTCGAGGTCACGGTCGGCTGCCACATCGATTCCTGATAGCCGATGGCGGCCAGCAGTCTCCAGTCGACCTGTTCTTTCTTGGCCGATGTCTGGAAATGTTTCTCGTATTTGGGCAGACGTTCCTGAAGGTGCTGGGCAAAGGTGTAGGCACCCACGTAGCCGAGTACGTCGACATGGCCGTAGTAGCGGTCTTTCAGGCGTTGCAGCGTGCCGTTCTTTTCGACCTTGTCGAGGTAGGCGTTGATTTCGTTGAGCAGGCTATTGTCTTCACCCGGCGCTACGGCCCAGCGCTGTGCGCGGGCTTCGCCCAGGTCGAAGGCCACGCGCACATTGGGGAAGTAGACCTGATTCATTGCCAACTCATTGGAGTCGACCAGGGTCAGGTCGATCTGGCCTTCGTCGACCATGCGCAGGAGATCAACGACCTCGACCGCATCAGATTCTTCATATTCAATGCCGGGATTCTGCGCCTTGAGCGCCGCGAGTTGCTCGGCATGCGCACTGCCTTTGAGCACCACGATGCGCTTGCCCACCAGGTCGCCGGGATCGGTCGGCCGTGACTGGCCGTTGCGATAGACCACCTGAGGGGTGACTTCCAGATAGGAATGCGAGAAACGCGCCTGCAATTTGCGCTTTGGCGTCTCGATCAGGCCGGCGGCACCCAGTACCGGACCGCCCGGTTTGTTCATCTGGTCGAAAAGATCGTCCAGATTGTCAGCCGTTTCTATCTTCAATTCGACGCCCAGGTCCTCGGCAAAACGCTTGACCAGCTCGTATTCGAAGCCGGTTTCACCGTTGCGATCCTGGAAATAAGTCGCCGGGCTGTTGCGAGTGATCACCCGCAGTACGCCGTCCTCCTTGACTCGCTCCAGTGTGGTGGGTTTTTCCACACAGGCGCCGAGCATCAGGAAGAGTCCGGTTGCGATGAGCCATTTGGCGCAACGTGGGCGGAAATCTGGTTTGAAGAACATCGGTGCAGTATACGCAAAGCGCACCGGGCGCCATATCTCGACAGTGAAGCTTGCGTCTGATAGGCGAGTGGCTTTTATGGGCATTTCCGGAGTTTTTTTGCGTGGGGCGACATTCGGGCGCAGCGGATGCCGCCGTTTTGGGTGATCAAATGCCCGGTTTAGGCTAGAATACGCGGCCTCAAAGCACACCCCCTTCTCGAGGCTGTCCCGAAGATGTTGATCCTGCGCGGTGCTCCTGCCCTTTCTGCTTTCCGCCACAGCAAATTACTAGAACAACTGAAACAAAAAGTTTCAGCTGTCAGTGGCTTGTACGCCGAATTCGCCCACTTCGCTGACGTCAACGACGTTCTGACCAGCGAAGAACAGCAGGTTCTCGATCGCCTCCTGAAATACGGCCCCAGCGTGCCGGTTCAAGAGCCGAGCGGCCGTCTGTTTCTGGTGTTGCCGCGTTTTGGCACCATTTCACCCTGGTCGAGCAAGGCCAGCGACATCGCTCGCAATTGCGGTCTGAGCAAAATCCAGCGCCTGGAGCGCGGGATTGCCTTCTATGTAGAAGGCCAGTTCAGCGAGACCGAGGCCCAGGCAATCGCCGACAGCCTGCACGACCGCATGACGCAACTGGTATTGGGCGACCTCGAGCAGGCTGCCAACCTGTTCAGCCACGCTCAGCCCAAGCCGCTGACCGCTGTGGACATTCTGGGTGGCGGTCGCGCGGCACTCGAAAAAGCCAACGTCGAGCTGGGCCTGGCCCTCGCCGAAGATGAAATCGATTACCTGATCACCAGCTTCAATGGTCTGGGGCGCAACCCGCACGACATCGAGCTGATGATGTTTGCCCAGGCGAACTCCGAGCACTGCCGTCATAAAATTTTCAACGCCAGTTGGGACATCGACGGTCAGAGCCAGGAAAAAAGCCTGTTCGGCATGATCAAGAACACCTACCAGATGCACAACGAAGGCGTGCTGTCCGCTTACAAGGACAACGCTTCGGTGATCGTCGGTAACGTCGCCGGCCGTTTCTTCCCGGACCCTGAAACCCGTCAGTACGGCGCGGTTCAGGAGCCGGTGCACATTCTAATGAAGGTCGAGACGCACAACCACCCGACCGCCATTGCGCCGTTTCCTGGTGCAGCGACCGGTTCCGGCGGCGAGATTCGCGACGAAGGTGCAACCGGTCGCGGTGCCAAGCCCAAGGCCGGGCTGACCGGTTTCACCGTCTCCAACCTGCAGATCCCCGGTTTCGTGCAGCCTTGGGAGGTGCCGTACGGCAAGCCCGAGCGCATCGTGACGGCGCTGGACATCATGATTGAAGGCCCGCTGGGTGGCGCGGCGTTCAACAACGAGTTCGGTCGTCCTGCGCTGACCGGCTATTTCCGTACCTTCGAGCAGTCCATCAACACACACCACGGTGACGAGGTTCGTGGTTACCACAAGCCGATCATGCTCGCGGGCGGTATGGGCAACATCCGTGAAGATCACGTCCAGAAGGGCGAGATCACCGTGGGTTCCAAGCTGATCGTACTGGGTGGCCCGGCGATGCTGATCGGCCTGGGTGGCGGCGCGGCCTCCTCGATGGCAACCGGCACCAGCTCCGCAGACCTGGATTTCGCTTCGGTTCAGCGTGAAAACCCCGAGATGGAGCGTCGTTGCCAGGAAGTCATCGACCGCTGCTGGCAGTTGGGCGACCGTAACCCGATCAGCTTCATCCACGACGTCGGTGCCGGTGGTCTGTCCAACGCCTTCCCTGAACTGGTCAACGATGGCGATCGCGGCGGACGTTTCGAACTGCGTAACGTACCGAATGACGAGCCGGGCATGGCCCCGCTGGAAATCTGGAGCAACGAATCCCAGGAGCGTTACGTGCTGGCCGTTGGCGTCGAGGATTTCGAGCGCTTCAAGGCTATCTGCGAGCGCGAGCGCTGCCCGTTTGCGGTTGTCGGCGAAGCCACGGCAGAGCCGCAACTGACCGTTACTGACAGCCATTTCGGTAACAGTCCGGTAGACATGCCGCTGGAAGTCCTGCTGGGCAAGGCGCCGCGCATGCACCGCTCGGTCGCCCGCGAAGAAGAGATCGGCGATGATTTCGATCCAAGCACGCTGGACATCGAAGAAAGTGTGCAGCGCGTATTGCGCCACCCGGCAGTCGCCAGCAAAAGCTTCCTGATCACCATCGGTGACCGCAGCATTACCGGTCTGGTCGCTCGCGATCAGATGGTCGGTCCATGGCAGGTGCCTGTGGCTGACTGCGCCGTCACCGCCACCAGCTTCGACGTCAACACCGGCGAAGCCATGGCAATGGGCGAGCGTACTCCGCTGGCGCTGCTGAATGCTCCGGCGTCGGGTCGTATGGCGATCGGCGAAACGCTGACCAACATCGCGGCCTCGCGTATTGAAAAGCTTTCTGACATCAAGCTGTCGGCCAACTGGATGTCGGCGGCTGGCCACCCTGGAGAAGACGCGCGTCTTTATGACACCGTGAAAGCGGTGGGCATGGAGCTGTGTCCGGAACTGGGAATCACCATTCCAGTGGGCAAGGACTCGATGTCCATGAAGACCCGCTGGAGTGACGAGGGCACCGAAAAGAGCGTGACCTCGCCGCTGTCATTGATCGTGACGGGCTTTGCGCCAGTGGTCGACATCCGTCAAACCCTGACGCCCGAGCTGCGCATGGACAAGGGCATCACCGACCTGATCCTGATCGATCTGGGTCGTGGCCAGAACCGCATGGGCGCCTCGATTCTTGCGCAGACTCACGGCAAGCTCGGCCGAGTCGCTCCGGACGTCGACGACGCTGAAGACCTCAAGGCCTTCTTCGCCGTGATTCAGGGGCTCAATTCCGACGGTCATATCCTGTCCTATCACGACCGTTCCGACGGTGGTTTGCTGGTCAGCACGCTGGAAATGGCTTTCGCCGGTCACTGCGGTCTGAACCTGCATCTGGACGGTGTGGCCGACAACGTTTCCGAACTGAGCGCGATCCTCTTCAACGAAGAGCTGGGTGCGGTCATCCAGGTGCGTCAGGACGCTACTCCACTGGTGCTGGCGCAATTCAGCGCGGCCGGTCTGGAAGACTGCGTGGCAGTGATCGGTCAGCCGATCAACAACGATGAAGTATCGATCAGCTTCCATGGCGAGCCGGTATTCAGTGGCCAGCGTCGTTTGTTGCAACGTCAGTGGGCCGAGACCAGCTATCAGATCCAGCGCCTGCGTGACAACGCCGAATGCGCGGATCAGGAATTCGATGCGCTGCTGGAAGAGGACAATCCGGGCCTGACCGTCAAGCTGGGCTTCGACGTCAACGAAGATATCGCCGCGCCGTACATCAAGACGGGTGTTCGTCCTCAGGTTGCCGTTCTGCGCGAGCAGGGTGTCAACGGTCAGGTCGAAATGGCGGCAGCCTTTGATCGTGCCGGCTTCAACGCAATCGACGTGCACATGAGCGATATCCTTGCCGGTCGTGTCGACCTGAACGACTTCAAGGGCATGGTCGCCTGCGGTGGCTTCTCTTACGGCGACGTATTGGGTGCCGGCGAAGGCTGGGCCAAGTCGGCATTGTTCAACAGCCGTGCGCGTGATGCGTTCCAGGGCTTCTTCGAGCGTTCCGACAGCTTCACGCTTGGCGTGTGCAACGGTTGCCAGATGCTGTCCAACCTGCACGAGCTGATTCCGGGCAGCGAGTTCTGGCCGCATTTCGTGCGTAACCGCTCCGAACAGTTCGAAGCGCGTGTGGCTATGGTCCAGGTTCAGGAGTCGGCGTCGATCTTCCTGCAGGGCATGGCCGGTTCGCGCATGCCAATCGCCATCGCGCATGGCGAAGGGCACGCGGAGTTCCGCAGTGACGATGCACTGCTTGAAGCTGACGTTTCCGGCACCGTGGCACTGCGCTTCGTCGACAACCACGGCAAGGTGACTGAAACCTACCCGGCCAACCCGAACGGCTCGCCACGCGGTATTGGCGGCATGACCACCCTCGACGGTCGTGTGACCATCATGATGCCGCACCCGGAGCGTGTATTCCGCGCAGTGCAGAACTCGTGGCGTCCTGAGGACTGGAACGAGGACGGTGCCTGGATGCGCATGTTCCGCAACGCGCGGGCCTGGGTTAACTAAGGCGCGTGTACAAGCTCGCCTTCTTCGTTCCGCCGAGCCATGTGGACGACGTCAAGAACGCCGTATTCGCTGCTGGTGCAGGGCGAATCGGCGCTTACGATCACTGCTCGTGGCAAGTGCTCGGCCAGGGCCAGTTCCGCCCGCTGGATGGCAGTCAGCCATTTATCGGGCAGAGCGGTGTGGTCGAGTCGGTAGAGGAGTGGAAGGTCGAGCTGGTCGTCGCTGACGAACTGATTCAGCACGTGGTGGAGGCTCTCAGGCAGAGCCATCCCTACGAAACGCCTGCTTATGAAGTATGGCGGCTGGCAGAGTTCTGAAGCTGGGCGCAGAGCGTCCGGAAATGCATCACCACGCTGGAGCGTGGGGACGATAACCATCGCTCAGAGTGTCTCGCGGGAGCGAGCTTGCTCGCGAATGCGCAACGCCGTCTATTCAGGGCCGAATTTCGATCATCGTCCCGTCTTTCACCAGATCCCATATTTCCCGCATGTCGTTGTTCTTAAGCGCGATGCAGCCGTTGGTCCAGTCCAGCGTGTGGAAATACCATTCCGGATACTCTTCATCCACCGGTGTGCCGTGGATCATGATCATGCTCCCCGGTTTTACGCCTGCGGAACGTGCGCGTGCCGAGTCCGAGATATTCGGGTAGGAAATGTGCATCGACAGGTTGTAGTTATTGCTGGGCTTGCGCCAGTCGAGCCAGTAGAAACCTTCCGGCGTGCGTTGATCGCCTTCCTGCAGCTTGGTGCCCTTGGGGTTCTTGCCCAGTGAGATTCGGTAGGTCTTCAATGCCTCGCCACCGCTGATCAGCTGCAATTGGCGCACCGACTTTAGCACCAGCACCTTGTCGATAGGCTTGCTGGCGATACTCTCGGTATTGATGACCTTGTTATTGATGATTTTCTGTTCGCTGCCCTTGGGCACGATAGTTTGAGTAAACGCGGCCTGCGAAAGCGGCATGAACGACATGCAAAAGAGTGCGAGCAACCAGCGCATTACGATTTCCCTGAAGATACTTCTTTAACAAAAGCGCCGATGTTGTGTGCGACCCTGGCTTTCAGGTGTCCAGCAACGGACGTGACGGGGGAAGGGCGCTGGTATGAACCGGGTAGGTCTGCCGACGCCTATCCGCAAAGAAGTATTCTAGGGTACGCCCGACTGTCATGAAAGCCAGGTCCGACCACGGAATGTCGGCTTCGTCGAATAACTGCACTTCCAGGCTCTCGATGCCTGCGGCGAATGCCTCATTCGCCATCTCCCCGCGATAGAACACATGCACCTGATTGATATGCGGCACATCGATCAAGGTGTACAGATGCAGTTCGCTCAGGGTGGCGCAGGCTTCTTCCATGGTTTCGCGCCGTGCAGCCTGTTCGATGGTTTCGCCGTTTTCCATGAAACCGGCCGGCAGCGTCCAGAAACCCAGGCGCGGCTCGATGGCCCTGCGGCACAGCAGGACCTTGCCGCCTAACGTCACCAGGCAGCCCGCAACGATGTTCGGGTTCTGGTAATGAACGGTGTGGCAATGCTCGCAGACATAGCGCAAACGGCTGTCGCCTTCGGGAATGCGCTGGATAACAGGGTTGCCGCACTGGCTGCAAAATTTCATGGGATCAGTCGATAGTGAACGCAGTCGCTATCTTGGCCTGTCGTGCGGCGGCTCGGCAACCCTCAGTGTGACCGGAGTTGTCCTACAAGGGCTTGGGCGCAGCGTTGCTTTGGTGCATGATGCCAGACAGGCAACAGATCGAGATTTCCCATGCTGGATGAGCTACTTCGCCGTGTAGTCAGTCATACGCCAGAAACCCTCGACTCGGATCGACAATTCCCCGAGGCGGCTGTTCTGGTGCCGATTACCCGCAGCGAGCAACCCGAGCTGATTCTGACCCTGCGCGCCAGTGGCCTGTCGACGCATGGCGGTGAAGTGGCGTTTCCGGGTGGCCGCCGCGACCCGGGCGACCCCGATCTGATTTTCACGGCGTTGCGCGAAGCCGAGGAGGAAATCGGCCTGCCTCCCGGGCTGGTCGAGGTGATCGGGCCTTTGAGTCCGCTGATTTCCAAGCACGGTATCAAGGTCACGCCTTATGTGGGGGTGATACCTGACTTCGTCGAATACCAGCCCAATGACGGCGAGATCGCTGCCGTCTTCAGCGTGCCACTGGAGTTCTTTCGTCAGGACACGCGCGAGCACACTCACCGTATCGATTACGAAGGCCGCAGCTGGTACGTGCCCAGTTACCGTTATGGCGAGTACAAGATCTGGGGGCTTACCGCGATCATGATCGTCGAGTTGGTCAACGTGCTGTACGACACCAGAATCAGCCTGCATCATCCGCCCGAACGCTCGACGATCTGAGTCGCTGGCACCTGAAGCGTCGTCGTTTATAGTTCGTCCCCATGAGTACGACCCGCCCGAGGAGGCTGCATGAAATTTCGCTTGGGAGAATCCCGTGTCCAGACCGATCCGCAGAGCTGGGTGGCTCCCAATGCGACGCTGATCGGCAATGTCAGGCTCGAGGCCGGCGCGAGTGTGTGGTTCAACGCGGTGTTGCGTGGCGACAACGAACTGATTCACATCGGTGAAAACAGTAATGTGCAGGACGGCACGGTGATGCACACCGACATGGGCTCGCCGCTGAGTATCGGCAAAGGCGTGACCATCGGCCACAACGCCATGCTGCATGGCTGCAGTGTTGACGACTACAGCCTGATCGGCATCAACGCGGTCATCCTCAACGGGGCGAAGATCGGGAAATACTGCATCATCGGCGCCAATTCTCTGATCGGAGAAAACAAGGTCATTCCTGATGGCTCGCTGGTCATGGGGACACCGGGTAAAGTGGTGCGCGAACTTACCGATGTGCAGAAGCAGATGCTGGAAGCCAGCGCAGCCCATTACGTACACAATGCCCAGCGTTACGCCCGTGACCTGGCGGTGCAGGAAGATTGATGAGCACTGATACCCCGATCGAAAAGCCGGTCCGCTCCCCCTGTGTGAGTATTTGTGCACTGGATGAGCAGGATATATGCACCGGTTGCCAGCGAACCGTCACCGAGATCACCCGCTGGAGCCGCATGAGCAACGACGAGCGGCGTGTCGTGCTCGGCCTGTGCGACGAGCGCGCCAGAGCCAGCGGTCTGATGTGGACGGTTGGCGGGGCACGCTGATGTTCTGATGGCCTTGTAGTCGCGAACAAGTTTGCTCCTACAGGTTATCCGCGAGCTTTTGTAGGCGCGAACTTGTTCGCGAAGAGGGCGGTGCAGTCGATGCATTTGCTACGTCAGGAATAACGCTTTCGTTTTCGCTTGGGCGCGGCTCTTGCCCGCGTTTGCTATCATTGCCGCTCGCTTGCACAGGCCCAAACCCTCCATGCTTTTCCTGATCGCTTACATCAGCAGTGTCGTGCTGATCAACTTCGCCTTTTCCAGTGCGCCGCACCTGGACATGATCTGGTCTGCCTGGGGCGGGCTGGTGTTCGTGTTGCGGGACATGGTGCAGATTCGCTTTGGCCATGGCGCGATCATTGCCATGCTGGTGGCGCTGGTCCTGTCCTATGTCACCAGCGACCCCACCATCGCCCTGGCCAGCGCCACGGCGTTTGCGGTTTCCGAATGCATTGACTGGCTGGTGTTCAGCATTACCAGGCGCCCGTTGCGTGATCGGTTGTGGATCAGTTCGGCACTCAGCATTCCGCTGGATACCTTTATCTTCTTCGGCATGATCGACGCCCTGACAGCGCCGGTCGTGCTCACCGCGCTGCTATCGAAGTTCGCTGGCGTGACCATTGTCTGGATGATCATGGCCTGGCGGGCGCGCAACAGTGCGTGTCCGGGCTGAGCGCCCATTTGCCGGGGCTTCGTGGTAAATTGCGCGCCTTTCTCCACAGCGGTTGCTTGCATACGGCGGGCAGCCCTCGACATCTGCTTCACGAGGACCTGAGATGACTCAAATCGGAACTCCACTGTCGCCCACCGCGACGCGCGTACTGTTCTGCGGCAGCGGCGAACTGGGCAAGGAAGTCGTGATCGAGCTGCAGCGCCTTGGCGTTGAAGTGATCGCTGTTGACCGTTACGAGAACGCGCCGGCCATGCAGGTCGCGCATCGCAGCCATGTGATCAACATGCTCGACGGCGCGGCACTGCGCGCAGTCATCGAGGCCGAGAAGCCGGATTTCATCGTTCCGGAAATCGAAGCCATCGCCACCGCGACGCTGGTTGAGCTTGAGGCCGAAGGCTTCACTGTGATCCCGACCGCACGCGCCGCGCAACTGACCATGAACCGCGAAGGCATTCGTCGTCTGGCGGCTGAAGAGCTGGAGCTGCCGACCTCGCCTTACCACTTTGCCGACACTTTCGAGGCGTACAGCAAGGCGGTCGAAGACCTCGGTTTCCCGTGCGTGGTCAAGCCGGTCATGAGTTCTTCGGGTAAGGGGCAGAGCCTGCTCAAGAGCACCGATGACGTACAGAAAGCCTGGGACTACGCGCAAGAGGGCGGTCGCGCCGGCAAGGGTCGCGTCATCGTCGAGGGTTTCATCGACTTCGATTACGAAATCACCCTGCTGACCGTGCGTCACATCGGTGGCACCACGTTCTGCGCGCCGGTTGGGCATCGTCAGGAAAAGGGCGACTATCAGGAGTCCTGGCAGCCGCAGGCTATGAGCCCTGTTGCGCTGGCAGAGTCCGAGCGTGTTGCCAAGGCGGTGACCGAGGCATTGGGTGGGCGCGGGATGTTTGGCGTTGAACTGTTCATCAAGGGCGATCAGGTGTGGTTCAGCGAAGTCTCGCCGCGCCCGCACGACACCGGTCTGGTGACGTTGATTTCTCAGGACCTGTCGCAGTTTGCCCTTCACGCACGCGCGATTCTTGGCCTGCCGATTCCGTTGATCCGCCAGTTCGGCCCTTCGGCGTCGGCAGTGATTCTGGTCGAAGGCCAATCCACGCAAACCGCTTTCGCCAACCTCGGTGCTGCGCTGGCCGAGCCCGACACCGCATTGCGTCTGTTCGGCAAGCCGGAAGTCAACGGTCAGCGGCGCATGGGTGTTGCCCTGGCGCGTGACGAGTCCATCGAAGCCGCCCGTGCCAAGGCCACTCGTGCCTCGCAGGCAGTCGACGTCAAGTTGTAAGGCTCACGCCGCAGGCGGCAAGAAACAACGCTGCGCGTATTCTTGCCGCCTGCATTCACCATGACCTCAAAGCTAGAGCTCGCTGTCCCGCGTTTCCTTCAGGCTCAACACCGCCAGCACGCTGATCAGCGCTGCTGCAGACACATACCCGCCCACCCAGCTCAGGCCACCCATCGCCACCAGTTTCTGGGCGAAGAAGGGGGCGACCGACGCCCCAACGATTCCGCCCAGGTTGTAGGCCGCCGATGCGCCGGTATAGCGAACCTGTGTCGGGAACAGCTCCGGTAATAGCGCGCCCATCGGGGCGAACGTGATGCCCATCAGAAACAATTCGATGCACAGAAACAGCGCCACAGCCCAGGTGCTGCCGTGGGTCAACAGTGGCTCCATGGTGAAACCTGACAGGATCGCCAGCACGCCACCCGCAATCAACACCGGCTTGCGTCCGAAGCGATCGCTCGCCAATGCAGCCAGCGGTGTGGCCGCCGCCATGAACAGCACCGCAAAGCACAACAGCCCCAGGAACGTTTCTCGGGTATAGCCCAGTGTGGCCACGCCGTAGCTCAACGAAAACACCGTCGAGATATAAAACAGTGCGTAGCAGACCACCATCGACGCCGCACCGAGCAGCATGGGTTTCCAGTGCTGACCGAAGGTTTCCACGATGGGCAGGCTGACCCTTTGATGGCGAGCCATGGCCTTGGCGAAGACGGGTGTCTCTTCAAGCTTCAGACGCACGTACAGTCCGACCATGACCAGTACGGCACTGAGCAGAAAGGGAATCCGCCAGCCCCACGCGCGGAATTGTTCGTCATTGAGGGTCATTGCCAGCGTCAGAAACAGGCCGTTGGCGGCGAGAAAGCCGATTGAAGGGCCCAGTTGCGGAAACATGCCGAACCAGGCGCGCTTGCCTTTCGGGGCATTCTCGGTCGCCAGCAGTGCCGCGCCACCCCATTCGCCACCCAGGCCAAGCCCCTGGCCGAAGCGCAGCACGCACAACAGAATCGGCGCCCATGCCCCGATCGTCGCGTAGCCTGGCAATACGCCGATCAGTGTGGTGCAGATCCCCATCAACAGCAGCGAGGCCACCAGCGTCGACTTGCGCCCGATCCGGTCGCCGAAGTGACCGAACAGCGTCGACCCCAGAGGGCGAGCGAGAAAGGCGATGCCGAAGGTCAGAAACGAGGACAGCATCTGTGCCGTGCCCGATGTCTGCGGAAAAAAGACCGGACCGATCACCAGAGCGGCGGCGGTGGCATAAACGTAAAAGTCGTAGAACTCGATGGCCGTGCCGATGAAGCTGGCCGTGGCGACGCGGGTCGTCGAATTCACCGGCTTTGCGGGCGCGTCGTGATCTTCACGAGAGAGCGGGGTGCTGGTCATGCGGATTCCCTGACAGTCGACTCGCCGGTCGGCAAGGACCGTGTCCGGCAAGCATGCATTTATTGTGATTGTGGGTGCAGCGTCGAGCAGAGTAACCCGAATGGGTCGAGAGGCAAGGGTGGTGCGATCTATTTGAAGGCAGACATTTATTTGAACGTGCGGACCAGCGTGTTTTGCCACATGGCGACACGCTTGACGCGGTTGTCCTCGGTCTCGAGGATTTCCAGCCGGTAAGGCCCTATCTTCAAGCAGACTGGAGCGTCCGGGATGGTTTCCAGTGCTTCGGTAACCAGCCCGTTGACGGTTTTCGGACCGTCTGAAGGCAGGTGCCAGCCAAGGCTCTTGTTCAAGTCGCGAATGGACGCTGCGCCTTCGACTTCAAGACGCCCGTCGTCCTGTTGTTTGACGTGCGGATTATCCAGTCGCTGCTCGCTTTCGAACTCGCCGACAATCTCTTCGAGAATATCCTCAAGGGTGACGATGCCCAGCACTTCGCCGTATTCATCGACCACCACGCCGAGACGCCGTTGCTGTTTGTGGAAATTCAGCAACTGCAACTGCAACGGTGTGCTTTCCGGCACGAAATAAGGCTCGTAGCAGACCGCCAGCAACTGCTCTTTGGTCAACGTGCCCTTGGGCAGCAGGTGGCTGATGTCACGGGTATTGATGACGCCTTGCACCTGATTGATGTCGTTGTGATAGACCGGCAGGCGCGTGTGCCGTGAAATGATCAGGCGTTCGATGATCATTTCCATGGGATCATCGAGGTTGACGCCATCCACTTCGTTGCGCGGGATCAGGATGTCATTGACCGTAATGCTGTCCAGCGCACGAATGCCTGACAGCACGCTGGCGCGCGGAGAGTATTCCTGGGCAGCATCGTTGCGCGGGGTATTTTGCGTGTCGTCTTCGAAAGCCTGATCCTGCTGTTGTACGGCGCGAGACAGGAAGGGACGCAGCAGTGTCTTGGCCAGAACATTGAACACGTAGGCCAGCGGCCAGACGATCTTCATCGGAATGCGCAGCACACTGTTGCCCAGCAGCAGCGTCGAGACAGGGTGGCGGTTCGCCAGGCGGCGGGGCATGTATTCGGCGAAGACCAGCAGGATGCTCACGGTAGCGAGCCAGGCCACGGTGGGACCGTTGTAGAACCAGTAACTGGCGGCGATAAGCGTGGCGATGACAGTGATCAGTACCCTGATCAGGGTATTGCCCAGAATCAGGCTGTTCAGGTTGAACGCCAGCTCGGGGAGCGGTGCCGACTTTTCCGGGCGGCTGGCGGCGCGCATCGCCTTGACTTGATGATGAGCAGCCTCGACTGCGGTCAGCAGACCGGCCCACAACAGCAGGAGGGCGAGGACACCGAGCAGCGGGCCCAGGGGCAGATTATCCATGATCAGGGCCCGTCAGATGTGCAGGATGAATTCGCGTACCAGCTTGCTGCCGAAATAGGCGAGCATCAGCAGGCAGAAGCCGCCCAGGGTCCAGCGAATGGCCTTGTGACCACGCCATCCAAGGCGGTTACGCCCCCACAGCAGCACACTGAACACGATCCAGGCCAGACAGGCCAGCAGGGTCTTGTGCACCAGATGCTGGGCAAACAGGTTTTCGACGAACAGCCAGCCGGAAATCAGCGACAGCGAGAGCAATGACCAGCCAGCCCACAGGAAACCGAACAGCAGGCTTTCCATGGTTTGCAGCGGCGGGAAGTTCTTGATCAGCCCGGAAGGGTGCTTGTGCTTGAGGCGGTAGTCCTGCAACAGCAGCAGCAGCGCCTGAAATGCAGCAATGGTAAACATCCCGTAAGCCAGCAACGACAGCAGGATATGGCTGAGGATGCCGGGCTCTTCCATGATCGGCTGCACGGTGCCGCTAGGGGCGAACTGGGCGAGCAGTACGGTGACCATGCCCAGCGGGAACAACAGTACCAGCAGGTTTTCCACCGGGATGCGCGACGTGGCGATCAGGGTCACGACGATCACCGACGCCGCGATAAGGCTGGCCGAGTTGAAAAAGTCCAGGCCAAGGCCGACCGAGTGCGTCAGTTGGGAAAACAGACCAATGGCATGTGCGATGACCGCCAGTGTACCGAGCAGGCAAAGCAGCCGCTTGTCGGGCTTGACGGCCTGGCTCAGGCGCAGGCTCTGATAGACGGTCGCAGCGGCATAAATGATGGCGGCGGCGAGGCTGGGAAGCAGGCTGGGTGGCAAAGGGGACATAGATCCTGATGGACGGGCCTGAAAAGACGCTGAGTTTGGCATAGAACCGGCAAATCACGAAAGACCACAGAAGCAGTCTGCGTGGTGTCCGTGCGACGGAGTCTTCGCTATAATCCGCGACCTGCTCAAGCCGCAGGCTCGCCGAGCGCCATTTCTGCATTACGGGCCGGGCCGCATCAACCGGGGTTCGACGAGAGCCCTAAAGGATCGCGCATGTTTGAAAATCTGACTGACCGCCTCTCGCAGACGCTGCGCCATGTTACTGGCAAGGCCAAGCTGAACGAGGACAACATCAAAGATACCTTGCGCGAAGTGCGTATGGCGTTGCTCGAAGCCGACGTCGCCTTGCCGGTGGTCAAAGACTTCGTCAATAACGTCAAGGAACGCGCCGTCGGCACCGAGGTGTCGCGCAGCCTGACCCCGGGTCAGGCGTTCGTGAAGATCGTCCAGGCCGAACTCGAAAGCCTGATGGGCGCGGCCAACGAAGACCTGGTGCTCAATGTCACGCCGCCTGCCGTCATCCTGATGGCGGGTTTGCAGGGTGCGGGCAAGACCACCACTGCCGGCAAGCTGGCGCGCTTCCTTAAAGAGCGCAAGAAGAAAACCGTGATGGTGGTGTCGGTCGACGTTTATCGTCCCGCAGCCATCAAGCAGCTCGAAACGCTGGCCAACGACATCGGCGTGACGTTCTTCGCCTCCGACATCAGCCAGAAGCCGGTGGACATCGCCCAGGCGGCCATTAAAGAAGCCAGGCTCAAGTTCATTGACGTGGTCATCGTCGACACCGCCGGTCGTTTGCACGTCGATGTCGAGATGATGGGCGAGATCCAGGCGCTGCATGCGGCGGTCAAGCCGGCCGAGACGCTGTTCGTGGTCGATGCCATGACCGGCCAGGATGCTGCCAATACCGCCAAGGCCTTCGGTGACGCATTGCCGCTGACCGGCGTGATCCTCACCAAGGTCGACGGTGATGCCCGCGGTGGTGCCGCCCTGTCGGTGCGTGCCATTACCGGCAAGCCGATCAAGTTCATCGGTATGGGCGAGAAGAGCGAGGCGCTGGAGCCGTTTCACCCGGACCGCATCGCGTCACGCATCCTCGGCATGGGCGATGTGCTCAGCCTTATCGAGCAGGCCGAACAGACCCTCGATAAGGACAAGGCCGACAAGCTGGCGAAAAAGCTCAAGAAGGGCAAGGGCTTCGATCTCGAAGACTTCCGCGACCAGCTGCAGCAGATGAAGAACATGGGTGGCCTTGGCGGCCTGATGGACAAATTGCCGAGCATCGGCGGCGTCAACCTGTCGCAGATGGGCAACGCCCAGGGCGCAGCTGAAAAACAGTTCAAGCAGATGGAAGCCATCATCAACTCGATGACCCCTGCCGAGCGTCGTGATCCGGATCTGGTCAGTGGCTCGCGCAAGCGCCGCATTGCGATGGGTTCGGGCACTCAGGTTCAGGACATCGGGCGTCTGATCAAGCAGCACAAGCAGATGCAGAAGATGATGAAGAAATTCTCCGCCAAGGGCGGGATGGCCAAAATGATGCGCGGCATGGGTGGAATGTTCCCCGGCGGCGGCATGCCAAAAATGTAATTGCGTCGCGTGCAAGAGGCTTTGCACGCGTCCCATCTGGGGGGTGACCCCCAGTCAGCCCGCGTCATGCGGGCTTTTGCCGGCTGTCATACCGACAGCTCCCTCGCAAATCTGGAAGGCATGCCGATAGGCGCCGGAAAAAGACATTTGCAAAAGTCGGGATATTCCTTAGAATATGCGGCCTTTCGGGCACCTATGCCCGCTGTGCATCTTAGATTTGCAGCACCGACTACAGGAACGATGTTCAATGCTAACCATCCGTCTTGCCCTTGGCGGCTCCAAAAAGCGCCCGTTTTACCACCTGACCGTAACCGACAGCCGCAACGCTCGTGACGGTTCCCACAAGGAACAGGTTGGTTTCTTCAACCCTGTTGCCCGTGGTCAGGAAATCCGTCTGTCCGTTAACGAAGAACGCGTCAACTACTGGTTGAGCGTGGGTGCACAAACTTCCGAGCGCGTTGCCCAGCTGCTCAAAGAGCACAACAAGACCAAGGCCGCGGCCTGAGTCTTATGAGCGCGACGCCTGCATCTGCCGACGATCTGATCGTCATTGGCAAGATTTACTCGGTTCATGGCGTTCGCGGCGAAGTGAAGGTTTATTCCTTTACTGATCCGATTGGAAACCTGTTGGACTACAAAACCTGGACGCTTCGGCGCGAAGGCAGCGTTGATAAACAGGTGGAGCTGGTCAGCGGACGCTTGCAAAGCAAGTTTCTGGTCACAAAGCTCAAGGGTCTCGATGATCGTGAAGAAGCACGTCTTCTGTCCGGTTACGAAATCTGCGTGCCGCGTAACCTGTTCCCTGATCTGGACGATGGCGAGTACTACTGGTACCAGCTTGAAGGCCTCAAGGTCATCGACCAACTCGGGCAATTGCTCGGGAAAATCGATCACCTGCTCGAAACCGGTTCGAACGATGTAATGGTTGTAAAGCCCTGCGCGGGTAGCCTGGATGATCGCGAACGCCTGTTGCCCTATACAGAGCAATGCGTGTTGGTAATCGATATGGCTGCTGGCGAGATGAAGGTGGATTGGGACGCGGACTTCTGAATGCCATGGCCAGCCTGCGCATAGAAGTCATCAGTCTGTTTCCCGAGATGTTTTCCGCCATCAGCGAATACGGCATTACCAGCCGTGCGGTGAAACAAGGGCTGTTGCAGCTTACTTGTTGGAATCCGCGGGATTACACCACTGATCGCCATCACACTGTGGATGATCGCCCATTTGGCGGTGGTCCGGGCATGGTGATGAAGATCAAGCCCCTTGAAGATGCTCTGGTTCAGGCCAGGCAAGCGGCAGGGGATGCGGCGAAGGTGATTTACCTGTCGCCACAAGGCCGCCAGCTGAATCAGTCTGCGGTACGCGAACTGGCGCAGGAGGAAGCGATTATCCTCATCGCCGGTCGTTATGAAGGCATTGACGAGCGTTTTATTGATGCTCATGTCGATGAAGAGTGGTCGATTGGTGACTATGTTCTTTCCGGTGGCGAGCTGCCGGCGATGGTCCTGATTGACGCGGTTACGCGGCTGCTGCCTGGAGCTTTAGGGCATGTGGACTCCGCGGAGGAAGATTCCTTCACGGACGGTCTGCTGGATTGCCCGCATTACACCCGACCTGAGGTGTATGCGGATCAGCGTGTTCCCGACGTGTTGCTAAGTGGCAATCACGCGCACATCCGGCGTTGGCGTTTACAGCAGTCCCTTGGGCGGACCTATGAACGACGCGCTGATCTTCTGGAAAGCCGCTCGCTTTCTGGAGAAGAGAAGAAGCTGCTGGCGGAATACATCCGCGAGCGGGACGATAGTTAACGTATCGATGGTCGATCCAGACGGATTACCTTAGGAGCACCAGCATGACTAACAAAATCATTCTTGCCCTCGAAGCAGAGCAGATGACCAAAGAGATCCCTACCTTTGCACCAGGCGACACCATTGTCGTCCAAGTTAAAGTGAAGGAAGGCGACCGCGCTCGTCTGCAAGCATTCGAAGGCGTTGTAATTGCCAAGCGTAACCGTGGCGTGAACAGTGCTTTCACTGTTCGTAAAATCTCCAACGGTGTTGGCGTTGAGCGTACTTTCCAGACTTACAGCCCGCAAATCGACAGCATGGCTGTGAAACGTCGCGGTGACGTTCGCAAGGCCAAACTGTACTACCTGCGTGACCTGTCCGGTAAAGCAGCGCGCATCAAGGAAAAACTGTCCTGATACAGTTTTTCGATGCATAAAAAAGGCAGCCCCAGGGCTGCCTTTTTGCTGTCTGCTGTTTGATGATTCACCCCTTGTCTACCGAAACACGCACTGAGTGAACATGGCTGCCATCGACCATCCGCTGATTGACCGGTTTCTGGACGCGCTCTGGCTCGAAAAGGGCCTGTCCGACAACACCCGGGATTCTTACCGCAGTGATCTGGCGCTGTTCAACGGCTGGCTGCAGGAGCGCAACGTTGATCTGATCAGTGCCGGGCGTGAAGTCATCCTCGATCATCTTGCCTGGCGCGTTGAAAATGCCTACAAGCCGCGCTCCACGGCGCGTTTCCTGTCTGGCGCACGTGGCTTCTACCGCTACCTGCTGCGCGAAAAGCTGATTTCCGTCGATCCCACCCTGCAAATCGACATGCCTCAGTTGGGCAAGCCGTTGCCCAAATCGCTTTCCGAAGCTGACGTCGAAGCATTACTTGCTGCTCCCGACCTGAGCGAGCCCATCGGCGAGCGTGACCGCGCCATGCTTGAGGTGCTGTATGCCTGCGGTCTGCGCGTGACCGAATTGATCAGCCTGACCCTGGAGCAGGTCAATCTGCGTCAGGGCGTGCTGCGCGTGATGGGCAAAGGCAGCAAGGAGCGACTGGTGCCCATGGGCGAAGAGTCCATCGTCTGGGTCGAGCGTTACCTGCGCGGCGCCCGCGACGAGTTGCTGGGCGGAAAGCCCAGCGACGTACTGTTCCCCAGCTCACGTGGCGATCAGATGACCCGCCAGACCTTCTGGCACCGTATCAAGCACCAGGCAACGGTTGCAGGCATTGGCAAATCCCTGTCACCGCACACCCTGCGCCATGCCTTCGCCACCCATCTGCTCAATCACGGCGCTGACTTGCGCGTGGTGCAGATGTTGCTCGGGCACAGTGATCTCTCGACAACGCAGATCTACACCCATGTGGCGCGGGCGCGGTTGCAGGAATTGCATGCCAAGCATCATCCACGCGGTTGACTCACGACGTATTTTGCGAAGCTTCTTACGTCGCTCCGAGTCGGCCCCGCGAGCCTTATGTGGTAGGCTTTGCCGGTTTCGCCTATCAAGGCTGGCACTCCTTTTTTCGACAGTTGCCAGCCTGTCCGCCGTCATAGGAGTTTTCATGCGTTTGCCACAGATTTTCGCTGCCGCGGCTTTGATGCTGGCCGGCACCTTCAGTATGTCTGCCCTGGCTGATGCAGCCCCTGATCAGGCCATCCGCAAGACGCTCGACTCGCTGGAATTGCAGCTGCCGGTCGAGAGTATCTCGCCGAGCCCGCTCAATGGCCTTTATGAAGTGAAGCTCAAGGGCGGCCGCGTCCTGTACGCCAGTGCCGACGGTCAGTTCGTGGTTCAGGGCTATCTGTTTCAGGTGCAGAACGGCAAGCCGGTCAACCTGACCGAGAAAACCGAACGTCTGGCCATTTCCAAGACCATCAACGCCATTCCTGCTTCCGAGATGGTGATCTATCCGGCAGTGGGCGAGACCAAGTCGCACATCACAGTATTCACCGACACGACTTGCCCGTATTGCCACAAGCTGCACGAAGAAGTCGGCCAGTTGAACAAGATGGGTGTCGAAGTCCGTTACCTGGCATTCCCGCGTCAGGGCCTTGGCTCTCCGGGTGACGAGCAGTTGCAGGCGGTGTGGTGTTCCAAGGATCGCAAAGGCGCGATGGACCGCATGGTCGATGGCAAGGACATCAAGGCAGCCAAATGCGACAATCCGGTCAGCAAGCAATATGAGCTAGGCCAGTCGATCGGCGTGAACGGGACGCCTGCGATTGTCCTGGCCGACGGTCAGGTAATTCCGGGTTATCAGCCTGCAGCTCAGGTTGCCAAGCTGGCAATGGGCGCCAAATAAGCCGGTGTTTTCAGGCGCGCCTTGTGCATACACGGCGCAAGTGGCCGAAGTGTCGTCAAAATTTCAGCCGCATGGCGCCATGCGGCAGTTTTTCCACAGCCGATTCAGGTTCGGCTGTTTTTCGGGGAGTTCATCAGTGAAACCGGTCAAAGTAGGCATATGTGGGCTGGGTACTGTCGGTGGCGGTACCTTCAACGTACTTAAGCGTAACGCCGAGGAGATTGCCCGCCGTGCCGGGCGTGGAATCGAAGTTGCGCAAATTGCGGTTCGTACACCAAACCCCAATTGCCAGATTACCGGTACGCCTACCACCAGCGATGTGTTTGCCATTGCGACCAACCCTGAAATCGACATCGTCGTGGAACTGATCGGCGGCTACACCGTTGCCCGCGAACTGGTACTCAAGGCCATCGAGAATGGCAAGCACGTGGTGACCGCCAACAAGGCGCTGATCGCGGTGCATGGCAACGAGATCTTTGCCAAGGCGCGTGAGAAGGGCGTGATCGTTGCTTTTGAAGCCGCTGTTGCCGGCGGTATTCCGGTCATCAAGGCCATTCGTGAAGGCCTGTCGGCGAACCGTATCAACTGGGTGGCCGGCATCATCAACGGCACCGGCAACTTCATCCTCACTGAAATGCGCGAGAAGGGCCGTACCTTTGCCGATGTTCTGGCCGAGGCTCAGGCCCTGGGTTATGCCGAAGCCGATCCGACCTTCGACGTGGAAGGTATCGACGCTGCGCACAAGCTGACCATCCTCGCCTCCATTGCCTTCGGCATTCCGCTGCAGTTCGACAAGGCCTACACCGAAGGCATCACCAAACTGACGACTGCAGACGTCAACTATGCCGAAGCGCTGGGCTATCGCATCAAGCACCTGGGCGTTGCACGCAGCACGGCTCAAGGCATCGAACTGCGTGTACACCCGACGCTGATCCCGGCCGATCGCCTGATCGCCAACGTCAACGGCGTCATGAACGCGGTGATGGTCAATGGCGATGCGTCCGGCTCGACGCTGTTCTACGGCGCGGGTGCCGGTATGGAGCCTACGGCTTCTTCCGTGGTGGCCGATCTGGTCGATGTGGTCCGTGCGATGACCTCGGATCCGGAAAACCGGGTCCCTCATCTGGCCTTCCAGCCCGATTCGTTGTCAGCCCACCCGATCCTGCCGATCGAAGCCTGCGAAAGCGCCTACTACCTGCGCATTCAGGCCAAGGATCACCCGGGCGTGCTGGCCCAGGTCGCGAGCATCCTGTCCGAGCGTGGCATCAACATCGAATCGATCATGCAGAAGGATGTCGAAGAACACGATGGCCTGGTGCCGATGATCCTGTTGACTCACCGGGTAGTGGAGCAGGGTATCAATGACGCCATTCAAGCCCTGGAAGCCCTGCAGGATGTCGTTGGCCCGGTGGTTCGTATCCGCGTCGAGCACCTTAATTAACATCAACTGCAAGCTGTCAGTTCCAGGCCGCAAGCCGATCGTTTCGACCTTGCAGCCCTGGAGCCCTGGCTTTCAGCCCAGACCAAAGGTTTGATCCCATGCGCTATATCAGTACTCGCGGCCAGGCGCCGGCCCTGAATTTCGAAGACGTGCTGTTGACTGGTCTGGCCAGCGATGGTGGCCTCTATGTGCCGGAAAACCTGCCACGCTTCACGCAGGAAGAGATCGCTTCCTGGGCAGGTCTGCCTTATCACGAACTCGCCTTCAGGGTGATGCGCCCCTTCGTGGCTGGCAGCATCCCGGATGCCGACTTTAAAAAGATTCTCGAAGAGACCTACGGCGTGTTTGCCCACAGCGCTGTTGCGCCGCTGCGCCAGCTGCATGGCAACGAGTGGGTGCTTGAGCTGTTCCATGGCCCGACGCTGGCCTTCAAGGACTTCGCACTGCAACTGCTTGGCCGCCTGTTGGACTATGTACTGGCCAAGCGTGGCCAGCGTGTCGTGATCATCGGCGCGACCTCGGGCGACACCGGTTCTGCGGCCATCGAAGGCTGCCGTCGCTGCGACAACGTCGACATCTTCATCCTCCACCCGAACAATCGTGTATCCGATGTACAGCGTCGGCAGATGACCACGATCTTCGGCGACAACATCCATAACATCGCGGTCGAAGGCAACTTCGACGACTGCCAGGAAATGGTCAAGGCCAGCTTTGCTGACCAGAGCTTCCTGAAGGGCACACCGCTGGTCGCGGTCAACTCGATCAACTGGGCGCGGATCATGGCTCAGATCGTTTACTACTTCCACGCCTCGCTGCAGTTGGGCGGACCTGCGCGTTCGGTATCGTTCTCGGTACCGACCGGTAACTTCGGCGATATCTTTGCCGGTTATCTGGCGCGCAACATGGGGCTGCCGATCAACCAGTTGATCGTCGCCACCAATCGCAACGACATCCTGCACCGCTTCATGAGCGGCAATCAGTACGTCAAGGAAACCCTGCACGCCACGCTGTCGCCCTCCATGGACATCATGGTGTCGTCCAACTTCGAGCGCCTGCTGTTCGACATGCACGGTCGCAACGGCGCTGCCATTGCCGGGCTGATGAGCACGTTCCGCCAGGGTGGCGGTTTCAGCGTCGAAGAAGAGCGCTGGACCGAGACCCGTAAACTGTTCGATTCGCTGGCAGTCAGTGATGAGGATACCTGCACGACCATTGCCGAAGTGTTTGCCAGCACCGGCGAGCTGCTCGACCCGCATACCGCTATCGGGGTAAAGGCCGCGCGCGAATGCCGCCGCAGTCTGGACACGCCGATGGTGATTCTGGGCACCGCGCATCCGGTCAAGTTTCCGGAAGCGGTGGAGAAGGCCGGTGTAGGAAAAGCGCTTGAGCTACCTGCACATTTGTCTGATTTGTTCGAGCGTGACGAGCGCTGCACTGTTCTGCCAAATGACCTGAAAGCCATACAGGCGTTTGTCAGCCAGCACGGCAATCGCGGTAAACCGCTCTGACAGAAGCGTCGTGTAACAACTTTAGGCCCGCCACTTGGCGGGCCTTTCTGTTTCTACGTGCCAAACTTCGCTGGTTTTTCGAACCACTGAGTTGAGTCATTCGTAGTGAAGCAGGCAAGTATGCAAGGCGTAGTCAGGGAGGCAGGCAACACATCGAGATGCCGCGCATGGCGCAGGGTATGGGTGTTGCTGGCGCTGGTTTTTGCCGGGGCAGCCAATGCGGCGCAAAGCTTGCCGTTTTCACTGACAGCCCCTTTTGTGGCTTCGGCGGATCTGATCCTCGAAGATCAGGACCGGGCCTGGCTCGACCAGCGCAAGGTTCTTCGGGTCGGCATTGCGATCGCAGACTACGAGCCGATCGATATCACCAGTGACCGCAACCGTTATCAGGGCATCAGTGCCGACTACCTGGGGCTGGTCAGCGACCAGTTGAACCTCCCGGTGCAGGTCACCGGGTTTGCCAAGCGTTACGAGGCTATCGATGCGCTGCGCGACGGCAACATAGACCTGCTGACCAGTGCCAACGGTTTCGAGCGCGGTGTGAAAGGACTGTCCTTCTCGACCGAATACATGCCTGATCGATCGGTGGTCGTTGGCCGCGGCAACGATTTGAGCCCGTTGTCGAGCCTGGCCGGCAAGAAGGTCGTACTGCTTGACGGCTATGCCGATTCGGACGTGGTGCATCGCGTTTACCCTGACAGCCAGATCATTATCGCGCCTAACCTCTACAGTGCTCTGGAAGCGCTAAGTCAGGGTGAAGTGGACGTGTTCATCGGCAACGAAGTCATCGTCCGTACCTATACCGCCCTGCGGCCCTACCTCGATTTGCAGATCAAATTCGAAAGTCGTTTGCCCCCGGTGGGGTTCTCCTTTGCGGTGCGTGACGACGAGCAGCGCCTGTTGACCTTCATCAATCGGGCCCTGGACAGCATTGCACCTTCGACCAGTCGTGAAGTGCTCGGCCGCTGGACCATGGGTCTGGGCGCTGACGTGGAGGGGCAACGCATTCGCCTTACCAGTGCTGAGCGACGCTGGCTGCTCAAGCATCCGAGTGTAACCATTGCGACCGCGCAGCACCCACCGTATATCTACAAAGACAGTAACGGCCACTGGGTGGGATTGAACGCAGATGTGCTGTCACGTATCTCGCGCATGACCGGATTGCAGTTCGTCCATCAGGAATCGCCTTCCACGCAGCAGTCCATCGACATGCTGCGCGCCGGTCAGGCCGACATGAATACCACGCTCGCGGAAAATGCCGAGCGTCGCCGGTTTCTGGACTTCACTTATTCGTTCGGCGGCAATAGCTGGATGTTCGTGGTGCGCTCCGACCGCTCGTCGCGCATATCGCTCGACAGTCTGGCCGGGAAAGTACTGGCCCTTCCGGCCAGGCATGCGCTCGAGGACCTCATCAGGCGCGAGCACCCCTCGATCCAGCTGCGACTGGTGGACACCTACGATCAGGCCCGTGCGCTGGTGGAAAGTGGTGCTGCCGATGCGACCATTCAGAATGAAGTGGGGGCCTACCTGTTTCCGTCCGGACAATTGAAGGTTGCCAGAAGTGTCGAAGGCCAGTGGTCGCCCGACAGATTTTCAGTGATCAAGACCCAACCCGAACTGCTGGGGATTCTGAACAAAGCGCTGGAAGAGTTCCCGGTAGCCGAATTGCGTTCAGTCCGTCTGAAGTGGCTGGGATCGGCGCTGCCTCAGCCGTCGCTCTGGGCGCGCATACCGCAATGGGTATTCTGGGTAGTGTCCCTGGCGTTGCTGACCGGTCTGGTGTCGCTGATTTGGAGCAGTCGCCTCAAGGTGCAGATTCGCCAGCGCCAAAGGGCGCAACGACAGCTCAATGATCAACTGGCCTTCAAACACGCTCTGCTCGACGGTATCCCCAATCCGATTTATGTACGCGATCTCAAAGGGCGTCTGATTTCCTGCAACCGTAGCTACGAGCAGAGTCTGGGCATCAGTTTCGAACAGATGAATGGCCGACGCCTCACGGACGTCAATCTGATCCCGCGCGCGCTGGCCGAGCAGATGCACACCGATTACCTCAATCTGCTGGAAAATCATCAGCCGGTCTTTTCCGATCGCACCATCGAACTGCCTGGCAAACGCATGGACGTCTGGCAATGGACGGTCCCGTTCTTCGCCGCCGATGGACAGTTGCAGGGGCTGCTTGGCGGCTGGATCGATATCACCGAGCGCAAGCAACTGGAGCAGCAGCTTCAGGAGGCCATGCATCTGGCCGCTCAGGCCAACGAGGCAAAAAGCGCTTTCCTGGCCAGCATGAGCCATGAAATTCGCACGCCGATGGGGGCAATCATTGGTTTGCTGGAACTGGAATGCGAACAGGCCTTGCGCCTGGGCAGGATTCCCTCGCAAGGCCTGCAAGTGGCCCACCGCTCAGCTACGGAGCTGGTAGCGCTGATTGGCGAAAGCCTTGATCTGGCCAGAATCGAAGCGGGCGGCATGCAGTTGTCACTGGCTGTCACTTCCCTGGAAGGGCTTTTCGACGGGGTGATCGAGCTTTTTTCCGCGCAGGCTCGGGAAAAGGGGGTGGAACTGCGCCTGGAGTTCTCCGGGCAGGCGCGGGGCGACTACTGGCTGGATCCCTTGAGGTTGCGTCAGGTGCTGCACAATGTGCTGGGCAACGCGTTGAAGTTCACTCGGCAAGGTGCGGTGGTCGTGACGCTTGATGTGACCAGTGACTCGCCTGAGTCCACGCGTCTGCGCATTGGCATTCAGGACAGTGGCGAAGGGATCGATCCGCAGCGTCAGCAGCAGGTATTTCAGCCTTTCACCCAGGCAAATGACGACACGGCCGCACACTACGGGGGCAGCGGGCTGGGGTTGAGTATCACCCGGCAACTGGTTGAACTGATGAAGGGCGACATCAGCCTGCACAGCGAGCCGGGCAAAGGGACGCTGGTCACCATCGACCTGCCGCTGACCAGGGTGAGCGAGCCGGTTTTGCCCGCGGACGATGTTGCGGATGCGCCCGTCGACACGCGTAGCCTTCATCTGCTGGTGGTCGATGACATGTCGGCCAATCGTCTGGTATTGACCCGGCAGCTGGAGTTTCTTGGCCATCAGGTAACGGCGGTCGAGGACGGCAGGGCGGCGTTGTCGAGCTGGTGTGAAGGGGCGTTTGATGCGGTTATCACCGACTGCAACATGCCGGGTATCAGCGGCTACGCATTGACCCAGGCCATTCGCCAGATCGAAGAGAAAGAGCAACGTCAGCGCTGCCCGGTCATAGGCTGTACCGCCAACGCGATGAGTGACGAGGCGGCACGTTGCGAGCAGGCAGGCATGGACGGCCTGCTGATCAAGCCGCTGTCACTGGCGCGTCTGGCCCAGGAGCTGGCGGATCGGGTGCGTGAGCCGACGTTCGACATCGGCACGCTGCAAACCATGACTCAGGCTAATCCGCAACAGATGCAACGGTTGCTGGGCGAGTTATGGAAGAATCTGAGGCACGAATACGCTTTGCTGGAGCCTGCGGTGTCGGCCAATGACTGGAAGATGCTGAGCGCCTGTCTGCATCGCCTCAAGGGGGCGGCGAGCCTGGTTGACGCAGTGCCGCTTGCCAAGGCGTGTGCCGCGCTGGACGACAGTGTCCGGCTGCAGAGCACGGCCAGTCTGGCGGAACGCTGGCAGGCACTGGAGGTAGCCATGACCCGTCTGCGCGCTGATATCGAAGTGCAACTGGTGGTCGTGCCGGAGACTGCGGTGCCAGGCGGTTGAATCTTGCGAACAACGTGTGGCGGGTTTAGGACATGTCCTATGGGGCGGGTGTCCGGGACCCGCTACAGTAAGTGTTATCCCGGGCCGCTGGCTCTGACTCCGCAGGCGTGATCGTGCACTCACTCAAGGTTCTGATTCTCGAGGATCATCCCTTCCAGCTGATGGCTCTGCATCAGATGCTCAACGCCAATCAGGTGTTCGATGTGCTGACGGCCGATAGCGTGGAAGTCGCCAGGCTTTCCCTGCAAAGCCGTGGTCCGGTCGACATCGCGATCTGCGACTTGCAGATGGAAGGGCCTGACGGCCTGGAATTGATCCGCTTCATGGCTGAGAACGGTTTGGCGCGTGCGCTGATCATCGTCAGCTGTTCCGCCGCCTGCGTGCTGGAAGGGGCCGCGCAACTGGCGCTCGCCCAAGGCCTGAACGTTCTGGGGTATGTGCAGAAACCTGCGTCCGCCGGGGCGTTGTACGAGTTGCTTGAGGCGTATGGGCCCGGTCGGACAGACTGTGTAGAGCAGGCCCCGACGGGCAGCGCGTTTAGAGCTCTTTCCGCCATCGAATTGTTTGACCCGACGCGCAGCGGACCGATAGACGTGGCGTCCATTGCCGAACAATGGATCACCTATTTTCAACCCAAGGTCAGTCTGCAGGGCGAGTTGCTGGGTGCCGAAGCGCTGGTTCGCTGGCAGCACCCCGTGTATGGGCTGCTGGCACCCGGGCGATTCATCGACGTCATCGAGGCTGAAGGGCTGACCGTTGCATTGACCTGGCGGGTCCTGGATCAGGCCCTGCAGTTCTCTGCGCAGGTCATGCGCGAGCGGGGTGAGCCGCTGTCGGTTGCCGTCAACATTGACCCGCAAGTGCTGCAGCAGCTGGATTTCGCCGAGCAGATCATGCAAGCGCTTGCCCGGCATGGCGTACCGGCCACCGCGCTGACCCTGGAAATCCTCGAGCAGGACGCCGCGCGCCCGGAAACCTGGCAGCTCGAAGGCCTGCTGAGGTTATGCATGCAGGGTTGCAAGTTGTCTATCGATGACTTTGGCATGGGCGCTTCGAACATCGACCGCCTTCTGCAATTACCTTTCAGCGAGCTGAAAATACCAACCGAGTTCGTGCGCGGCATGGCCGACGACGCGCGTAAATCGGCGGTCGTGGCCGGTGCTTTGTTCATGGCGCAGCGGCTGTCGATGTCGGTGGTGGTTGAAGGTGTCGAGACGATTGAAGACGTTGACAGTCTGCTGGCGCTGGGCGATCCCGCCATTCAGGGGTATTTCATTGCCCGCCCGATGCCGGCCTCGGCCTTCATGCGCTGGGTGGCGGAGCGTGACAGCGGCCATCTGCAAGCTGTTTCCAGAGACAACCCGCCTCAGGACAGACCGCTTTCCTGCAAATAAATGAACAGAGCAGCGTCATTGGCCAGTCCGAGCTTGCGCATGGCGGCGACTTTCTGGGCGCTGACGGTCTGTTTGCTGCGATTGAGTTGCGCCGCGATCTGCCCCACCGTGTGGCCAGCCGAGAGCAGGCGTAACACTTCCAGCTCCCTTGGCGACAAGCGATCTGCCTGCAGCAGCGCGTCGGGCCCATGCTGGCGTGCTTCTCTGAGTACCCTGCGTACCGAATCGGCGACAAAAAGCCCACCGCGCCTGACCCCCTTGATGGCAGCAGGCAGTTCTCCGGCAAGGCTGGCCTTGCTCAACAAACCCCGGACACCCAGGTCCAGCATGGACTGAAACAGTCCGGCATTGCTCAGGGTGGTGACAACGATCACTGGCAGCGCCGGGAAATCCCGGCGAATACGTTGCAGCAGACGCAGGCCGTCGTTCTGCCGTTCGACGGGCATCATGAAGTCAGTCACCAGCACATCGCAGGCGTGGCGTTCGAGTACCTGGAGCAGTTCGTCCGGATTGCAGGCCTCGGCGACGACGCTGGCCAGATTGTCCTGCTCCAGTACAACGCGCAGGCCGATGAGAAAAATCGGGTGGTCATCAGCCACGATGACCCGCAACCGGCGATCAGCGGAATCGCTCAAGGGATGGCTCCGTCAAAAGGGCTATACGGGTATTGCACGCGATGGAATTGTTTAACGCAGTGATCAAGAGCATAGGCACCTTGTAGGACGCGTAGCGGAATTGTGTTGGATTCTTCCTACAAGCTCACTTTCGGCTGGCATCGGCGTCCGGTTTTTTCCTTGTCACATTCAGCAGGCATGCTCGAAATGACAGACAGGTGCTGCGATCTGGCGATAGAAAGAACTTTCTGCTGTCGCCGATGGTCATTGGTTAGCACCTTTGCATTCAAACTGTTGAGTGGTGATCCGGATGGAAAATATCAGCTTACTGCTAAGCGAAGCGCTGGCTCCCTATCAGGCCAGTATTGGCCCGGCCGGTTCTCGGGGCGAACGTCTGGTGACTCTGAAAGATAAAGCGGGCACCTGTGTGATCGAGCGCGCATTCAGCGCTGATCAACTGAGCGACAAACGTCAGCTCACCGACGTGGTAGACGGTCTGCGCCGCGATCTTATGGTTGCCGAGGGGCGAATCGAACCCTGCGTCATTGCCGCCATGCGCAATGCTGCAATCAGCCGTACGTTTGTCGGCACCCCATCTTTTGCTTAACAGTTGCTTAACCGGCGTTAAAGGAACTGGAACCTGAAGGGTTCGCTGCACTCCTATGCATTACGTCAGTTTTGATCATTGTGCTCCGGTGATCAACGGCTGACGTCATGACCGATAAGGTCACGTTTACCCCGAGCAGGTCCCCCTCTGCCCGGGGTTTCTTTTGTCCGGTCATTCCTTGTCCAGCAGTGCCTTGACGTCTTCCAGGTAGCTGGCCCGTTGCGCGGGCTCCAGCCACTGCGCATAAAAGCCCATCAGGCTGGTTTCACGCAGCACGCGCATCTCGCGGTTGATCAGTTCAATGGCCTGCTTGCCCTTGGGCGAGTTGCTGCAACTGACATAGACGAACTGGTATGCAGGATTGTCCTTGATCGGCAAGAAGGCCAGTTCCTCCGGCCTTATGCCTTGTTGCATGGCCTGATAGCGCGCTTCCGGCCAGAAGCTGATAAAGGCTTGCAGACGCCCCAGACGCTCCATTTGCAGCAGGCTGCCGACCGCATCGTTACCGTAGTGCGGCACGAGGATATCTTCATCGACGTCGTGCAGCGTGTGGTCGATCATTTCTCCATAGCTGCGTTCGGCAACGATGCCCAATTTGATCGTCCGGCTGGCCATCAAGGCCGCGAAGTCTAGCTTTCCGTCCTCCACGTAGGGCTCGAACTTCGACATCTCCTCCTTGCGCACAATCAGGCCGCTGCTGAGGATGGCGCCGATCGGTATGGAAAAAAGCAGGGTTCTGGCTCTTTCTGCCGTCCACAGCATGGTGGGATCACAACTGAGAGACGTGTCGTCGCTCAGCATTTGCAGAGCCCTGGCGCGGTTGACCCGCATCAGCACGTGGTTGTACTCGGGCATTCGTGCTGTCAGCAAGGGCATCAACTGATCAATTGCACCTTGGCCGCGCATGGCACCGGAAAAAATCGTGGAAGGGGGGATGTCGCGCATCAGCCAGGTCAGCGTCTCCCTGGCCTGGCTGACGCACGACATGGCAGCCAGCGACAGGGCGAGCATCAATCGAGCCGTTGTACAGCACGAGGCAGGAAGGGGCATTCGCGGGTGTCATCCTCGAAAAGGGTTCAACAGTCTGAGGTAGGGTTGGCAGCTCTTTGAATGGTGCTGCGCCAGTGGCGTCACATTCAGGTGCCCCGGTTGGGAGTTCGGGTGCTCGCTGCAGATCGTCTTTAGCACAGATATGTATCAGAAATTTGTTTCAAATTATCGATTTTTGTTCGTCCTGCAAATGGGGGGCAAGCACATCCTTGCGCGAGCAAGTTCGTTCACAGGCCCGGCATCGGGTAGACTTGCTGTCTTCCCTCCAGACTCTAGAAGCCCGTTCATGGCCCAGCCGTCCACGACCTACAAATTCGAACTCAACCTCACCGACCTTGATCGCGGCGTGTACGAGAGCGTCAAGCAGACCATTGCCCGTCATCCTTCGGAAACCGAAGAGCGCATGACCGTGCGTCTGCTGGCCTATGCCTTCTGGTACAACGAACAGTTGTCGTTCGGTCGCGGCCTGTCTGATGTGGACGAACCCGCGCTGTGGGAAAAAAGCCTCGATGACCGCGTTCTGCACTGGATCGAAGTCGGCCAGCCGGACGCCGACCGACTGACCTGGTGCTCGCGCCGTACCGAACGCACCAGCCTGCTGGCCTATGGCAGCCTGCGCGTCTGGGAAGGCAAGGTCATCCCGGCGATCAAGAACCTGAAAAACGTCAATATCGCCGCCGTCCCGCAGGAAGTGCTGGAAGTGCTGGCCAAGGACATGCCGCGGGTCATCAAGTGGGATGTGATGATCAGTGAAGGGACGGTGTTCGTCACTGACGACCGCGGCCAGCATGAAGTCCAGTTGCAATGGCTTGCGGGCGAGCGCGGCTGACAGCCGCCGGTTCCGATCGAAAACACATTCATCGACACTGCAAAGAGAATCAGCTGACCCGCATGCGCATCGAACCTCGTCTATTGCCCGACACCTTGCCGTTCCTCGGCGACCTGCCGCCCTTGCTCACTCGACTGTACGCAGCACGAGGTGTGGCCTGCGAGGCCGAACTGGACAAAAGCCTGGCGCGGCTGATTCCTTATCAGCAACTCAAGGGGATCGATGCTGCGGTAGACCTGCTGGTGACTGCGCTACGCGAGGGCCAGCGTATGCTGATCGTCGGCGATTTCGACGCCGATGGCGCGACCGCCAGCACCGTGGGTGTTCTGGGCCTGCGTCTGCTGGGCGCGGCGTATGTGGATTATCTGGTGCCCAACCGGTTTGAATATGGCTACGGCCTGACGCCGGAAATCGTCGAAGTGGCGTTGCAGCGCGAACCTCAGCTGTTGATCACCGTGGATAACGGTATTTCGAGCGTCGAGGGCGTGGCGGCGGCCAAGGCGGCCGGCTTGCAGGTACTGGTGACCGATCACCATCTGCCTGGTCATGAGCTTCCTGCCGCAGACGCCATCGTCAACCCGAACCAGCCAGGCTGTACCTTTCCCAGCAAGTCGCTGGCCGGTGTCGGGGTCATTTTCTATGTACTGATGGCCTTGCGTGCGCGTCTGCGCGAGACCGGCTGGTTCGAGAGCAATCAGCGTGCCCAGCCCAATCTGGGCGAGCTGCTGGACCTGGTTGCGCTGGGCAGCGTGGCCGATGTGGTGCCGCTGGATGCCAACAACCGTATTCTGGTTCATCAGGGGCTGATGCGTATCCGTGCCGGGCGTGCCCGACCCGGGCTGCGCGCCATTCTGGAAGTGGCCCGGCGTGAACCTTCGCGCATCACCTCCACCGACCTGGGGTTCATCCTCGGGCCACGCCTGAACGCGGCAGGGCGCCTGGATGACATGAGCCTGGGCATCGAATGCCTGCTCTGTGACGACCCGACACTGGCGCGGGAAATGGCCGTGCAACTGGACGAGTTGAACCAGGATCGCAAATCCATCGAGCAGGGCATGCAGCGTGAAGCGCTCGCCCAGCTCAAGGACCTGCCGGTAGAGTCGATGCCGTTCGGCCTCTGCCTGTTCGATGCCGAATGGCATCAAGGGGTCATCGGCATCCTCGCTTCGCGTCTCAAGGAGCGTTACCACCGACCTACCATCGCGTTCGCCAGCGCCGGGGAGGGTGTGCTCAAAGGTTCGGCCCGCTCGGTGCCGGGATTTCACATTCGCGATGCGCTGGACGCTGTGGCGGCCAGCCATCCGCATCTGATCAGCAAGTTTGGCGGCCACGCGATGGCGGCAGGTCTTTCGCTGCCTGAAGAGAACTTCCCGGCGTTTGCCGAAGCGTTCGATCTGGAGGTGCGTCGTCAACTCGATGAGCAGGACCTGACCGGACGTCTGCTGTCCGACGGCTCGCTGGCCGTTGAGGAATTCCACCTGGAACTGGCCCGCGCGCTGCGCAATGCCGGTCCCTGGGGGCAGCACTTCCCCGAGCCCCTGTTCCACGGCGTGTTTCAGCTGGTCGAGCAACGGGTGGTGGGCGAGCGTCACTTGAAGATGGTGCTCAAGACCGAGTGCGGCAGCGTCAAGCTCGATGGCATTGCGTTCGGCGTCGACCGGGATGTCTGGCCCAATCCGAATATCCGCTGGGTCGAGCTGGCCTACAAACTCGACCTCAACGAGTTTCGCGGCAACGAAACCGTGCAGCTGATGGTGGTGCATATCGCACCGCGTTGACGATAGCAGGAACCCCTCTCTCCACCGGGTTGTCGACACTACACGGTTTGCCAAACCTGTTCTTTGAATGAACGGAACCTGGACACCTGAATTTTCATTACGAGAGGTTGCCATGAGCCTGCTGCTTGAACCCTATACCCTGCGCCAATTGACCCTTCGCAATCGCATCGCAGTGTCGCCGATGTGCCAGTATTCCAGTGTCGACGGCCTGGCCAATGACTGGCATCTGGTTCACCTTGGAAGCCGTGCCGTCGGCGGTGCCGGACTGGTCATCACCGAAGCGATGGCGGTGACGCCGGACGGCCGCATCACTCCCGAAGACCTTGGGCTGTGGAACGACGAACAGATCGAACCGCTGCAACGCATCACGCGCTTTATCAACGCTCAGGGCGCAGTTGCAGGCGTCCAGCTGGCGCACGCCGGCCGCAAGGCCAGCACCTGGCGCCCGTGGCTTGGCAAGCATGGCAGTATTTCTCTCAATGAAGGCGGCTGGACGCCAGTCGGGCCTTCAGCGATTGCATTCGATCCGCAGCACACGACCCCTGTGCAATTGAGCGAAACGCAGATTCAGGAGTTGATCAAGGCGTTTGTCGATTCTGCGCGGCGTGCCTTGGAGGCAGGCTTCAAGGTAGTGGAAATCCACGCCGCCCATGGCTATTTGCTGCATCAGTTCCTGTCGCCTCTGAGCAACCAGCGCACCGACGAGTACGGTGGTTCATTCGAGAACCGCATTCGCTTCACACTGCAAGTGACCGAAGCCGTGCGTGCGGTATGGCCTGCAGAGCTGCCAGTGTTCGTTCGCGTGTCCGCCACCGACTGGGTGGAAGACGGCTGGAACGCCGATGAAACCGTCGAGCTGGCGCGTCGCTTGAAAGCAATCGGGACGGACCTGATCGATGTCTCATCGGGCGGTACGTCAGCCAATGCGGAAATTCCGGTTGGTCCAGGCTACCAGACGCGCTTTGCCGAGCGGGTTCGCAAGGAGTCCGACATCGCGACGGGCACGGTGGGCATGATTACCGATCCGGCTCAGGCAGAACATATTCTGCGCACCGGGCAGGCCGATATCATCCTGCTGGCGCGTGAGCTCCTGCGTGATCCGTACTGGCCACTGCGCGCCGATGAAGACCTGGGTGGCCGCCTGGCAACCTGGCCTGCGCAGTATCAACGCGCCACGCATCGTGATCAGCCCATTCATGAGTCTGACCTGCGCGACTGATCGCCAATTGGTCTCTGCTGGCAATACCCGATAAATGAGCGCCGCACGGCGCTCAATTTTTTTACTCGCCTTCCAGCAGTTCGGTGACGCGGCCGATCAGTTCGGCAATCGCGAACGGCTTGGGCAGCACATGCATGCCCGGCTCAAGCGTGTCATGCGCCAACGCGGCGTTTTCAGCATAACCAGTCACGAACAGGATTTTCAGGTCGGGCCGGACATCCCGCGCCGCGTCTGCGACCTGACGACCATTCATGCCTCCCGGCAGACCGACGTCGGTGATCAGCAGGTCGATCGCCGCTTTGGACTGCAGAATGGTCAGGGCATCGGCACCCCGTTCAGCCTGCAAGACGATATAGCCAAGGTCTTCAAGCAACTCGGCAATGAGCAAGCGCACGGCGGGCTCGTCATCGACGACCAGAATGGTTTCGTCACTCGTGCTGGAAGCGGGGACTTGCAACGGGCTGTCATCGAAGACCACCGTTTCAGCTTCGCCTTCGTGCATCGGCAGCAGAATGCAGACTTTCGAACCCTCGCCAACCTTTGACGTAATGTAAACGCCGCCACCGGACTGCCGTGCAAAACCGTAAATCATCGACAGCCCCAGCCCGGTGCCCATGCCTATCGGTTTGGTGGTGAAGAACGGGTCGAAGGCCCGCGCCATGACGTCGTTGCTCATGCCGGTGCCGGTGTCGCTGACGGACAGTTCCACATAACGGCCTGTGGGCAGTTGATACTTGGTCGCCGTGATTGCCGTCAGGTGGCGATTGCCCGTCTGGATCAGCAGTTTTCCGCCATCGGGCATGGCGTCCTTGGCGTTGATGCACAGGTTGAGCAGCGAATTTTCCAGTTGATGCGGATCAACCAGGGTCGCCCATAGCCCGCGTGAGGCGTTGACCTGCATATCGATGGCCGGACCTACGGTGCGCCGAATCAGCTCGTCCATGCCCGCGACCAGAAGATCGATATCCGTGGCCTTGGGGGCCAGCGTCTGACGGCGCGAGAATGCCAGCAGCCGATGTGTCAGGGATGCCGCGCGTCTCGAGCCTTCCAGCGCTGCGTTGATGTAGCGGTCCAGTTCCGTGAAGCGTTCCTGTCTGATCCTCGACAGCAGCAGCTCCATGTTGCCGGTGACGCCCATCAGCAGGTTGTTGAAGTCATGAGCCAGCCCGCCGGTCAGTTGCCCGACCGCTTCCATTTTCTGCGATTGAATCAAGGCCTCTTCGGCAATACGCAATGCTTTGATGCGGTCCTTTTCGTGGGTCAGGTGCTTGCCCAGCGCAAAAATGATTCCGTTGCCGGGTGCCGCAGTCCAGCCGAACCAGTGGTAGCTGCCGTCGACATGCTGATAACGATTTTCAAACAGCGGCAGTACATGGTTGACAGTGTGTTTCAGAGCATTCTGGGTGTTGCTGACATCATCCGGATGCAGCAGGGTCATGATGGAGGTGCCCAGCAGCTCTTGTTCCGGGTGGCCCAGCAGCGCTGTCCAGGCCGGGTTTACCCGCAGAAAGATACCGTTGAAATCGAGTATCGCCAGCGGGTCAGGAGATATTTGCCAAAACGTGTCCAGCTCCAGCGTCCGTTGTTCAAGTCTGGCGGTCTGCTGTCGTTCCAGACTGACCAGATCATCAATCAGTTTCAGGCGTTTGCGCTCGCTTTCCTGCAGCGCTTGCTGATTGAGAACATGCGCAGTGGTTTCGTTGGTAATGCAGAACATGCCGACTACCACGCCATGCTCGTCGATGACCGGTGAAAACGAGAATGACCACCATGTCTGCTCGACCTCGCCGTAGCGTGCCATGGACAGCGGCAAGTCCTGGTAGTGGCAGGGCTTGCCGGCGAGGGCGTCGATCACCAGCGGCGCGACCTGGTCCCAGACGTCTGCCCACAGATCCGGAATGAGTGCGCCGATAGCGTCGTCCTTGCGCGGGCCGAGGATCGGGGTATAGGCGTCATTGTGGAAAAACACCAGATCCGGTCCCCAGAGCAGGTACATGGACTCCGGAGAATTGAGGATCAGATTCAGGGTGTTTTTCAGCGATACCGGCCAATGCTCGATCGGTCCGAGTGAAGTCTGACTCCAGTCCCTGGATCGGATAATCCCGGCGGCCTTGCCGTTGGCGGTCGGGAAACCAGTGGGCGATATCACTTCGGACAAGCTCCTGAAAATCTGCATGAAGAGGCAAGGGTATTCATATGAATAGGGATGTGTGTTTGCTCAGTTCAGGAAAGGGGCTGCATACCTGCTTTTACCTGCAGCCTGTACTTTATTGACTCTTCGCCACAGGTGCGGGTTGCACGCAGTTCGCCAATAGGCGGGGCAGATTGACGAACGGGTATCTGCTCAAACCCGTAACATCCGGAAGCACACCGGTAATAGCCAGACAGTGACTTCTCTTCAACTTGTTGGTCAATGACTCATCTGACAAACCTTGTAGGAGGCTTCCTGTGAATACGCGTGGTTTACTCGATCAATTGCTCAAGTCCGGACAAAGCATGTTGCAGGACAAGAACAAAGGCAAATCCGGCAAGCAATCGTCGGGCAGCGACTCACTGATCAATGGCCTCGGCAGCCTGCTTGGCGGTGGCAAAGGACAGGGCGGTTCCCAGAATGGACTGGGTGGTCTGCTGTCCGGCGCCGGTGGTGGCGCCCTGGCCGCAGGTGCCATGAGTCTTCTGCGCGGCAAGCGTACCCGCGGGATGGGCGGCAAGGTGTTGACCTACGGAGGCCTGGCGGCGCTAGGAGTACTGGCTTACAAGGCATACAACAACTGGCAGTCCAGCCAGGGGCTTGCCGCTCAACGTGAACCGCAAACCATCGACCGGCTGCCCGAGGCTGAAGCCGAGCAGCACAGCCAGGCAATCCTGCGCGCATTGGTCGCCGCCGCAAAGGCCGATGGCCATGTCGATGAGCGTGAGCGCGAACTGATCGAAGGTGAGTTCACCAAACTGAACAACGATCAGACGCTTCAGCAATGGCTTCACGCCGAGCTTAACAAGCCGCTGGACCCGGCAGAGGTGGCCCGGGCCGCGACCACGCCGGAAATGGCGGCGGAAATGTACATCGCCAGTGTGATGCTGGTGGATGAAGAGCACTTCATGGAACGCGCCTACCTCGATGAGTTGGCGCGTGAGTTAAAGCTGGAACCCGGCCTCAAGACCGAGCTTGAAGGCCAGGTGCGGAACGCTGAGTAAACCGGCTCTCCGGCCAGTGAGTTGCCTGGCACGCCTTGTGTGCCAGGCAACTGCCCCGATCAGGGGTGTTCCATTCCTTCGGCGTTGGTCAGTTCCCTGATCAGCGCTGTCTGCTGCTCCTTGAATGTGGCTTCGAACTCTACAATCCGTTCTTCATACTCCGGGTCTTCGAGACTGATATTGCGTTGTTCGAACTCGTCGGTGAGCTGGTTCAGTTCAGTCCTGTAGGTACGTTCGAGTGCTTCGAAGCGTCCAGTGTGGGTTTCACGCAGGTAGCTGATCCAGTAATCCTGCTGCTGAGCGAAGCGCAGGAAGGGCTCGCCGCGTTCTCCGTTTTGCACGCGAAGCATTGCAGTGTCGAACTCACCGGGTCTGATGGCTGCGTGAGCCTGGAAAAGCATGCCTTCCGGTGGTACTGGCAAGTCCAGCGCGCTGGCCCAGTGCGTGCGATACGCCAGACGCACCTCGGCTTCATCACGGCCCCCGGACTGTTCGCGGGCTGCGGCATCCAGCTCGGAGAGGCGATACAGCCGGACGGTCAGCCGATACAACAGGGCGCCGCGCTGCTCCGCTACGACGTCCTGCAACGACTGCCGGACGAACACCAGCACCTCCATCTGGTTGAATTCCAGAAGAATGCCGTCCGGGCAAGTGTCGTTGTCACGAAACAGCCTGAGCGGTTCTTCGGCGATGGCGTTGAGGGTCTCTCCAAGTTGAGGCTCCTGACTCACTGCGGTCAGTACCCGCCAGACGCGCTCGCGCAGTGCTGTGCGGCTGGTGATGTTGCGATAATCGGCGCTGCGACGCAGCGAGTCGATCAGGTCGAGCAGGTTGCGGGTGTGCTCGCTGGCCTCCAGTTGCTCCCACATCTCACGCCGCCCGGCGCTCAACGGGTTGCTGTCGTCCAGCCAGGGCTCGACGGTAACGGGCTCCGGAGTCGATGCCCGACTGTCATCTGATGACAGATAATCAGAGATCGATGCGTCCGAGTCATGGTGTTCCGTCCAGTCCATCGCGCTGAGCTCGGGCGGCAGATCCATGTCGAAGGTGAAAGAGCGTCCATAACGTTCTGACAGATGTGCCCGGCGCATGGTGTCTTCGGAAAGCGGATTGCTCAGCAGGCTTATTTCCGTGTGCGAAAACTCGCTGCCGGGATTGGCGAGTATGTGTTCTGGCAGTTCGCTGATCAGATTGCCTTCCAGCAACAGTGTCCTGATCTGGGCTGGGACCATGCTCTCCACCCAGGTTGGCCATTCGACCAATCCGATGTTGTTCAGTGACAGCCAGTTAAGTGCTGTGCCACTGAGGCTGGCCAGGTCGCTGATGGCACCGATTCTGTTGCCATCCAGCTCCAGCCTTTCAAGCGTCGCGATCCGGCCGAAGAAATCGATGTGCTGTTGCTCTACCAGCATCCCCTGATCCATCAGCGATAGTGTACGAAGAGATCGAAGCTCGAGCAGCGCCGGTGGCAGTTGCAGCAGGGGGGCGACATGCCCGCTTATTTCCAGCGAGATCAGATCCGTCATGCGGCGCAACAGTTGATCCAGATCAGCGGCTGTGCCAATGATTCTGCTCAGATGCAGATAGCGTACCTGGCGATAAAAGAAATCCGGCAGGTGTCGGGGAAAGTCGGCCAACGCAATGTCTGCGAGGCGCAGTGGACTGTGGATTTGCCCCAGGCTGAAGGTTCGCCAGTGATCGGTCAGAAGCCTGCCGATCCGACGGCGTGATTCGAGGGTCTGCTCGCTCGGTAAGGCCATCGAGCTGGAGGCATGCGTCCACCGATCAACGGCGGCAAATAATTCTGCACCTTCGTTCAATTGCCTGTTTACAGCGGCCTGCACGGCAACCGGAGTGTCCATGACAAAACTGAAGGAACTGCCGGCTACCGCTTCATTGATACGTGCATGCATCGCAGTGTGTCGGGACAGGATGTTGCCGCGCAAGTCAATCACTGTCCGATGCTCAGGGCTGGGAGGATTGTCGAGGATCCACCCGGGCAGTTCCGTCAGGTTATTGTGCGCCACCGACAGTTCGCGAATGTTGTTCGGGATTATGTCGGTCAGCCAGGACGGCCAGCGGTGCATGCTGACCCGCTCCAGCACCAACCGGTCGAGGTGCAGCCAGCTCAGGTCCATGGGCAGCACGCTGATCAGGCGATTGCCACTGAGGTTCAGCATCCTCAGGCCAGGCATGCTGCGCAAGGGGTCCATTTGCGCCTGGTCCAGAAAAATGCCCTGGTTGATCAGCCCCAGTTCGGTCAGTTGGGGCAGCACACGGGACACTTGCTGAGGCAGGTTGAGAAAGATCGAGGGCTCGGGGGCCAGACGGGAGGCGGGCTCACTGATCAGGTTCAGTGCGCGGGTATGCGGGAAGCGCTGCAGGAAGGCGCCAAGTTCGACGCTGTTGGTCGACTGTCGGGGCAGGTTCATGCCTGCTGGCGTTATATCCGCTGCATCGAGTCGCGCTCCGGACTCGACCGATATGTTTTCCAGGTGCAGTGCGGTAACGCGGTTGAAGACGAAGTCCGGCAGATGTTGCGGAAAATCACTCAGCGAGACATGGTGCAGGCGCAGCGGCTCAAGCGTCCGTCCTATCTCGGGGAGGTTGTTGAGGCGCCAGTGGCTCCAGATCGCTTCGTGGATGCGCGTGCGACTGTCGATATGAGCCTGACTCATGGGGGGCATTGCCACGGATTCATAGGTCCAGGCGTCGAGACTTGCGCGCAACAGCATTTGCTCGCCCAGCAGGTCGTTGAGTCGCGTATCGATGGTTCTGTTGTCCCAGCCGGCGTGGCGCAGACGGTCGAGGATGTCTTCGGGAAACGCATCCTCCAGCTCAAGTGTGCGGATCTTGTCCAGCAGACTCTCGTCGGTCATGTGCCAGTCGACTCTGCCGCTACCGCTCAGAGGGTAGCCAAGGCGACCGTCAGCCAGGCGCATGGGGGATTTCGAGCCTGGCTTGATCGCCTGCATTTTCAGCAATGGTGCCAGGTGCTGGCGGGGCAGGGGATTGTCCTGAATCAGCGCTGCCAGCGTCTGGCCCTCGCTGGTCCGGGCAAAGCCCAATTGCTTGCGTTGGGCATCGGGCAGGGCGTGCAGCACGGACGAGTACAGATCGTCCAGCCCGTGCAGGTGCTGGTCCTCAGCGTCACGGGCCTGGTAACGATTGCCGTCCTTGATCAGTACTTTGCGTACGGGGGCATCCTCGGGGCCGATGCTGTCGATCAAGCGGCCACCGAAATACCGGTCATGGACCTCAAGTCTGACCTGGGGCGGCCATTGCGGCAGGGCTTCAAGGCTGTGCAATGCAAGGCAGTCAGTGTCGGCACTGTAGACCGAGGTCAGATAAAGCCCTTCATAGGCCCGCGCCAGCCTTACCTGTTGTAAATAGGCGCTGGCCTCTTCGGCAATGGTCAACGGTACACGTCGTTCTGTCACGAGTTGCAGTCTTTCGGCAGGCGAGGCATGGCTGGCCAGTTCCTCGGTTACCAAAGGCGGCAGACCGGGAAATGCCTTCTGCAGGGTTTGCGCACCTTGCGCCTCGGTGGTGTTCAATGCGCGGTAATGAGACTCGAACAGCCAGCCCCGCGTGGCACGGGCGCGTGCCGCCAATTGCGCCCGTAACGTGATCAGTCGCGGTGACATGCCAAGCTGGCCTGCACCGAACTCTTCGTCGAGCAGGGTGCGGATTTCGTTGTTGCTCAGCTTTTCCAGCACCTGGCGCAGGGCATCCGGCTGGTCGGCATGAACAGTGATGTTGAGGGTGTCAGACACGACCGGCTGATAGGCCGGAGCGAATGTCTGCAGCGTGCGGCCCTCGGCATCCACCAGTACCAAGGCGCGATTGCTCGGCCAGCCACGGTCCTGGCTCAACAGTTCAAGTTGAAGGGGCGCCGCGGCGTTCGTATCGTTGGCTTCCAGCTGTTCGATGAAACGCTCGATCTCCTGGTCCAGCCTGAACCGGCGCGCCGTGTCCTCAAGCAATGCCGGAGGACGACGCTGATCGGTCAGTGCCTCGCGCATCACGGATTCAGGCGTGTTGCTGACTTTGACGATGCGCCTGGCGGTGCTGTCCGAAAACGTTTCACTGGAATAGCCCAACCGTCGAAACAGGTTCAGGCCTTCCATCTCCAGCGGCTGATCGAGCTCATGCAGCCATGCGCCTGCGCCGTTGTGCCGCAAGGCGGGCCGATAGCTGTCCGCGCGGGTCGGGTGCTCGATCAGGTAACCGTCGCCGCTCGTGGCAGGGCTGACTGAATAGGTACGTCCTTCAAGTGGCAACCACTGCTTGCCTTGCCAGGTGTACAGCCCGGTAGCGTCGGGCTGCAGACCCTTGGGCAGTACGATGTCATGGGCAAAGGGCGTCAGGTCAGGCTTCCACAGGCGGGTCGTGCCGCCCGGCAAATCCACGGGCTTGAGGCTGTTTACGAACTCGGGCGCCTGTACCGCCGGGATACCTGCGGCGCCCGTCGACGCAGCGCCAAGAGCCGATATCAGGGCAACGTTCTCGACTACATCGAACAGGTAGGCGAACGCCTGCTGTTTCTCGTCCTTGGCCCAGCTTTCCACGCCCTCATACACTTCGTGAACCAGCTGAATGGCGGTGACGGCCATCATCACTTCGCCCAATACCGGAACGACGAAGCCTGCGATATTCAGGACATTGAAGGCGGTGTCCATGAAGTACTGCACGCGCTCATCGAAGGTTTTCTGATCCTGTACTGCTGTAGGCACACCATGAAACAGTGCGTCGTCGCGCAAGGCCGCGCGTTTGCGCTCGTGCAGGTTGTCCAGCAGTGGACCTTGCAGCACGGTTTCTCTCAGGTGGAGTCGGGCGTTTCGGTCCGCCTCACGCTCCAGCCACTGGCGCTCGAAAATGCCGCCTTTCTTGACTTTGGGGTATAGGCGCTCGGACAACTTTTCAAACAAGGCACTTCGATGGCGCGCCGGTATGAAGCGCATGAAGAAGTTCAGGTAGTCGTTGATGAACATCCGGTCGCGTAATTCATTTATGAAGACTTCGACCGAGTCGTATTCCTTCAACGGCGCAACGGGATCATCCGGGATATACACCACAATCCGCTCTGCCTGAGTGGCAATATCCCGGTCCTTGCCAATAACCAGAAGACCGCTCAGTTCGATATCGCCCAGGCACACAACGCTGCAGTTGACTGGCCGGTTATCGAGGCGGACTTGTTGCTTGCCATCGAGAAGCTCCAGTAATGCGCCTTGCAAGTCCGGGCTGATCTGTTGTTGCAGGGATGCAATCTGCAACTGCAGCCGGATCGACGATGCTTCCAGCTGCATGAAGGTCTGGCGCAGCCTCGATGCCGCAGCGTCTTCCGTTTCGTCAGGGGTCGAAGGCGTGCTGAAGGCGGTCTGGATATGCGCCTGATATTGGCCGCCCAGGTCCAGCTCACGGCACAGCGCCGCAAAGCCGGCCGGGGAAATAGGCAGGGACTTGCCGGTGATCTGTGGGCCGAGGATTTCAAAGGAAGAAAACACCTGGGCCTTGATACCGGTGCTGGCGTCCATTGCGCCTGGTGCGGTTTCCCAGGCTTCGAAATTCTGTAGCGCAACCTTGAGCAGGCTCTGGGTCGCGGCCCTCAGTGCAATGTTTGCCTGCGTTAGAGGGTCTCTGGATGCCGTATTGAACGATTGATCGACTCGCGCCCGACTGGCGTGGAACAGCCAGGTGTCGGTGACGTCCACCTCCAGCCCGAAGCGGTCCTTGATGGCGGCTGTCAGCAAGGGTCTTGCGAAGTCCTCCAGCGTCGACAGGCGATCCAGCGTCGAACGAACCTGTTGCTCGTTCTCGCGATGCTCGGCATACAGGCGCTGCAGTTCGGCGACCTGATCAGGGCTGGACTTGCGTGCGCCTTTCAGCCATTGCACGGGGCGCCGCGAGGCCTTGCGCAAGGCCGCATGGGTTGCCGGCTCAGCCTGAAGCAGCCACTCCGGGGCCTTGTCTTTTATCAGTTGCAGATGCGGGAGTGCAGAAGCCTTGCCCGACAGAGATAGATCCAGCATTTAAGTGCCTTGTCGTGAATGAACAACGACAAAGCTTACGGTCGTGACTTGCCGTACAAGTGCTAACTATCTATGTGCTTTCGCTGTTTCTGAAGACCATCGCTCAAGTAGTGGTGGCGATGGCCGACAAGACATTGGATGGGTGAAGGAGCGGCGATCGATAGCGGCCGTGACTTCGTTCTGTATTACCCATGTAACGTTTGACGGCTGGGCTATACTCACGCCGTTTGGACCGTCCGTCGGTCCACTTCTTGAACACGGCCCGACGCCGTCGTTGAACTCTTGAGGGCTGACTGTGAAGAACTGGACCTTGCGCCAACGGATTCTGGCGAGTTTCGCCGTCATCATCGCAATCATGCTGTTGATGGTCGTTGTATCTTATTCACGGTTGTTGTCCATCGAGTCCAGCGAGGAAGATGTGCGTCTGGATGCGTTGCCCGGCGTGTATTACAGCACCCTGGTGCGCAGTGCCTGGGGCGAGAGTTACATCCGCACGCTGGAGCTGATTGCCGAAGGGCAGGCGCGGCCGCTGACCAAGCAGGAAAAGGACCAGTTTCAGGGCTTTGACGAAAACCTGCAGGCACAGATGGACGGCTACAAAAAGTCCATCTTCGATGATGCAGACAGAGACAGCTTCGCGCTCTTCGAAAAGCGCCGCGAAGCCTATTCGCGCATGCTCGCCGATGTTCACGCCAAGTACGATAGCGGCGACTACGCAGGCGCGCGCGCCGAATTCTATGGCGAAGTGAACCCGGTCTGGCTCACGGGACGCAAGCAGCTCAATGATCTCATTGTCGCCAATAAACAGCTGGCTGATCAGGCCACCGCCAACATTGTCAATGCCGTGCTGGCTGCCAAGATCAGCATGATCCTGTCGCTGCTGGTCGCCGTGCTGGCGGCTGCGGCCTGCGGTCTGCTGTTGATGCGTTCGATCACGGCACCGATGCAATTGATCGTTCGGATCCTGGACGTCATGCGTACCGGCGACCTGAGCACTCGATTGAACCTGTCGCGCAAGGACGAGTTCAATGCGGTCGAGACTGGCTTCAACGACATGGTCACCGAGCTCACCGCGCTGGTTGCCCAGGCGCAGCGCTCCTCGGTACAGGTCACTACCTCGGTCACCGAGATCGCTGCAACGTCACGCCAGCAGCAGGCTACCGCCACCGAGACCGCTGCAACCACCACCGAGATCGGCGCCACGTCGCGGGAAATCGCCGCCACCTCGCGGGACCTGGTGCGCACCATGACCGAAGTCACTTCGGCGGCGGATCAGGCGTCGGTTCTCGCCGGTTCCGGCCAGCAGGGCCTGGCACGTATGGAAGACACCATGCATCAGGTGATGGGCGCTGCCAATCTGGTCAACGCCAAGCTGGCGATCCTCAACGAGAAGGCCGGCAACATCAATCAGGTCGTCGTCACCATCGTCAAGGTCGCCGACCAGACCAATCTGCTGTCGCTCAATGCCGCCATCGAGGCCGAGAAGGCCGGTGAATACGGTCGCGGGTTTGCAGTGGTTGCCACCGAGGTCCGTCGCCTGGCCGACCAGACTGCCGTCGCCACTTATGATATCGAGCAGATGGTGCGGGAAATCCAGTCTGCGGTGTCTGCGGGTGTGATGGGCATGGACAAGTTTTCCGAAGAGGTGCGCCGTGGCATGTTCGAGGTCACCCAGGTCGGTGAGCAGCTGTCGCAGATCATCCATCAGGTTCAGGCGCTGGCACCTCGTGTGCTGATGGTCAACGAAGGCATGCAGGCCCAGGCCACCGGCGCCGAACAGATCAATCAGGCGCTGGTACAACTGGCGGATGCCAGCAGCCAGACCGTCGAATCACTGCGTCAAGCCAGTTTCGCGATCGACGAGTTGAGTCAGGTCGCGGTCGGGCTGCGCAGCGGCGTTTCGCGTTTCAAGGTCTGAAGGATCAATGAGCGATCAATCGCCGAGGCGCAATGGCACGCCACTGACCGCCAGCAAGCTTTTTCTGCTGTTTTGCATCGGCGAAGACCGCTATGCGCTGGACGCGACCGAGATCGCCGAAATCCTGCCGCGGGTAAAACTCAAGGCGATTGCCCAGGCACCGCACTGGGTGGCGGGAATCTTTGCTCATCGCGGCGAGATTGTCCCGGTGATCGACATCAGCGCGCTGAATTCCGGTCAGCCAGCGCGCTCGCGTACCAGTACGCGCATGGTGCTGGTGCATTATCGCTACGATGACGCGCACCCGGCTCAGTTGCTCGGGCTGATTCTGGAGCAGGCGACCGAAACGCTGCGCTGCCCGGTTGCGCAGTTCAAGGCGTACGGGCTGGACAATCGCCTGTCACCTTACCTGGGGCCGGTCCGCGAGGACGAGCAGGGCCTGCTGCAGTGGATTCATGTTCACGAACTGTTGAGCGAGCCGGTCCGCGAGTTGTTGTACCCGGTGCCGCCGATTGACCTTGAGCTGCTCGAGGACGCGCGATGAAGGTGGATGATTCGCGCTTCTTCAGCTTTCTCAAGGAGCGTATCGGACTGGATGTGACGTCCGTCGGCGAAGCGATCATCGAGCGCGCCTTGCGTCAGCGTGCGACGGCTGTCAATTGCCCTGACAGTGATGCGTACTGGCATCTTCTGGTCTCGTCGCCGCAGGAGCAGCAGGCGCTCATCGAAGCGGTGATCGTTCCCGAGACCTGGTTCTTTCGTTATCCCGAATCATTTGTCACCCTGGGTATGCTGGCCCGCGAGCGTATCGCCGGTCTTGCCGGTGCGCGCCCCTTGCGCATTCTCAGCCTGCCGTGCTCGACCGGTGAGGAGCCGTATTCCATCGCCATGGCGTTATTCGACGCCGGTGTCGACGCCCGGCAATTCAAGGTCGATGCCATCGATATCAGCCCCGTTTCGATTGCCAAGGCCGAGCACGGTGTCTACGGCAAAAACTCGTTCCGTGGCAGCGACATCAGTTATCGCGAGCGCTATTTCAGTCCTGTCGCTGACGGCTTTGAAATCGCTGACAGTGTTCGCGACTCTGTGAGTTTTCAGCCGGGTAACCTGCTCGACCCGAAACTCGCTTCACAAGTGGCCTATGACATCGTCTTCTGCCGCAATCTGGTGATCTATTTTGATCGGCAGACCCAGCAACATGTATTCAAGGTCCTCAAACAACTGACCCGTGAAGACGGCCTGCTGTTTATCGGTCCGGCGGAGGGCAATCTGCTGGCGGGTATCGGCATGCGCTCGACGGGTATCGCCCAGTCCTTCGCCTTCCGGCACGCGCCCGTCGATGCGGTGGTGCCGGTGCCTGTCGCTGCACCGATGGCATCGCGTCCGGTGGTCGAGGCACCTGCCAGAGCGGTCGCGCCACGACCTGCGCCGCGAACATCCGCAGCTTTTGCGCCCGTCGCGAAACCCGTCGCTGCGGCAGGCAACAGCGATGTTTCGGCCTTGCTCGACAGGATCGCGGGGCTGGCCAACGAAGGTAAAAGTGCTGAGGCTCGGGCTGCGTGCGAGCGTTACCTGCAGCAGCATGAGCCGGTCGCGCAGGTGTTTTACTGGCTGGGTCTGCTCAGCGAAGTGGAAGGCCAGGTGCCACAGGCGCAGGGCTTCTATCGCAAGGCGCTGTATCTGCAACCGCAGCACTCCGAATCGCTGGCCCAACTGGCAGCATTGCTGGCTGCCCAGGGTGACACTGCCGGCGCCCGGCGCTTGCAGGACCGCGCAGCACGTGGCACGAATAAACAAGGAAACCAATGATGGCGGGCGTGTCCGGTTTTTCCAGTCTGACCCATGATCAGGCCCTGGATATCGATGATTGCTGGAACCGCATCGGTATTCATGGCGATCGCTCCTGCCCGTTGCTTGCAGAGCATATCCACTGCCGCAATTGCGCGGTTTATTCGGCTGCCGCCACCCGTCTGCTGGACCGCTACTCGCTGGTCCAGGAGTCGCCAGAACAGTTTCAGGGTTCGGTGTTGCTGCGCGATATCGAGACGCGCTCGATTCTGGTATTCCGGCTTGGTGAAGAATGGCTGGGGCTGGCGTCGCGCTGCTTCTCGGAAGTCGCCCCCAGTCAGACCATCCATTCACTGCCACACCAGCGTTCGCGTGCATTGCTGGGTGTCGCCAATGTACGCGGCGCTCTGGTAGCGTGCATCTCGCTGGTCGAGCTGCTCGGGCTGGACAGCACCGCGGTGAGTACCCCGTCGACGCGGGTGGTACCGCGCATGTTGATCGTCAGCGTCGAAGGCGGCCCGGTGGTGGTGCCGGTCGACGAGGTGGACGGTATTCACGCCATCGACGAGCGTGAGCTGGAAGCTGCTTCGGCATCCGGCACGCATGCCAATGCCCGTTTCACCCGTGGCGTGCTGCAATGGAAGGGCCGCAGCCTGCGCTGGCTGGACGAAGAAGAGTTGTTGTCGGCGGTGTATCGGAGCCTCACATGACGCCAGATCAAATGCGTGACGCCTCGCTGTTCGAACTGTTCACGCTGGAAGCCGACGCGCAGACCCAGGTATTGAGTGCGGGCCTGCTGGCACTCGAACGTAACCCGACTCAGGCGGATCAGCTGGAAGCCTGCATGCGTGCCGCTCACTCGCTCAAGGGCGCAGCGCGGATTGTCGGCGTCGATTTCGGTGTGAGTGTCGCGCATGTGATGGAAGACTGTCTGGTCAGCGCTCAGGAAGGGCGTCTGCTGCTTCAGGCCGAGCATATCGACGCGCTGCTGTCGGGGACCGACCTGTTGATGCGTATCGCCACGCCCGGCAGCGACGGTATTGGTCAGCCTGATATCGACAGTTATGTCGAAAGGCTCAATACGTTGCTGGCTTCCGGCGCTGGCACGGCGCGTACGGTCAGTACACCACTGCCGGATCCAGCCTCGGAGGCCTTGCTGGCCAGCGCGATGCTGCAGCTTGAGACGTCAAGCGGGTCGGTTGTGCCAGCGCCTGAGTCTGTCGCAGCGCCGTTGGCCGCCGCGTCGCTTGCCAGTCCAGCCGCCATGCCGGCTTCGGAACCAGAGGCACCGTTCACGCCCTTGCGTGAACGGCGTGTGGCCGAGGGCGGCGAACGCGTGTTACGAGTCACCGCCGAGCGCCTCAACGGGCTGCTGGACATGTCCAGCAAATCGCTGGTCGAGACTCAGCGCCTCAAGCCTTTGCTGGCCGGTATGCAGCGTCTCAAGCGCCTGCAAAGCAGCAGCGACCGTGCGCTGGAGGTATTGGGGGCCAGCTTTGGTGAAGAAGGTCCTTCGGCCGATGTGCAAAAAGCCCTGGAGGACGCGCGCAACCTCCTGTCCCAGGCGCAGCAGGTGTTGGCCCGGCAGACTGCCGAGCTGGATGAATTCGGCTGGCAGTCGGCACAACGTGCGCAACTGTTATACGACACGGCACTCGCGTGCCGCATGCGACCTTTCGCCGACGTACTGAATGGTCAGGCGCGCATGGTCCGGGATCTGGGGCGTGAGCTGGGTAAACAGGTCCGCTTGCAGATCGAAGGCGAGAAGACCCAGGTCGATCGCGATGTGCTGGAAAAGCTCGATGCACCCTTGACTCACCTGCTGCGCAACGCCGTGGACCACGGCATCGAGTCGCCCGAAAAGCGCGTGGCGTCCGGCAAGGACCCTGAAGGTCTGATTCGTCTGCAGGCGTCGCATCAGGCTGGCTTGCTGGTCGTTGAGTTGAGCGATGACGGTGGCGGCGTGGACCTTGAACGTCTGCGCCAGAACATTATCGACCGCAAGCTCTCGCCGGCCGAGACCGCTGCGCAGCTGAGCGAGGAGGAACTGCTGAGTTTTCTGTTCCTGCCGGGCTTCAGCATGCGCGACAAGGTCACGCAGATCTCCGGCCGTGGTGTCGGCCTCGATGCCGTGCAGCATATGGTTCGCCAGATGCACGGCAGCGTTGAGCTGCAGCAATGGGCGGGCGAGGGCAGTCGCTTCAGGATAGAAATGCCGCTGACGCTTTCAGTGGTACGCAGCCTGGTCGTGGAAGTGGGCGGTGAAGCGTATGCCTTCCCGCTGGCTCATATCGAGCGCATGCGCGACCTGCAGCCTGACGACATTCTGCAACTGGAAGGGCGTCAGCATTTCTGGGATGAAGAGCGTCATGTCGGTCTGGTTTCGGCCAGTCAGCTGTTGAATCGGCCGGCTGCGCAGAAGGCCGGAGAAACGCTCAAGGTTGTGGTGATTCGTGAGCGTGATGCTGTTTACGGCGTGGCCGTTGAACGCTTCATCGGTGAGCGCACGCTGGTGGTGATGCCGCTCGATGCGCGCCTGGGCAAGGTTCAGGACGTGTCGGCGGGGGCCTTGCTCGACGACGGTTCGGTGGTGCTGATCATCGATGTCGAAGACATGTTGCGCTCGGTGGAAAAACTTCTGAATACCGGCCGCCTGGAGCGCATCGACCGACGCACTCGTCAGGCAGACCAGGTGTCACGCAAACGCGTGCTGGTCGTCGATGATTCTTTGACCGTGCGCGAGCTGGAGCGCAAGCTGCTGCTCAGTCGCGGCTACCAGGTGTCGGTGGCCGTGGACGGAATGGACGGCTGGAACGCGCTGCGCGCCGAGGACTTCGACCTGCTGATTACCGACATCGACATGCCGCGTATGGACGGTATCGAGCTGGTGACCCTGTTGCGCCGCGATACCCGCTTGCAGTCCCTGCCGGTCATGGTCGTGTCCTACAAGGACCGTGAAGAGGACCGGCGTCGCGGCCTGGACGCTGGCGCCGATTATTACCTGGCCAAGGCCAGTTTCCACGATGATGCCTTGCTCGACGCTGTCGTCGAATTGATAGGAGACGCGCAAGGATGAAGATTGCCATCGTCAACGATATGCCCATGGCCATCGAAGCCCTGCGCCGTGCACTGGCTTTCGAGCCCGCGCATCAGATCATCTGGGTGGCGTCCAATGGTGCCGACGCCGTGCAGCGTTGCGTCGAGCAGACCCCGGACCTGATCCTGATGGATCTGATCATGCCGGTGATGGATGGCGTCGAAGCCACCCGCCGGATCATGGCCGAAACACCCTGCGCTATCGTTATCGTGACCGTCGACCGCGAGCAGAACATGCGCCGCGTGTTCGAAGCGATGGGGCACGGCGCGCTGGATGTGGTGGACACGCCGGCCATTGGTGGCCCCAATCCAAAGGAGGCGGCGGCGCCCCTGCTGCGCAAGATCCTCAATATCGACTGGCTGATCGGCCAGCGTGTCGGCGTTGAACGGGTCGCGGTTGCGCCGGTTTCCGCGCCGTCGAAACGTGACCGGCTCGTGGCGATCGGTTCCTCGGCAGGCGGGCCTGCAGCGCTGGAGATTCTGCTCAAGGCGCTTCCGGTGAGTTTCCCGGCAGCGATTGTCCTTGTACAGCACGTCGACCAGGTCTTCGCCGCCGGTATGGCCGAGTGGTTGAGCTCGGCCTCCGGCCTGCCGGTACGTCTGGCAAGGGAAGGCGAAACGCCACAGCCGGGTGTGGTGTTGCTGGCAGGCACCAATCATCATATCCGTTTGCTCAAGGACGGCACGCTGGCGTACACAGCGGAGCCGGTGAATGAAGTTTACAGGCCCTCGATTGATGTGTTTTTCGAGAGCGTTACCCGATATTGGAGTGGCGAGGCGGTCGGCGTTCTGCTGACCGGGATGGGGCGCGACGGTGCACAGGGGCTCAAGGCCATGCGTGAGCGGGGGTTTCTGACCATCGCTCAGGATCAGGCCAGTTCTGCTGTGTATGGCATGCCCAAGGCTGCTGCAGCCATTGATGCTGCCGTGGAAATCTCCCCATTGCCCGCCATAGCACCTCGCTTGATCGAGGTATTTACTCAATGACTGCTCTGCTGAACTCAGTGGCAGTCGGCGATCAGGAGAAAGATCATGAATGACCTGCAAACGGATGAGCTCAAGACGCCGGATGAAAACAGCGCAATGGTGCTTCTGGTGGATGATCAGGCCATGATTGGTGAAGCCGTACGACGCGGCCTGGCCGGCCATGAGTCCATCGACTTTCATTTTTGTGCCGACCCGCATCAGGCGATTGCACAGGCCGTGCAGATCAAGCCGACGGTGATTCTGCAGGACCTGGTGATGCCGGGCCTGGACGGGCTGACGCTGGTTCGCGAGTACCGCAGCAACCCGCTGACCCGCGATATCCCGATCATCGTGCTGTCCACCAAGGAAGACCCGCTGATCAAGAGCGCGGCGTTCACGGCCGGGGCCAACGACTATCTGGTCAAGCTGCCGGACAACATCGAGCTGGTGGCGCGCATTCGCTATCACTCGCGCTCGTACATGACCCTGTTGCAGCGCGACGAGGCCTATCGGGCCCTGCGCGTCAGCCAGCAACAACTGCTCGATACCAATCTGGTTCTGCAGCGCCTGATGAATTCCGATGGCCTCACGGGGCTGTCGAACCGCCGCCATTTCGACGAGTATCTGGAACTGGAGTGGCGCCGTGCAGTTCGCGAGCAGACCCAGTTGTCGTTGCTGATGATCGATGTGGACTACTTCAAACCCTACAACGACAACTTCGGGCATCTTGAGGGTGACGAGGCCCTGCGTCAGGTCGCCAAGGCAATCCGCAACAGTTGCAGTCGCCCGTCGGACTTGCCGGCTCGCTACGGCGGCGAGGAGTTCGCCATGGTCCTGCCCAACACCTCGCCGGGAGGGGCGCGTCTGCTGGCTGAAAAGCTGCGCCAGAGTGTCTCCGGCATGAATATCCCGCATATGGCGCCAGCGCCTGGCTCCAGCCTGACGGTGAGTATCGGCGTGGCAACCGTGACGCCGCAGCTCGGAATGCACAGCCGTCAGCTGATTCTGGATGCCGACAAGGGGCTTTATCAGGCCAAGAATAACGGGCGCAATCAGGTCGCGGCGGGCTGACGCCGGCAGCGACCGGTAAATAGGCCTCACAACGCCCGCTCGACGGGCTGCTTTCGTGGCCTTGCCTGGGGTATACTCGTCGGCTTTGAAAATTTCGCCTGCGAGTGCTGCCTACCATGGAAATCAACCCGATCCTAAACAGCATCAAGGATTTGTCCGAGCGCTCCGAAACCATTCGGGGGTATCTTTGACTACGATCACAAACATGATCGTCTGACCGAAGTCAACCGCGAGCTCGAAGATCCAAACGTCTGGAACAACCCGGCCTACGCCCAGGAACTGGGGCGCGAGCGCTCCCTGCTGGCGCAGATCGTAGAAACCCTGGACGAAATGTCCTCGGGTCTGGCCGATGCCAAAGACCTGTTGCTGATGTCTGCCGAAGAAGAAGACCAGGCTGCCGTCGATGACGTCGCCGCCGAAGTCGAGCGCCTGCGCGAATCGCTGGAAAAGCTCGAGTTCCGCCGCATGTTCAGCGGCGACATGGACCCCAACAACGCTTATCTGGACATCCAGGCCGGCTCCGGTGGCACCGAAGCGCAGGACTGGGCGAACATCCTGCTGCGCATGTACCTGCGCTGGGCTGACAAGCGCGGTTTCGACGCTACCATCATGGAACTGTCTGCCGGTGAGGTCGCCGGTATCAAGGGCGCTACCGTGCATATCAAGGGCGAATACGCCTTCGGCTGGTTGCGTACCGAGATCGGCGTTCACCGTCTGGTGCGCAAGAGCCCGTTCGACTCCGGCAACCGTCGCCACACCTCGTTCTCGGCCGTATTCGTTTCGCCGGAAATCGATGACAACATCGAAATCGACATCAATCCGGCGGATCTGCGCATCGACACCTACCGTTCTTCCGGGGCCGGTGGTCAGCACGTAAACACCACTGACTCGGCGGTGCGGATCACCCACGTTCCGACCAATACCGTGGTCAGCTGCCAGAACGAGCGTTCCCAGCATGCGAACAAGGACACCGCCATGAAAATGCTGCGGGCCCGTTTGTATGAGCAGGAAGTGCAGAAGCGCAATGCAGCGTCCCAGGCACTCGAAGACACCAAGTCCGATATCGGCTGGGGTCATCAGATTCGCTCCTACGTACTGGACGCCTCGCGTATCAAGGACCTGCGGACCAACATCGAACGCAGCGACTGCGACAAGGTGCTTGATGGCGATATCGACGAATACCTGATCGCGAGCCTCAAGCAAGGGCTGTAAACCGTCAGCCGACACCTCAAGTCCCTCGTCGCAAGTCGAGGGCGAACCTGTGATGGAATCTTTAAAGACATGAGCGACCAACAACTCGACCCGCAAGCCCTGCAACAGGAAGAAAACACCCTGATCGCCTTGCGCAAGGAAAAGCTTGCAGCAGGCCGTGCCAAGGGTCAGGCCTTCCCCAACGACTTCCGCCGCGACAGCTACTGCAATGACCTGCAGAAACAGTACGTCGACAAGACCAAGGAAGAACTGGCAGAGGCAGCGATTCCGGTCAAGGTTGCCGGTCGCATCATGCTCAACCGTGGCTCGTTCATGGTGATCCAGGACATGACCGGGCGCATCCAGGTCTATGTCAACCGCAAGACCCTGCCTGAAGAAACCCTGGCCGAGGTGAAAACCTGGGACCTGGGCGACATTATCGCTGCCGAAGGTACTCTGGCACGCTCCGGCAAGGGCGACCTGTACGTCGAGATGACCAGCGTTCGTCTGCTGACCAAATCTTTGCGTCCGCTGCCCGACAAGCACCATGGCCTGACCGATACCGAACAGCGCTACCGTCAGCGTTACGTCGACCTGATCGTCAACGAAGACGTGCGCGAGACCTTCCGCGTGCGCTCGCAGGTTATCGCTCACATCCGCAGCTTCCTGATGAAGCGCGACTTCCTCGAAGTCGAAACGCCGATGCTGCAGACCATTCCCGGTGGCGCGGCGGCCAAGCCGTTCGAAACCCATCACAATGCGCTGGACATGGAAATGTTCCTGCGTATCGCCCCGGAGCTGTACCTCAAGCGATTGGTGGTCGGTGGTTTCGAGAAGGTCTTCGAGATCAATCGCAACTTCCGTAACGAAGGTGTTTCGACCCGGCACAACCCCGAGTTCACCATGCTCGAGTTCTACCAGGCCTACGCCGATTACGAAGACAACATGGACCTCACCGAGGAACTGTTCCGCGAACTGGCGCAACTGGTTCTGGGTACCACCGACGTGCCTTACGGCGACAAGGTGTTCCACTTCGGCGAACCGTTCGTGCGCCTGTCGGTGTTCGACTCGATCCTCAAGTACAACCCCGAGCTGACCGCTGCCGACCTGCAGGACATCGACAAGGCCCGCGCCATCGCGAAAAAGGCCGGTGCCAAGGTGCTGGGCTTCGAAGGTCTGGGTAAATTGCAGGTGATGATTTTCGAAGAGCTGGTCGAGCACAAGCTGGAACAGCCTCACTTCATTACCCAGTACCCGTTCGAAGTGTCGCCGCTGGCGCGCCGCAATGACGAAAACCCGAATGTTACCGACCGTTTCGAGTTGTTCATCGGCGGTCGCGAAATCGCCAATGCCTACTCCGAGCTCAACGACGCCGAAGATCAGGCCGAACGCTTCCAGGCTCAGGTGGCCGACAAGGATGCCGGTGACGACGAAGCCATGCACTACGACGCCGACTTCGTCCGCGCGCTGGAGTACGGCATGCCGCCGACGGCAGGCGAGGGGATCGGTATCGACCGGTTGGTGATGCTGCTCACCGACTCGCCATCGATCCGTGATGTGATCCTCTTCCCGCACATGCGCCCGCAAGCGTAATCAGTGGAAAAACAGCCGCCTTCATTGGGCGGCTTTTTTTTAAGTGTTTTTTCAGATCGACTCATTTCAGAGCGACTTATAAGGAAGCTGTCGTGACGATTGCCAGAGAAGGGGCCGCCGGAGTAGCGAGCGCGGTGGCCAAAAGTGTCAAGTATCAGGGGCGCAAGGCTGCGCGTGAGGGCAGTGAGCAACGCAGGCAGGTCATTCTCGATGCCGCCATGCGTATCGTGGTGCGTGACGGCGTACGCGCCGTACGCCATCGTGCAGTGGCCGCCGAAGCCAGCGTACCGCTGTCGGCAACCACCTATTACTTCAAGGACATCGATGATCTGCTGACCGATGCCTTCGCCCAGTATGTACAGCGTAGTGCCGACTATCTGGCGCGGCTGTGGCAAAACACTGAAGGCATTCTGCGCGAGATGATGAGCCGCAGTTCCGGGAGCCCGACTGACCGGTTTCGTCTGGCGGACGACATTGCGCGTATGGTGACGGAGCATATTCGCCATCAATTGCTGACCCGGCGTGACTATCTGATCGCCGAGCAGGCGTTCTACCACGAAGCATTGATCAACCCGCGCCTGACGCCGCTGGTCATGGCCCATCAGGAAATTCTTCTGCAAGGCAGTTGTCAGTTCTTTCAGGTGATCGGTTCCCTGCAGCCCTATCAGGATGCTCAGGTGTTGACGGGGCTTATTCGTCGCATTGAGTATCAAGGTCTGCTGCATGGGCCGCAGCGTCAGGCGGACGAAGAAATGCTCTGTATCCTGACGCGGCAGATGCGTCTGGTCCTGGGGACCCCGCAGCCGCTTCGAGGGTGACTATACTGCTGCGCGAGTGCCTGGGATCGGCTGTTCAGATGGCTTGACGATCCTGCCGGTTTCGATATTTTCCAGAGGTGGCGTGTTGTTCGGCGCCGCCAAGCAGTAGCGTGACAGCCAGCCAAGGAGTACCGGTGGACGAGTATCAACAGACTATTCGTGCTTTATCGGATCGGATCGTCGTTGCACAGACGCCGATTCGCATTCTGGATGCAGTTAAATGGGATGAGAACGTCCGCAAGGAGTTTCTGGCCGCCAAGGGCAAGGCGCTTCCTGCCGTGGACCGCGCCTACTACGAAAACCGTCCGCTGGGTTTCGACTCTTCCGCCTTGAAACAGGAGTTTCAGAACATCGAGCGCGACGTCACGCGCCAACTGGGGCAGTTCAATCCGGTCGGTCAGATCATGCGCCGCATGTGCCGTGAGTACCGCATGGTGGTGCGTATGCTCGAGGCCCGCGGTACGTCCGACTTCGGCCTGATTTCTCAGGAACTGTACGGCGCGGCATCCGACGCCTTTCATGCGGGTGACCCGACGCTGGCCGATCTTGGCTTGATGCTTTCGGATTACCTGAACAACATTGCCGGACGCGGCGACCTGAAGGACGAGCCGAAAACGCTCACCGCCAAGGACGCCGTTTCGCTGCTGCAATCGCGTTTGAACCGCGTGTTCGGTGAGGCCGAGGAGACCATCCGGGTTTTCGAATCCGACGGGATCGTCGCTGATGCGGCTGCCGGTGCCGACTACATCAAGATCCGCACCGACGCCATGTTCAACGAGCGCGACGTCCGTGCGCTGGAAGTGCACGAAGGGCTGGTGCACGTGGGTACCACGCTGAACGGGCAAAACCAGCCGATCTGTACGTTCTTGTCCAAGGGGCCGCCGTCGTCGACGGTGACGCAGGAAGGCCTGGCGATTCTCATGGAAGTCATCGCCTTTGCATCCTATCCCAGCCGCCTGCGCAAGCTGACCAACCGCACGCGCGCCATTCACATGGCCGAGCAGGGCGCTGATTTTCTGCAGGTGTTCGAGTTCTATCGCGAGCAGGGTTTTGGCATGTCGGAGAGCTACGGCAATGCCAGTCGCGTCTTCCGCGGCTCGGTGCCCAACGGCTTGCCGTTCACCAAGGACCTGTCCTATCTGAAAGGCTTCATCATGGTCTACAACTACATTCAGCTCGCCGTGCGCAAGGGCAAGCTTGAACAGGTGCCGCTGCTGTTCTGCGGCAAGACCACGCTGGAAGACATGCGTACCCTGCGCCAACTGGTGGACGAAGGGCTGGTGGTTGCACCCAAGTACCTGCCCGAGCAGTTCCGGGACATGAACGCCCTGTCGGCCTGGATGTGCTTCTCCAACTTCCTCAACCACCTGAGCCTGGACCGCATCGAAGCGGACTACTCGAATATTTTGTAGGCCGAACTGACTATCGTGCCAATGCTCCGCGTTGGCACGCAGTGGGTGACGCTCGGCGTCACAAATCTGCGCCGCGCTGCACAGTCAGGATCGGACGCAGAGCGTCCAGAACGGCATTCCCACGCTGGAGCGTGAGGAACGATAATCTTGTAACTATCGTGCCATTGCTCTGCGCCAGCACGGCAGTGATGTGGCGATGAAAACAACAAGGAAACCTCATTTGAAACTGCTCGGCATCTTCACCCTGATCCTTGCGCTCACCGGTTGCAGTTCGATGTTGTTCTACCCCGAACCAGGTGTTCCGTTCACGCCCGACAAGGCGCGCCTGCAGTATCAGGACGTGAACCTCACTGCGGCCGACGGTACACGCCTGCATGGCTGGTGGCTGCCCGCCAGGGAAGGCGTGCCGGTGAAGGGTACGGTGCTGCATCTGCATGGCAACGGTGGCAACCTGTCCTGGCACCTTGGTGGCGTCTGGTGGTTGCCCGAGCAGGGTTATCAGGTGCTGATGCTGGATTACCGCGGCTATGGCGAGTCGCAGGGCGAGCCGAGCCTGCCTGCGGTCTATAAGGATGTTCAAGCCGCTTTCGACTGGTTGAACACTGCACCGCAAGTGCAAGGCAAACCCCTTGTGGTTCTGGGACAAAGTATTGGTGGAGCACTGGCAGTGCATTACCTGTCCGAACACCCGCAGGAGCGCTCGCGGCTCAAGGCATTGGTGCTGGACAGCGTGCCGGCCAGCTACCGCAGCGTCGCGCGAAACTCGCTGAGTAAATCGTGGCTGACCTGGCCATTGAAAACGCCCTTGTCCTGGCTGATCCCGGAGGCAGACAGTGCCGTCAACGGCCTGCCACGATTGGCCGGCACGCCGATGCTGATCTTTCACAGCATGGACGACACGCTGGTACCACTCGCCAACGGTATCGAGCTGTACAAGGCCGCGCCACCACCGCGCGTATTGCAATTGACCCGGGGCGAGCACGTACAGACATTCGCAGACCCTCTCTGGCGTCAGGTGATGCTGCGTTATCTGGACGATCCGACGCATTTCAACGGCCTGCGCCGCCTTGCGGAAGTGCCCAACTACCCGACCCCCGCCACACCGCCAGCGCCATGAGTGGCGACCGTAACCTCAATGGCATGATCCTCAGCGCTGTCGGTGCAGTCATCGGCACGGTGGGCTGCCTGTGGCTTTACGGTTACCTGCACTTCGCAAAGCCAGAAGATGCGCTGCTGCTCGGTGAATTCACACTGCTAAAAACCGTACCCGGCGAGGATTATAAAGTCGCTGCCACGCCGGCCGCCGAGGTGGCGCAGTGCGTTGATGGCGTACTGGTGTTGTTCGATACGTCACGAAAAGGTCTGTCGGGCGTATTGATCGATGATCGCAGGCAGGCAGTACGTTGCCTGGGTCAGCAAACGCCTCGGCAATAAAGACAGCGGTAAAAACCCTCGCCCATGAAAAAGCCCCGCCTGTATGCGCAGGCGGGGCTTCGGTGCAGCAGCTCAGTCGCTTATTTCATCGAAGAGCGTGGTGCAACAGGCTGGTTGTCGTTGGAGATGGTGACTTCCACACGACGGTTCATGGCGCGGCCCGAGTTGCTGGAGTTGTCAGCAACCGGGTATTCCTTGCCATAACCCATGGTCACAACGCGCGCTGGGTCTACACCCATGCGTACCAGAGCCATGCGCACCGAGTTGGCGCGACGCTCGGACAGCGACTGGTTGTAGGAAGCCGAACCGGTGCTGTCGGTATAGCCTTCGACAATCACTTTACGGTCCGGGTTTTCCTGCAGGAAGCCAGCCAGCTTGCCAATGTCGCCCTGGGCGGTTGGCTTCAGTTCGGCCTTGTTGTAGTCGAACAGTACGTCACCGAAAGTCACCAGCGTACCGCGTTCGGTCTGCTTGGCGTTCAGGCTGTTTTTCAGTGCAGCGATCTGCGCGTCACGCGCTTCCAGACGGGCCTTGGCGCGGTCGGCAGAAGCGTTTTGCAGAGCTGCTTCAGAGGTACGCAGGGCGATGGTCTGTTTGGCCAGCTCGATACGCTGGTTGGTCAGGTACGACAGTTGATCGACTTTCTGTACGTCTTCATCGTTACGGAAGGCCTGTTCTGCCTTGGTCAGCCATTCGCTGGCGTCCTTGGTTTCCAGGGCTGCGACTTGAGTGGCCTGAGGGTTGGTCTGCAGCGCGGTGAAGTTGCTGCGAGCCTGTTCCAGGTTAGGGTTCGGCTTGGTTGCACAGGCTGCCAAGGCAACGCTCATGGCCAGCAGAGCAGGGATCATCAATTGTTTACGCATAATAGGGTCGTCCTTTAATCAGTTACGAATTCATGAAAACAGAAGGGGGCGCAGGGCAATCACTGTACCTGGCGCAGGCCTTCTTCACGGAGTTCGTTGACGCCTTGACGAGCGTCCTGCACGGCCTTGGCAGCTTTGGCGGCCTGAGATTTACGTTCTGCTACGCGAGCGTCCCACTCGGCTTGTTCAGCCAGACGGCGTGCTTCATCGTATTTATGATCCTGCATGGCCAGATCAGCAGCTTTGAGCTTGTCCTGAGCCGACTTCATTTCTACCGCCGCGAACTCGGTACCGCCAGCGCTGACAGCGCTGTTGACGGCCGATTGCGAAACCGCGTACTGCTCAGAGGGCGGGTTACCGGCACAACCGGCCAGGATAAAGGTGCTACCGAGTGCCAGCGCAGCCAGCTTGAGACCGCGCAGGCCTTTGAACTTGGTTTTGGCAGTTAGGGTGTTCATGTTGATCAACTCCAATGTCTGACTCCAACGTGGTTATCCATGACAGTCGTTGCATCAAGTCCGGGCATCAGGTTGTACAACCGCCTACTGCCTTTCGGGCTTTCCTGTAATGGTTAATCGTTCCGACCTGCGCGGTTTTTGAATAGTTCAGATAAATATCTACTGAGCGGTCAGGATTTTTCAGAGGCCTTCAGACGATTGCCAATATGTTGTCCATCATATGAAGGGGCGTGAAGCCACGATCAATAACCCTGATGGCGTTCAGGTTTTTGCTGAAGCATTTGTCCAATTGCAGGCTTTTGGTGCACTGTTGGCACAGCGGATTTGAATTCACGTATGCCCGTGCTGCCGAGCGGGTACGCAACTGAGCCCAGATAAAAAGCGGGAGAGGAACGATGGCCGATATCGATGCGCGTCTGCGCGAAGACGTTCACCTGTTGGGTGAGCTGTTGGGGAATACGATTCGTGAGCAGCGAGGCGCTGAATTTCTCGACAAGATCGAGCGTATTCGCAAAGGTGCCAAAGCGGGCAGGCGCGGTTCCGCAGAAGGGGCCGAGCAACTCAGTTCCAGCGTCGACGGGCTGGGTGATGACGAGCTTCTGCCGGTTGCACGTGCGTTCAACCAGTTTCTCAACCTGGCCAATATTGCCGAGCAATATCAGCTCATGCACCGCCGCGACGATAAACAGCCGCTGCCGTTCGAGTCGCGAGTACTGCCCGAGCTGCTTGATCGCCTGAAGGCCGAAGGCCATTCACCTGCTGCCCTGGCACGTCAGCTGAGCAAACTGGAAATCGAGCTGGTGCTGACTGCGCACCCCACCGAGGTCGCACGCCGTACGCTGATTCAGAAATACGACGCCATCGCTGCGCAGTTGGCAGCACTCGATCATCGCGACCTCAACAGCACCGAGCGCACACAGATTACTTCGCGCCTGCAGCGGCTGATCGCCGAGGCCTGGCACACCGAAGAGATCCGGCGCATCCGACCTACGCCGGTCGATGAAGCCAAATGGGGGTTCGCGGTCATTGAACACTCGCTCTGGCACGCCATTCCAAACTACCTGCGCAAGGCTGACCATGCGTTGCATGCGGCCACCGGCCTGCATTTGCCGCTGGAAGCCGCGCCGATCCGTTTTGCCTCCTGGATGGGCGGCGACCGTGACGGTAACCCGAATGTCACGGCTGCGGTCACCCGCGAAGTGCTGTTGCTGGCGCGCTGGATGGCGGCTGACCTGTATCTGCGTGACGTGGACAATCTCGCCGCAGAACTGTCGATGCAGCAAGCCAGTGACGCTTTGCGTGCCAGCGTGGGTGACAGCGCCGAGCCCTATCGGGCGGAGCTCAAACGCCTGCGCGAGCGTTTGCGTGCGACGCGCAACTGGGCCAATGCCTCATTGAGCGAAACCTTGCCTGCGCCGGAAGCGGTGCTGCGGGACAACCGTGAACTGCTGGACCCTTTGCTGCTGTGCTTCCAGTCGCTGCACGAATGCGGCATGGGTGTGATCGCCGACGGGCCGCTTCTGGATTGCCTGCGTCGCGCAGTCACATTCGGTCTGTTTCTGGTGCGTCTGGATGTTCGCCAGGATTCCAGCCGTCACTGCGCAGCGATGACCGAAATCACTGATTACCTGGGGCTGGGTCGCTACGAAGAGTGGGATGAGCAGGCCCGCATCGACTTTCTATTGCGTGAATTGAATAACCGCAGGCCGCTGCTGCCGAGCTACTTCAAGCCGGCAGCCGACACCGCAGAGGTGCTGGCAACCTGCCGGGAGGTGGCAGCCGCTCCAGCGGCGTCCCTGGGGTCTTATGTGATCTCGATGGCCGGCTCGGCCTCGGATGTGCTGGCCGTGCAGCTGCTGCTCAAGGAGTCGGGGCTGCAGCGGCCCATGCGTGTGGTGCCGTTGTTCGAGACACTGGCCGATCTGGATAACGCCGGGCCAGTGATCGAGACGCTGCTCGGGCTGCCGGGCTATCGCTCGCGTCTGCACGGCCCGCAAGAGGTGATGATCGGCTATTCCGACTCGGCCAAGGATGCCGGCACGACGGCGGCGGCCTGGGCGCAGTACCGCGCTCAGGAAAGGCTGGTGGAGATCTGTCGCGAGCAGCAGGTCGAATTGCTGCTGTTCCACGGCCGTGGCGGTACAGTCGGTCGTGGCGGCGGTCCCGCGCACGCGGCGATCCTGTCGCAACCGCCGGGTTCTGTGGCCGGGCGTTTTCGGACCACCGAGCAAGGGGAAATGATTCGTTTCAAATTCGGCCTGCCGGACATCGCCGAACAGAACCTCAATCTTTATCTGGCCGCCGTGTTGGAAGCGACCCTGTTGCCGCCGCCACCTCCACAACCGGCGTGGCGGACGATGATGGACCAGATGGCCGGCGACGGGGTCAGCGCCTATCGCGCGGTGGTGCGTGAGAACCCTGAATTCGTCGAGTATTTCCGCCAGGCGACACCCGAGCAGGAACTGGGGCGTTTGCCACTTGGCAGTCGTCCGGCCAAGCGCCGCGAGGGCGGTGTAGAGAGTCTTCGTGCCATTCCGTGGATCTTCGCCTGGACGCAGACGCGTCTGATGCTGCCCGCCTGGCTGGGTTGGGAAGCTGCACTGAGCAAAGCCCTGGAGCGCGGCGAAGGCGAGGTGCTGGCACAGATGCGTGAGCAGTGGCCGTTCTTCAGAACCCGTATCGACATGCTGGAAATGGTCCTCGCCAAAGCCGATGCGGACATCGCCCGACTCTACGACGAACGTCTGGTCAGCGCCGAGCTGCAACATTTGGGCGCACATTTACGCGACCTATTGTCGCAGGCGTGCAATGTGGTTCTGGGGTTGACCGGGCAGAAGCAACTGCTGGCCCACAGTCCTGAAACACTGGAATTCATCAGTCTGCGCAACACCTACCTTGACCCGTTGCATTTGCTTCAGGCAGAGCTGCTGTCGCGCTCGCGTAATCGTGAAGCCAGTCTGGACAGTCCTCTGGAACTGGCGCTGCTGGTGTCTGTAGCGGGGATTGCTGCCGGTCTGCGCAACACCGGCTGATGGATGAGGCCCATGCCATCGCCGGGCCTTTTCGGTCCGGCGATGGTCAGCGCGGGATTTGCAGGCTGGCCTGCCGTAAACCTTGATACAGGTCATATCACTCTGAAATCAAGGCTGACAAGGCGGTACGCCTGCGCTTACTGCGACTTTCGGCGGCTTGTGCGGCCTCGGTCTGCTGTGTATCTTGATCAGCCTTTCGGCCTATTGGCCTGATTCATTTTTTAGATTGGCCCCCGAGGCGAATCCGATGATTTCACTATAAAAAATTTGAGGAGCATGACGATGCGCGTGATTCTGCTGGGAGCTCCCGGGGCCGGTAAAGGTACTCAGGCAAAATTCATCACTGAAAAGTTCGGCATCCCGCAGGTTTCGACAGGCGACATGCTGCGTGCTGCAGTCAAGGCTGAAACCGAGCTGGGCCTGAAGGCCAAAAGCGTCATGGACTCGGGCGGTCTGGTTTCCGATGACCTGATCATCGGCCTGATCAAGGACCGTCTGGCCCAGCCGGACTGCGCGAACGGCGTGCTGTTCGATGGCTTTCCGCGCACCATTCCACAGGCCGAAGCCCTGTTGAAAGCCGGTCTGGAAATCGACCATGTGCTGGAAATCGCCGTCGATGACGAAGAAATCGTCAAGCGCATGTCCGGCCGCCGGGTTCACGAAGGTTCCGGGCGCATCTACCACACCATCTTCAATCCGCCGAAGGTTGAAGGCATTGATGATGTGACCGGCGAACCACTGCTGCAGCGCAAGGACGACGTCGAAGAGACCGTGCGTCATCGCCTGTCGGTGTACCACGCTCAGACCAAGCCGCTGGTCGAGTTCTACAGCAAGCTGGAAGCGAAGAACGGCAAGCCCAAGTGCAGCCATATTCCGGGCGTCGGTTCGGTTGAGGACATCACTGCAAAAGTACTGGAAGCCCTGAAGTAAGGCTCTCGGTCTGAACAATAAATGGCCCGCTTGCGGGCCATTTGTCATTTATACTGCTGCACTTTTTCACATTGACCACGACGGAAACACCGATGACCACCTTGCTGGCCCTGGACACCGCCACTGAAGCCTGCTCGGTCGCTTTGCTGCATGACGGCAAGGTGCTGAGCCACTACGAGGTGATCCCGCGCCTGCATGCCCAGCGGCTGCTGCCCATGATCAAAAGCCTGATGGCCGAGGCGGGCATTGCCATGTCGGCGCTGGACGCCATCGCTTTCGGGCGCGGTCCCGGCGCGTTTACCGGCGTGCGTATTGCCATCGGCGTCGTGCAAGGCCTGGCATTCGCCCTTGAGCGTCCGGTGCTGCCCGTGTCGAACCTCGCCGTGCTGGCGCAGCGCGCCTTGCGCGAACACGGCGTGTCGCAGGTGGCATCGGCTATCGATGCGCGCATGGACGAGGTGTACTGGGGTTGCTATCACGAGGCCGCCGGGGAAATGCGCCTGTTGGGCGAAGAGGCGGTGATGGCGCCCGAATTGGCCGCGCTGCCTGCGCACGCCAGCGGGCAGTGGTTTGGCGCCGGTACGGGCTGGGGCTATGCAGAGCGTATTCCGCTCAGTCTGACAGGCCATGATGCAGCCATGCTGCCGCACGCGCAGGATCTGTTGACGCTGGCAACCTTTGCCTGGCACCGCGGCGAAGCCCTGCCTGCGGATGACGCTCAGCCGGTTTACCTGCGTGACAAGGTGGCTACGCCGAAGGCGCGTTGACGGAAGGGCGGGGCTTGCACAACAGCCTGCCGCATTCCATGCAGATGTCTTTCAATACTCGCCAACCGCGCAGCCAGTATTTAAAAATATCAGTTTGCCATCTACCGTTTATCGTCTGAATGGTCTTTAATCTCATTTGGCGATAACAAGTTGCAAGATATGTGGTCTAGTTATCGTTACGCAATTTGCGAACTACAAGGCGGTAACGCTAAATTGCTACTATCGACGCCGAGTACATAATCGATGCGCATAGACGGAACCTCATCACGCTCGTATCCCATCAAGCGAAAGCCGCAGAAAACGCCTTCGACCGTCGAAGGGTCTTTTGAGGAAGTCGTAGTTGATGCCGAGTTGCCGCCGCCCCCAGCGCGCGCTCGCCGTGAAACGGGTGATTCACCGATTGGCAGCACTGCCAACGTGCCTGCGCGTCCGCAAGACATCATTTTTCCGCGCTCCATGAGCTCTCGTGTCGCCCACGCGCTGGCCAGTTATATGGCCACTGCCAGTTTTGTCGATTGGGACCTTGAAGTATCGGGGCTCGATCTGCACGTTTGATTGTGTCCCGTCTGCCTTACTACGTTGGTTGTCCGTCATGGAGTGAAAACGCCTGGCGCGATTCGCTGTATCCAGAAGATGCCCGCCCCAATGATTTCCTGAATCTTTACACTCAGGTATTCAACGCTGTCGAAGGCAACACCACTTTCTACGCCCGTCCCGCCGCCACCACGGTGCAGCGCTGGGCAGAAACGATGCCCGACGATTTTCGTTTCACCGCCAAATTCCATAAAGACATCAGTCATAACGGCGACCTTCGTGAGCAGGTCGGCGCCGCTGAGGAATTCATCCGGTTACTTGCGCCTCTGGGCGGGCGGATCGCGCCGTTCTGGCTGCAGTTGCCCGCCAGCTTCACGCCGCAGCGTCTGGCCGAGCTGGCCGGCTTTCTCGACGAACTCAACGTGCCGCTTGCCGTAGAAGTGCGCAATATGGCGTTTTTCCTGAAAGGTGATGAAGAGCGCATGCTCAATCGCCTGTTGCTGGACCGAGGCGTCGAGCGCATCTGTCTCGATTCCCGCGCGTTGTTCAGCTGCGTCTCAAGCGATCCCGCAGTCCTGCACGCCCAATCGAAAAAACCCAAGGTGCCACCTCGTCCGGCCGCGCTGACCCTGTTTCCTCAGGTCCGTTTCATCGGCGGTCCTGACCTGGAGGCCAATGATCAGTTTTTGGTGCAGTGGGTGGAAAAGGTCGCCGTGTGGATCGAAGAGGGGCGCACGCCTTATGTCTTCCTGCACACCCCGGACAACATCAGGGCTGCCGAACAGGCCATGCGCTTTCATCAGCAACTGATGGCGCGATTGCCTGGCCTGCCGGCATTGTTCGAACTGGATCGCGGGCCTCAGGTGGAACAGTTGGGCTTGCTCTGAGGTCTTCCAGGTGTGGGCTGACAGAGTCCGACCTTGTGGAGAGCCCGCTTATGGATTCGCAACTGCGCTGTTTTGTTCCTGTTCACAGATTTTCTGTTCGATTCGCACCCGTTGCGCGGGTCAAGGGTTAAGCATGCGCGTGCTGCTGGTATTCCTGCTGCTCTGTGCAATGGGGGCGTTCGCCGTCTGGCGCGGCTGGGTCGATGTACCCGAGCGCTGGAACCCGTGGGCGCCGTTGGATGTGCGGGCCGAGCCCAACTTTCTGACGTCTTACAAGCTGTCGCGACTGCAAAATGATCCCGCGCTGTGCGATCAGGTGCTGAGTTCGTCAGGGTTGCGTTTCAGTCGCCAGGCCGACAGTGATCCTTCTGCCCGTTGCCCCCTGGAAAATACCCTGCGCATTCAGGGTGGCGACGTGGCGCTGAGCAGCAGCTTTCTGGCCAGTTGCCCGTTGGCGGTCGCCTATGCGCTGTTTGATATTCACACCTTGCAACCCGCCGCCCAGGCTGTTTTCGGCCAGCGGGTAGCGCGGATCGATCATTTGGGCAGCTTTGCCTGCCGCAACATCTACAACCGCGCCAATGCTCGGCTCAGCCAGCACGCCACGGCCAATGCGCTGGACATGGCAGGTTTTCGCCTGGCAGACGGTCAGCGCATCGTTGTTCTCAAGGATTGGGGCGACGAGGGGGAAAAGGGGCGTTTTCTGAGGCTGTTACGTGACGGTGCCTGCAAAAACTTCAGCACGGTGCTCGGGCCTGAGTACAACGCTACGCATCGCGATCATTTTCACGTCGACATGGGGCGCTGGTCGGTGTGCAGGTAAGTGTTCGGGCTTATGCCGCCATGCGCAGGTTCTGCAGGATCAGCGGACGTGCCCAGCCGTTCTCGTAGTCGAACTGGCGCTGTTGGGCGGCGATGGTCTGCTCATCCAGAGGTTGGGCAGGCTTGTCGGCCAGTTCCCATTCGAATTCGGCAATCGGCAGATGCAGCGGGCGTGGCTGCGGGCCTGGGCCTGGTTTGACGCTATCGTCATAAGGGTTCAGAACGGTAGGGCGTACCCAGTGGCTCTCGAACTCCAGATGGCGTTGCTGTTCGATCATTTCAGCCATGCTGAACGGCTCTGCAGGCGGAGGCAGCAGATCAAGGTCAAACTCGGCAATCGGCAGGAACAGCGGCTCTGGAGGCTTGACCTCTGTATCGGTGACCGGGCAGGTGCGTTGCTCGACGATCTTGCTCAGGGTTTTGGCGCCAGCGACCGGCTCGCCTGTTTCTACATCCACCTCAACAGCCGTCGGGTGTACGGGTACTGAAGCGCTTTCACTGACCTGATCCGCCATCGCCCGGGCAAATGCATCCGACCACAGCTGTGTCACACCACCCAGTGTGCGGCTGTTGCGTACGCTAAAGTCGCCTGAGTGCGACAAATAGCCGATGGATGATTGAACAATCTCTGACATAGCGATCAGTACTGGCCTTGGGTCTGGCAAAATGCCGGATACTTGGTTATCGGCAGACTTTGCCGATCATTAACAATTTTTGAGTGTGTAGACGCAATGATTGAGCAGCAAGCAGGCAGTCGTATCCGGGTCGAAGCCCTGGCCGTTGGCGAGCAGGAGCAGGCGGCGCAATGGGCGCAGCGCCTGGGCCTGCCGTTGAGCGATGCGCACGCTGATTTTGCACTGCAACTGACTGACGACGGGCTGCAATTGCAGCAGTTGGGCGATGATGCACCGGGCGCTGTACGTGTCGACTTTGTCGAGGGCGCAGTCGCTCACCGGCGGCTGTTCGGTGGTGGGACCGGGCAGATGATTGCCAAAGCGGTCGGTATTCAGCCAGGCATTCGCCCCAGCGTGCTGGACGCAACGGCAGGCCTTGGCAAGGATGCGTTCGTGCTCGCGAGTCTCGGTTGCGACATGAGTCTGATCGAGCGTCAGCCGATCATCGCTGCATTGCTGGAAGACGGTCTGGCCCGTGGGCGCGGTGATCGTGATGTCGGTTCTATCATCGCCCGGATGCGCCTGTTGACCGGCAACTCGATCGATATCATCCGTGCCTGGACAGGGGAGCCGCCTCAGGTGATCTACCTGGACCCGATGTTTCCGCACCGGGAAAAGACCGCACTGGTGAAAAAGGAAATGCGTCTGTTCCGGCCATTGGTCGGTGATGACATGGACGCGCCTGCGTTGCTTGAGGCAGCACTGGCGCTTGCCACCCACCGCGTGGTGGTCAAACGCCCGCGCAAGGCCCCCTGCATCGACGGCCTCAAGCCAGGTTATGCGCTGGACGGCAAATCCAGCCGCTACGACATTTACCCGAAGAAGGCCTTGAAGCCCAAGGCAGCCGCAGAGGAAAGCGGTGCATAGCGCCTATTCTCAACGGCCCGGGCCCGAGTCAAACGCAGAGGCGCCCGTGAATACAGGCGCAGACCTTATACTCAAAGCGCGCCAAATACCTTCTTCGCCAGGCCCGTAGCGGCAGCAGCAGGGTTGGCGCGGATGCTTTCTTCCTGTTTGGCGATCATTTCGAACAGCCCGTTCAGCGCTTGTTCGGTCACGTAGCCTTCAAGGTTGGCACTTTTGCTGTCAAGCGCACCAAGCGCCGCCGCTTTGCCGGCAAAGGCATTGTACTTCTGGGCCAGACCCACCTGATCGGTGGACTTCTTGACGATAGGCAGGAACCTGGCGCGGATCTGCTCGCGGCTGGTGCTGCTCAGGTACTGGGTGGCCGAGTCCTTGCCGCCGCTGAGAATGGCCTTGGCGTCGGTTACGCTCATCTTCTTCACTGCATCCACAAGCAGTGCCTGAGCTTGAGGCACGGCGGCTTCGGCGGCCTGGTTCATGCTGGTTTCCAGCTGATCGACCTGAGTGCCCATGCCCAGCATTTTCATCTTCTTCGCGATCTGGCCGAGTTTGCCCGGCAGCTCGATGCGCACCTCTTCATTTTTGCTGAAACCACCGGGAACGCCGAGCTGTTTGACGGCGACCTGTGCGCCCTGAGTCAGGGCATCCTTGAGTCCACCGGTTGCGTCCGATTGCGAGAGGTCGCTCAACGACATGGCGAAAACGTTGGCCGACAGCAGAAGGCCAGCGCACAGGCCGGCCAGGGAGAACGAAAAACGAAGCATGAGAGCGTCCTTGTTGAAGTGGGTTCTGACCTGAACCCGGGGCGATAGTGGTGCGGTGCATGAGCAAGCGTATCAGGAAGTCGCGACAGGCACTTGCACCCGGTAGCGATGGACGTCAATCGATGTCGAGGGGATGAAGCTTTGTGAAACGACAACGGCGCGCCGAGGCGCACCTTTGAAGGGAGCAGTCGGTGTTGAACGGATCAGCAGGCTGCCTGAGTTGATAGGCACCAGTCATTGGTGCAAACCAAACCTAGCAGGGTCCAGACAGCACAAAACACTCGTCTAAAGATCCCTGCCAGATTACGGAAAATCACTACGCTGCGCCTTGATCAGTTCCCACATCCTGCTCCTCTTCGTTGCTGTGCAAGGCCACTTGCCGTATCGAAAGACGGATTTCGGCAGGCAATACGCGCTTGGCCGCCCCTTCCGCCAGTTCGCCCAGCATCGGGTGATAGCTCAGCTTGCCGGCACTGTCCTTGCGCAGCACGCCCAGGTCCAGCAGGGTCTGGATGAAGTGCCGGAACAGGCTCTTGTCGAAAAACTCCGGCGCATTGAGGCCGTGCAGAATCGACAGGCGCTGGGCCATGACCGTGCACAGGTCCTCGAGCTGTTCGGGACTCAGCGTGTTCTGCCCGCTGTTGAGCAACAAGGCGATCGCCATGTAGAAGCGCTGCAGGGTCTGGGCGATGGCGCGTGACAACAGGGTCAGCAAGACGAACTCGCGCGAGCTGGGCTCGGGTCGCACGTAGGCGTCCTTTTTGAAGCGCAACAGACCTTGTTCCACGAACGCAGCGAGCCATTGATCGACCACCTCATCCAGTTCGTTCAGCGGCCAGCGAATGAACAGCTCCGATTGGAGGAACGGGTACAGCGCACGTGTGTAGCGCAGGATCTGATCGCGGGTCATGCGCGACGAGCTCTGGAAAAAGCTCGCCAGCAGCGACGGCAGGGCGAAGATGTGCAGAACGTTGTTGCGGTAGTAGGTCATCAACACCGCATTCTGCTCGTTCAGGTACAGAATTTTGCCCAGCGCGTCTTTTTGCTCGGCGAGCAGGTCCATGCCTTTGACATGCTCGATCAGCGAGCGGCCGTCGCCTTCGGGCAGCGTCGTGTGCGGGGAGTACGGAACGGCGCGTAGCAGGGTCAGATACAGGTCGAGAACCCGCTCCATGGCCTGATCGTCCAGCGCCAGCCTTTGCGTCGACAGTAACGCCACGGCAACCAGGTTCATCGGGTTGACGGCAGCGGCTTCGTTCAGGTGCTGGGCCACACGCTCACCCAGGCGGTGCGTGGTCTCGCTCAGCCATTCGGGGCGAAATTGCGGGTCCAGTTGCTGTTCACGCCAGTCCGGTTGCTCGCCATCAAGGAACTCGGCCAGTTTGATGGGCGCACCGAAGTTCACCGAGACCTGGCCGAAGCGCTTTTTCAGCGCGCCAATGACTTTGAAGATATCGAAGATCGACTCTTTCTTCTTGGTTGCCCCGCGCAGCTCGCCCAGGTAGGTGCGGCCCTCCAGAACACGCTCGTAGCCGATGTACACCGGAATGAAGACGATGGGCATCCGCGAGTTGCGCAGGAAGCTGCGCAGGGTGATGGCGAGCATGCCGGTTTTCGGTTGCAGCATGCGCCCGGTGCGCGAACGGCCGCCTTCGACAAAGTATTCGACCGGAAAGCCCTTGATGAACAGCGTGTGCAGGTACTCGGTGAACACCGCCGTATACAGCGGGTTGCCCTTGAACGTGCGGCGCATGAAAAATGCCCCGCCACGTCGCAGCAGGCTGCCGACCACAGGCATATTCAGGTTGATGCCGGCGGCGATGTGCGGCGGCGTGAGGCCGTTGCGAAACAGCAGGTAAGACAGCAGCAGATAATCGATATGGCTGCGGTGGCAAGGTACATAAATGACCTCATGTCCCGGCGCCACTTCCTGAACGCCTTCGATGTGGCTGACCTTGATGCCATCGTAGATCTTGTTCCAGAACCAGCTGAGGACCACTTCCATGAAGCGGATCACCGAATAGGTGTAGTCCGAGGCGATCTCGTTGCCGTAGCTCAGTGCCCGTTCCCGCGCCTTTTCCTGGGTGATGTGTTCACGCTCGGCCTCTTCGATGATCGCCTGCTTGACCAGTGGCTCATCCAGCAGACCCTTGACCACCGTGCGCCGGTGCGAAACGTCCGGGCCGATCACGGCGCTTTTCAGGTTGCGAAAATGCACGCGCAGCAGACGTTGAGTCATGCGCAGCGTCAGTTCGTAACCCTTGTTTTCACCCACCAGTTCGCGCATGTGAATCGGCGCAGAAAACTGCACGCGGGTCTTGCGGCCCAGAATCAGGATGCTGACCAGACGGCGTAAGCGACCGGTCACCGCCCAGCTGTCGGCAAACAGCAGCTTCCAGGCACTGGACTCGCGGTCAGGTGACTGGCCCCAGAACACGCTGACCGGGATGATCTGCGCGTCTTCGCCGGGGTTCTGGCTGATGGCTGCAACCACACGCTCCAGCGTCGGGGGCGCACCGCGCTTGTCCTGGCGACCGAGCCAGTCAGGGGAGGGGGTCAGGTAAAAGAATGCGGCGGGCTCAATCAGGTTACCGACCGCCACCGACAGCACCGGACGAGGCAGACCGGCCTTGCGGCATTCTGTGTCGATCACTGCCAGATCGCTGATCGACGGCGATTGCAGCGCATAGAACACCGGGCGACTGCGGTCCAGATTCAGCGTGAAAGACGATTGATTGATGGTTTCCGAGCGAACCCAGAGATACAACAACCGGCGCAGGGTGCCGAACACAAGACGACGGAATGGAGAACGGGTCATACGGCTTCTGCTGAGTGAGGGGCGGGCGATTGCCCTGGATGGGCGCCAGTGTGACGTATCCCGCAGCGATCGGCAAAAGCGCCGTATGCCGGCTGAACGGATCAAGTCTGAATGACCGCGCACCGAGCCGGGTTCACCTCACGACGGCACGCATCGGCAACGTCGCAGCGAAAAATCCTACGAGGTTCGCCAGGTTATCTCTTCTTCGCCGTCGGCACTCACGCGTATCCAGCGATCGGCAGTCTCGTCGCTTTCTTCTTCAACCCAGGTGCCCGGGGCGCAACGTACTTCAACGTTCAAGGCCTTGAATGCAGCGCGGGCGCAGGCGATGTCGTCTTCCCACGGGGTCTGATCGCTGTCCAGGTGCAGGCTGTTCCATTTGCCGACCGCTTTGGGCAGCCAGGTGACGGCCACACTGCCCGCTGTGCATTTCCAGGTCTGGCCTTTCTGCTTCCATTCGCTGCAGGAGCCCAGCGCGTCGCCGAGCCATTGGGCGATGGCCTTGTGATCGACGTCTTCGTCTTTCAGGTAAATCTCGATATCGGGTTGGCGCATGGGGGCCTCTGTTGAATGCTTATTGCAGCACGAAATAATCGTAGCGCATGGAAACGGTGACCTTGAAAGGTCCTGGTTGCTCGATGACCGCTGCCCGACGTTCGGCGCTGGCGCGCCAGCCGTGCGGTGTCATGGCCAGCAGATCGGCGCGGGACTGGCCGTCGATCAGCTTCAGCGTGTAGCGCAGGGTTTCGCTGTGTTGCAGCTGCATGCCTTGCGGCACCAGCGACAGGTGCTTGTCATCGGCATAATCGCGCACTTCATCATAGAGCCGCTGACGCAGCTCCATCAGATGCTCATTGGTCGGGCCGACCCGCATCAGTCCGCCGCCTGGGGTCAGCAGGCGTTTGGCTTCCTGCCAGTCCAGCGGGCTGAACACGCTGGCCAGAAACTGGCAACTGGCATCCGGAAGTGGCACACGCGCCATGCTGGCGACCATCCAGGTCAGCGTTGGGTCACGACGGCAGGCGCGCTTGACCGCTTCACGGGAGATGTCCAGCGCATAGCCATCGGCATGAGGCAAGGCTTCGGCAATCTGCGCGGTGTAATAACCTTCGCCACAGCCGATGTCCAACCAATGCGCGGGGGATCGCTCGGCGGCCAGTTCAGCCAGACGTCGGGCTACCGGAGCGTAGTGCCCGGCGTTGAGAAAGTCGCGTCGCGCCTCGACCATGGCCTGATTGTCGCCAGGGTCGCGGCTGTTCTTGTGCTGCACCGGCAACAGGTTCAGATAACCCTGACGGGCGCGGTCGAAGCGATGATTGGCCGGGCACACAACGCCGTTGTCGGCAGTGCTGAGCGGCGCTGAGCAGATCGGGCAGGTCAGCATCAGGCGAGCAACTTGACCAGGGTCTGGTAGTAGATCTCGGTCAGCACATCCAGATCGCTGGCCAGAATACGTTCGTTGACCTGGTGGATCGTCGCGTTGACCGGCCCCAGCTCGACCACTTGGGTACCGAGTGTGGCAATGAAGCGACCATCGGAGGTTCCGCCGCTGGTCGAGGCTTTGGTGTCACGGCCCGTGACGCTTTTGATGCTTGAGGACACGGCGTCCAGCAACGCGCCCGGCTCGGTCAGGAATGGCAGGCCGGACAATGCCCAGTCCACGTGCCAGTCCAGTTCATGCTTGTCGAGGATGTCGGCAACGCGCTGCTGCAAGCCTTCGACGGTAGATTCGGTGGAAAAGCGGAAGTTGAAGACCGCCACCAGATCGCCCGGGATGACGTTGGTGGCGCCGGTGCCAGCGTTCAGGTTGGAGATCTGGAAGCTGGTCGGCGGGAAGAAATCGTTGCCATGGTCCCAGTGCTCGGCGGCCAGTTCGGCCAGGGCCGGCGCGGCCAGATGAATCGGGTTCTTCGCCAGATGCGGGTAAGCCACATGGCCTTGCTTGCCGCGCACCGTCAGCGTGGCCCCCAGCGAGCCGCGTCGACCGTTCTTGACCACATCGCCGACCAGTGTGGTGCTCGAAGGCTCACCGACGATGCACCAGTCCAGACGCTCGTTACGGGCCGCGAGGCGCTCTACGACAGCCTTGGTGCCGTGATGCGCCGGGCCTTCTTCGTCGCTGGTGATCAGAAATGCCACCGAGCCCTTATGATCAGGATGATCGGCGACAAAGCGCTCGGCCGCCACCAGCATGGCCGCCAGACTGCCTTTCATGTCTGCCGCGCCGCGCCCGCAGAGCATGCCGTGCTCGTCGATCAACGCATCGAACGGGTCGTTCTGCCAGTTCTGCAGCGGACCGGTCGGAACCACGTCGGTATGACCGGCGAAACACAGCACCGGGCCGTCGGTGGTGCCGTGGGTGGCCCAGAAGTTGTCGACGTCTTCGATACGCATTGGCTCCAGCTTGAAGCCGGCATCGCCCAGGCGCTGCATCATCACGGTCTGGCAATCGGCATCGACCGGCGTCACTGAAGGACGGCGGATCAGATCGCAGGCGAGTTGGAGGGTGGGCGAGAGGTCGGCTGGGGCCGTCATGTACAGAACTCCGGTAGCAAGACTTTGGGCGCGAAAAGGCAGATATCTTAAAGCAAAACGACGACCTGAGGCCGTCGTTTATCGTGCGCTGTGAATAGGTCAGGTTGTGGATGGGGCGGGGCGAGTTGCGCGAGCGGACAGGATTGCCATGGTAATGGCTGCCAGATAAGGGAGTGATTGTGCGAACAGCATGGTTATCCAGAAACCGGAATTCGTATCGATGGATGCCCTGCCTGTGAGCAAAAGCACAATCGCGATCCAGGAGATCGCCAAGGTAGACAGTTCTTCCCTTACATCGAGCAGGTTTTGTCCGATCCGGTTTGCAGAGGTATGTTTGGGCGTTCTGTAGAAAGGCATTGCCGAGGTGAAAAGCCCCGCCAGCACTGCCTTGCCCAAGGTCGGATAAAGCGCCATGCCGGCCAGTATCGCCGCCAGTGCCTCTTTGGTATGTGTGCTGACCAACTGCCGGTAGAGCACAATCATCTTTAACGAGCGCAGGGCAAACATCAGTATCAACGACGTGGAAAATATCCATGGCAGCGGCCCGAAAGTCTCGGGCTTAAGGATCATTGCCATCGACCAGGCCAACGCAGCCAGCGTTAACAGATAGTTCATTCCTTCTGCCACCCACGGCATCCACCCCGCGATGAAATGGTAGCGTTGCATCGCGCTCAGGGACTCGCAGTTTCCTGCAATCAGGCTTCCGGCGTGCCGCTTGACGATCTGCATAGCTCCATATGCCCAGCGATATCGTTGTTTCTTGAAGTCCATGAACGTATCGGGAGTCAGCCCTTTGCCATAGCTGATAGCGGCGTAACCCGTGGAGAAACCACTTTCCAGCATACGCAGGCCAAGTTCGGCGTCTTCGCATATACACCATTCCGCCCAGCCCAGTCGGTCCAGTGCTGATCGGCGGATCAGTGTCATGGTGCCGTGCTGGATAATTGCATCGTGATCGTTACGGATCACCATGCCGATGTTAAAAAAACCTTGGTACTCGGCCTGACAGCAATACTTGAACAGGCTTTCGTGACCGTCGCGATAATCCTGCGGCGATTGAATGACTGCAACCTTCGGGTCCGTGAAGTGGGGCACCATATGTTTGAGCCACTGTCGATGGACGCAGTAATCAGCGTCGATGACTGCCACTACTTCTGCGTCTTCAGCGGTATGTCTCAGGAGATAGTTAAGTGCACCCGCTTTGAATCCGGGAAGTGGACTGACATGAAAAAACTGGAACCGAGGGCCGAGCTGCTGACAGTATCGCTCGATAGGCTTCCAGATGGCCGGGTCCTGAGTATTGTTGTCGATGACCAGCACCTCGAAGTCCGGGTAGTCCAGCTTTTGCAGCGAGTCGAGGGTCCGTTTCACCATATCCGGAGGTTCGTTGCAGCACGGAACATGCAGGGAAACTTTCGGGGCGGGACCAACAGGACGATGGACGGGGCGGAAAGACCGTGGGGTGTCCGGTCCCCAGCAGGCTTCGAGGAATTCGTGCGTTTCGATACCCACGTAAGTCAGCACGCTGGCAGCCCAGATAAAGGCGACAGGCAGCGCGAGCCAGGCGGGCAGTGGCTGTGAGTAGTGCATGCCGAACCCTGACAATACGCAATAAGCCAGCACGATTATCAAGGCGCCTGTAGGCCACGACTCCGGTTTAAGGCGGGTGATAAGCCTGAGTATTTCCGAGAGCATGTTGACCGGCATTTTTACCGGGCCGTTGATGTGCAGTTTTAATCTGCGCTTTGCATCGAACAAACCCCAATTAGGCCCGGGCAGACCTTCTTCAGTCTTCCAGTGCTGATCGAAGGCTTCTATCACGAAATAGTCATGGCCGTGCTGATCCAGTAATGGAATCTGGTTGCGCAGGTATATCGAGTGCTCTGCGTCAGAGGTCGTCATCCGCCTCTTGGCGATGGCCTTGCTCGGCCAGCCAATCTCGGAAAGTATGAGGGGGGTGTCGGGGAATCTCGTTCTCAGTTCGTTCGCGTGTGCCAGAGTGATCGCGGTCGCGTCCAGCGCTGAAACGCTTTCCCAGAAAGGCAAAATATGGGCGGCAATGAAGTCGACATGCCTGACGAGTTCCGGCGTCTCGTACCATTGTGTCCATATCTCGGAGGTCGAAACAGGCACATTGACGGCGCGTCGTGCGGTCTGCAGATAGAGAATAAGCAGGTCGATCGGAACATCATCACGAAACAGGACTTCATTTCCCAAGACCAGGCGTTGCACGCTGGAGTAACGGTTGGCGAGTTCGATCCCTGCATTTATTTCCTCGATATTGTGCGTTTCATCCTCTGTTATCCACACGCCAAGCGTGACATTCATGCCAAGTGCTTCGGCGAGTTCGGGGATATGCATCAATGTCCCTCCCACCGAGTAAGTTCTTATATTCCGTGTAATGCTTCGAAGTAGCAGCAGGTCTTATCTGATCACGCGTCGGAAAAATCTGTTTGTAGGGGCTTTGGCCCGGTCGAAAAGGGGCGTAGGCCACGCCAGAGATCATTGCAGGCCAGTTGGGCGGATAGTTGAACCTGGTTTTGAACAGGTTTTTCAGCCACGTGCCTGCCTTGTTTGAATATTCATCCATGTCTGCAATGTGCTCCATGCTTGTTGCGCCGGTGCCGCGAGTTCCCTTCGCGTTGATTAACCTTAGTCGTCCTCGTTCATTGCCGTTTGCAATGCTTAGACTCTTTTCCTCGGGCTTTTCCAAAAACGGTATGGCGTTTAAGCAGTCAGCGTTGATCGCGTTCTGAGATCATTATTTTTTACTTCCCTTGAGTCTCTGGGGCAGCTCGTCAACGGACAACGACCTCGCCTGCCGGGAACAAGTCAGGTGTCTTGCCGTCGACAAACCCCTATAATGCGCGCCGGTTTTTGAGGTATTGATCATGAGCGCAGAAGATCCACGGTTCGCGGGTATCGCCCGTCTATATGGCATCGAGGGGTTGGCACGCCTGCGCGCGGCTCATGTGGCGGTGGTGGGTATCGGCGGTGTGGGCTCCTGGGCGGCGGAAGCGATGGCGCGCAGTGGCGTGGGCGAGATTTCGCTGTTCGACATGGACGATGTCTGTGTCAGTAACAGCAACCGCCAGTTGCATGCGCTGGGCGGTACGGTCGGCCAGCCGAAAGTCGAGGTGATGGCTGAGCGTATCCGCGCGATCAACCCAGATTGCATTGTCCACGCCGTGGCTGATTTCGTGACCCGCGACACCATGGCCGAGTGCATTACCCCTGACATGGACTTCGTGATCGACTGTATCGACAGCGTCAATGCCAAGGCTGCGCTGATTTCCTGGTGCAAACGACGCAAGATTCAGATGGTCACCACCGGCGGGGCGGGTGGGCAGATCGATCCGACCCTTATTCAGATCGCCGACCTCAACCGCACCTTCAATGACCCGCTGGCCTCCAAGGTGCGCTCGACCCTGCGTCGGGATTATGGTTTTTCACGTACGCCGAACCGTCACTACAGCGTGCCTTGCGTGTTTTCCAGCGAGCAACTGCGCTACCCCAAGCCGGATGGCAGCATTTGTCTGGAAAAGAAATTCGTCGGCGAGGGCGTAAAGCTCGATTGCGCCGGTGGTTTCGGTGCCGTGATGATGGTGACCGCGACCTTTGGCATGGTTGCCGCCACCCGTGCAGTGGACAAGTTGGTGGCGGGCACGCGACGGCCTTCGGAGCGGGTCAAGCCAGCGGCTGCAACGCCCGATCAGGCTTGAGTCAGATGGCGCATCTTCTGCAGTACGGCATTCAGGCCGTTGCTGCGCGAGGGTGAGAGTTGGCGGGCGAGTCCCAATCGATTGAACCAGTCAGGTAAATCCACGGCTGCCAGTTCTCGCTCCGACAGGCCGTTGACACGCGCCAGCAGCAGCGCTACCAGACCGCGAATCAGTCGAGCGTCGCTCGCAGCTCGAAACAGCCAGGCGTCGTCGCTGACTTCGCCGGTCAGCCAGACCTTGCTTTCACAACCGTGCACCAGATTGTCGTCGGTCCTTTCTTCGTCACTCAACGGCGCCAGTTGATCGCCCCATTGCATCAGCAGGCGCGCGCGCTGTTCCCAGCCTTGTTGCCGGGAAAAACTGTCGAGCGCAGTTTGCGCCAATGCGGGCAGGCTCATCGAAGCAGCTCCAGTGCCTGATCCAGTGCGCTGAAGAACTGCAGCAGATCGTCCGAATCGTTGTACAGCGCCAGTGACACCCGAATCGCGCCGGGCAGGCCAAGGGTCTTGAACAGCGGCATCGCGCAGTGATGACCGGCGCGTACGGCTATGCCCTGTTCGGTCAGCAGGTGGGCCACATCGGCATTGTGAATACCGTCGACGACGAAGCTGACCAGTGCCAGATCCGGCGAGCCCAGAACCTGAATGCCGTCCCGCTGCTGCAGGCCCTCGAGCAGGCGACGGTGCAGTCTGGCTTCATGTTCTGCAACCGCCTGATGGTCGAGACTGTCCAGATAACCCAGCGTAGCGCCCAGGCCGATCACGCTGGCGATGGGCGGGGTGCCGGCTTCGAAACCCAGGGGGGCCGGACGAAATTTCGCGTGCTGATAATCGGCCGTCAGCACCATCTCGCCGCCGAACTGCCAATGCGCGAGGCTGGGCAGCGCCTCGTTGCGTCCGTAAAGCACGCCGAGTCCTTCCGGGCCGTACAGTTTGTGGCTGGAAAACACATAAAAATCGCAACCCAGCGCCTGCACATCGTGGCGTCCGTGCACCACGCCTTGTGAGCCGTCCACGACGGTGAGTGCGCCTTGGGTCTTGGCCAGTGCGATGAGGCGGGCCAAGGGTTGCCAGGTGCCGAGCACGTTTGAGAGCTGGGTGACTGCGAGCAGGCGTGTGCGCGGTCCGATCAGGTTGGCTGCCGCATCGCAGTCGATCACGCCATCAATGTCCAGCGGCAGAATTACCAGTTTCAGGCCGCGTCGCTGAGCCAGTTGCTGCCATGGCAGCAGATTGGCGTGATGTTCCAACGCGCTGATGGCGATTTCGTCGCCCGCAGCGAATTCATGTTCCAGCCCGTAGGCCAGCAGGTTCAGCGCAGACGTTGCGCCATGGGTGAAGATGATCTGGCCGTTTTCACCGGCATTCAGCCAGTGGGCGACCTTGCCACGGCTGGCCTCGAACGCCTGGGTGGCGTGCGCGCCGGGCAGATGCTGGGCACGATGCACGTTGGCGGCACCGTTGGTGTAGTAATGAGTCAGGGCGTCGATCAGCGCCTGAGGCTTCTGCGTCGTGGCGGCATTGTCCAGATAGGTCTGGCCTTGCCGTTGCAGAGCGGCGAGTGCGGGGAAGTCGCTGCGCCAGGGAGAGAAGAGGGGCATTGTTCGTCCAGCGTGTGGAGGCGGGTTCAACGCCATCGGCCTCGAACCCGCACACAGCATCAGTTATGAGCGTGCAGTGCTTCGTTCAGCTCGATGGCCGACTTGTGGGTTTTGCATTCCACTGCGCCGGTCTGAGAGTTGCGACGGAACAGCAGGTCTGTCTGACCTGCCAGCTCACGGGCCTTGACGATCTTGACCAGCTCATTGTTTTCGTCGAGCAGCGCGACCTTGGTACCTGCGGTCACATACAGACCCGACTCCACGGTGTTGCGATCACCCAACGGGATGCCGATGCCGGCGTTGGCGCCAATCAGGCAGCCTTCACCGACCTTGATGACGATGTTGCCGCCACCGGACAGCGTACCCATGGTCGAGCAGCCGCCGCCCAGATCCGAACCCTTGCCGACGAATACGCCGGCGGAAACGCGGCCTTCGATCATGCCCGGGCCTTCGGTGCCGCCATTGAAGTTGACGAAGCCTTCGTGCATGACGGTCGTGCCTTCGCCGATATAGGCGCCCAGACGCACGCGAGCGCTGTCAGCGATACGAACGCCGCTCGGCACAACGTAATCGGTCATTTTCGGGAATTTGTCGACCGAGAATACTTCCAGCAGCTCGCCCTTGAGGCGTGCTTCGAGTTGACGCTCGGCCAGTTCGACCAGGTCGACCGCGCCCTGGCTGGTCCAGGCCACGTTTGGCAGCAGAGGGAAGATGCCTGCCAGGTTCAGACCGTGCGGCTTGACCAGGCGGTGCGACAGCAGATGCAGCTTGAGGTACGCCTCGGGAGTCGACGTCAGTGTGGCGTCTTCAGCCAGCAGAGTCGCGACCAGCGGCTTCTGGCTTTCGGCCAGGCGAGTCAGCAGTGCGGCTTGAGTCGTGTCCACGGATTTGACCGCTTCGGCCAGCTTGTAGGCCAGATCGACATTGAAGGTGATTGCCTGGTTGCCGCCGGTGTAACCCAGAACCGGTGCGATGGCCGCGACCAGTTCCGCAGAAGGATTGATCAGAGGCTGAGCATAAAATACTTCAAGCCATGCGCCTTGACGATTTTGGGTGCCGACGCCGAAGGCCAGGCTGAACAGGGTGGTGGACATGTAAATACCTCGTGGCTTTATCAAGGGGCTTTCAGTAGCGCTCTGGCTTACTGTAAAGCCGCTGCATACAGGTCAGGCTTGAAGCCGATCAGGGTTTTATTGCCCAGATCAAGCACTGGACGCTTAATCATGGACGGCTGCGCGAGCATCAGTTCTATGGCTTTCGCCTGGTCGAGATCGGCCTTTTGTCCGTCTTCGAGCTTGCGAAAGGTCGTGCCTGCGCGGTTCAGCACAACCTGCCATCCGTGTTCATTGCACCACTGCTCGAGGTGCTCACGGTCGATGCCCTGGGTCTTGTAGTCGTGAAATTCGTAGCTCGCCGAATGCTCATCGAGCCAGGTACGGGCCTTTTTCATCGTGTCGCAGGCTTTGATGCCAAACAGAGTGTAAGTCATTGTTTAAGGTGGGGTGGCTGATCTTGCTCGATACTCCCCACGTCCTCTCCTCGCAATTTAGCCGACTATTATGCCACGTCATTCCGTTCAGTGTTGTGACAGCGCCAGCACGGAGACTGAACGGAAACTAGATAATAAGGCTAACCATCATTAAGAAAACTTCACCCGCTCACGCTTGAGTCGCTGGCTGCTGCGGGCAATTATTACCCGTCATTTGAAGTTTGGGTGCGTTATGTCTGAGCAAGAGAAGAAGCGTCAGGAAGCGCTTGTCCGGCAGCGTTATTACAGGGAGCGTCAACGTGCCGAGGGATTCAAGCAAAGTACCCTCTGGATTCACGGTGAAGCCGAAGCCCAGGGCCGGCTGGCTGCCCGTGAAGGAAAGCCGTTGCTGCCCATGCAGTCTCATGATCCTGTCAGTTGGGCGGTCGGCTGGGTGGCTGAAAAGCTGCGAACCCGAGAATAGTCAGCACTTTTTTCAGGCGGTCACGCCACACGTGCGAAACGTATGGCGCACTGTTGATTGCAGCAGGATCAGCACCTGTTCGAACGCTGTCCCGTCCTGTCAGGGCGTTTCGAATTTCGAGTTGCTCCGGTCCGCGTAGATGGCACTCATCACGGCGATATCATTGCTGCTGAGCGTCTTGCCCACATTGATGATCTCGAAATCGCCGAGGGTCAGGCCGTTGGGGATATCGAAATGCATGACCGAATCACGATCGTAAGCCGAATGGTGGAAATCGGCGGCCTCGTACCTGTCGAAGAAATTGATATTGATCTCTTCGTCACTCAACCCGGTTTGCGAAAGCAGTGAGCGCACCAGTGGTTCGTTCCAGGGGATGTTTGCCTGCGGATGTTGATGCTCGTGAACCGCGCCCAATGCGTGTCCGAATTCATGCAGAACGATACGCGTCAGGTCCGGCATTGGTTTCAGGTCCGCTGCGTACAGTTCTTTGACGTTGAACTCCATGGTCGATTCATCAGGCTCGGCCAGCAGGGTATCGGTGCCTATGGCGCTCCAGTTCAGATGTTCATTGAAGCCAATTCGGATATCGCTCGCTCCGTCCGTCACGAACTCGAATTTCAGGTTTATGTGCGGCAGCCATTTGCTTGCCGCTTCCACGATGGGGGCTGTGAGGGTGGCCGGAGGATTCTTAAGGAAAAGAACTTTCAGGGTTCGCCCGCGAGCCCAGTATTTGCTGAACGAAACCAGCAGGCGCGCCTGCTGCCTTGGCTGGCCGGTGTCGTCGGTTTCCGAGTTGTACGCAGGGTTGATAGCCGCGTTGGCGGGATTTTCGTGAATCGCTGCTTCATACGAAGCCTGGTGATTTCCAGCGCTGCGCATGCAGCAGGATGCGGGCAGTTTTACGCCTTTGGGAGCAGTGGATGCGGGCATGGGATTGGCCTTCATGGTGATTCGCTCCGTGTCCGGAAGCATGAAAAATGAAGGTTGAGAGTACGTTCACGCAGCGGGCGGGAGGTGGTAACTAATTACCCCGCCGCACATTGCATGCGGCGGGGTGATTTTTTTGGGTTTGGCTTTTACTTGCTCAGGAAGGCGCGGATACGTTCGGCCGCTTCGATGCATTCCGCCAACGGTGCCACGAGTGCCAGACGCACCCGGCCTGCGCCAGGGTTGACGCCGTCCACTTCGCGGGAAAGGTACGAGCCCGGTACTGCGGTGACGTGCTGATCGACGAACAGATCGCGGCAAAATGCAGCGTCATCGGTACCAACATTCGGCCACAGGTAAAAGCCGCCGTCCGGGTGCTGAACGTCGAGCACCGGGCTCAGGATGTCGAGCACCGCAGCGAACTTCTCGCGGTACAGATCACGGTTGGCGCGTACGTGCTCCTCATCATTCCAGGCCGCGATGCTGGCCAGTTGAGTCTGAACCGGCATGGCGCAGCCGTGGTAGGTCCGATACAGCAGGAAGGCCTTGAGGATCTCCGCGTCACCCGCCACAAAACCGGAGCGCAGGCCCGGCAGATTGGAGCGCTTGGACAGGCTGTGGAAGACCACGCAGCGTTTGAAATCCTTGCGGCCCAGCTCGACGCAGGCGCTGAGCAGGCCCGGCGGCGGGGTTTGTTCGTCGAAGTACAGCTCGCTGTAGCACTCGTCCGCAGCAATGACAAAGTCATGTTCGTCAGCCAGGGCAATGAGCTTTTTCAGGGTTTCAACCGGAATCAGTGCGCCGGTCGGGTTGCCCGGCGAGCACAGAAAGAGGATCTGGCAACGCTTCCAGATATCCGGGCTGACGGCATCGAAATCGGGATTGAAACCGTTCTCGCTCAGGCATGGCAGGTAGTGCGGCTGGGCTCCGGCCAGAAAAGCGGCGCCTTCATAGATCTGGTAAAACGGATTCGGGCTGATCACCAGGCCGTCATCACTGCGATTGACCACGGTCTGGGTGAAGGCGAACAGCGCTTCGCGCGTGCCATTGACCGGTAGTACATTGCGCGCCGGATCGATCCAGCCCTGTGGCACATCGAACCGACGGCTGCACCAGCCGGCAATGGCTTCGCGCAGTGCCGGAATACCCAGCGTGGTCGGGTAAACCGCCATCTGATCAAGGTTGTCAGCCAGCGCCTTGGCAACGAAATCGGGGGAGCGGTGCTTCGGTTCGCCAATCGACAGCGCTACCGGACGCTTTTCCGGATTGGGCGTTACGCCGGCCAGCAAAGCGCGCAGCTTCTCGAACGGGTAAGGCTGAAGCAGTTGCATGGCGTTATTCATGGAACGTGTTCCTCAATGAGCTGCGTTGAGTCGATTCGTATGACCGAGTATTCATATGCTGATCCGCAAATCGCCGCCTGGCTCTGAGTTGACGCTCAGTTGCTTGACGATTGCATCCTGCAACTGGCGGCACAATTGTGGATCGGACAGTGGGTGATTGTTGGCGTCGGTGATGAAGAACACGTCTTCCACACGTTCGCCCAGCGTCGCAATCTTGGCGTTTTGCAGGGACAGGTCGAATTCCAGGAAGATTTTGCCGATGCGCGCCAGCAGGCCGGGGCGATCCGGTGCCAGCAATTCGAGTACGGTCACCGGACGCTGGGCGTCGTTGTGAATGGTGACTTGCGGTGCGAAAGCAAAGTGCTTGAGCTGCCGTGGCACGCGGCGCTTGATGATTGTCGGGTAATCATCCGGGTTGCGCAGGGCCTCGGTCAGGCCTTCGCGGATATCCTGAATCCGCTCCGGATTGTTGCCGATCGAACCGCCTTCATTGTCGAGAACGATGTAGGTGTCGAGTGTGAATTTGCTGCTGGACGTAATAATACGCGCGTCATGAATGTTCAGGTTCAGCTGATCCATCGCCGCCACGGTCACCGCGAAGAAATCATGCTGATCCGGGGCGTAAATGAAGATCTGTGTACCGCCCTCGAATTCACGCTGCGTGGTCTCCTTGATCAGCACCAGCGGCCCGCCGTCGGCCGGTTGCTGCAGAATTGCATCGCTATGCCAGGCCACATCGCCTGCGGTGTGACGCAGGAAATAGTCGTCGCCCAGCGCTGACCAGAGCTGCTCGACGTCATCCGGATCGGTGCCGTTGCGTACCAGAATATCCAGCGCGGCAGTCTGTGTGCGACGAATCTGTTCTTCGCGGTCTACCGGATTTTCCAGGCCGCGGCGCAAGGCTCGCTTGGTCTCGGTGTACAGCTGGCGCAGCAGGCTGGCACGCCAAGAGTTCCAGAGCGTCGGATTGGTCGCATTGATGTCGGCGACGGTCAGCACATACAGGTAATCCAGATGCACTTCATCGCCCACGAACTGGGCAAAGTCGTGGATGACCTGCGGGTCGGAAAGGTCCTTGCGCTGGGCGGTGGTCGACATCACCAGATGGTTGCTCACCAGCCAGACGATGAGCCGGGTGTCCCACGCAGGCAGATGATGGCGCGTGCCGAACGCCTGTGCGTCGATTGCGCCCAGCTCCGAGTGATCACCGCCACGACCCTTGCCGATGTCGTGATAAAGCCCGGCCAGGTAGATCAACTCCGGCTTGGGCAGACGGCCCATGATCTTGCTGGCCAGCGGAAATTTCTCGGACACTTCGGTGTATTGCAGCTTGCGCAGGTGTTTGATCAGATTAAGCGTGTGCGCATCGACGGTATAGATGTGAAACAGGTCATGCTGCATCTGGCCGACGATATGGCCGAACTCGGGCAGGTACAGGCCGAGAATGCCGTAGCGGTTCATCCGGCGCAGGTTGCGATGAATGCCGATTTCGCACTTGAACAGCTCGATGAACAGGCTGGTGTTGCGAATATCATTGCGGAAGTCATCGTTGATCAGGTGACGATGTTCACGCAGCAAACGAATGGTGTCGGCACGCACACCCTTTATTTCCGGATGCTGGGCCATGAGCACGAAGATTTCGATCATGGCAAACGGGGTGCGCTTGAAGACGTTCGGGTGGGTAGCTTCTATATACCCGTCGTGCAACTGAAAGCGTGAATTGATCGGCTGTGCCGTACCGCTGTCGTCGGAAAGAATCACTTCTTCGAAATGCTGGATGATCAGATCGCTGAGTTCGGCGATGCTCATGACCACTCGGTAGTACTTCTGCATGAAGCGCTCTATGGCCAGCTTGGCATCGTTGTCTTCATAGCCCAGCAAGCCGGCGATGCGTACCTGATAATCGAACAGAAGCCGGTCCTCTGAGCGTCCGGCCAGCATGTGCAGCGCGTAACGCACCTTCCACAAAAACTCCTGAGAGGAGGCGAGCAGGGCGTTTTCGCTGCCCAGCAGGAAGCCTTCGCCTGCCAGCGCATGCAGGTTCAGCGTGCCGTACTGGCGTCGCGCTACCCAGAGGATGGTCTGAATATCGCGCAGGCCGCCTGGAGAACCCTTGACGTTGGGTTCCAGGTTGTATTCGGTGTCGTTGTACTTGTGGTGACGTTTTTTCTGTTCCGCGTGCTTGGCGAGGAAGAACTCCTTGCTCGGCCACATGTGCTCGGTGCTGGTGACTTCCAGCATGCGCTGGCGCAGATGCTCGGGGCCGGCGATGGTGCGGCTTTCCATCAGATTGGTGATCACGGTCAGGTCGGCGCGGCCTTCCTGTGCGCATTCGTTGACCGAGCGTACGCTCTGTCCGACTTCCAGGCCGATGTCCCACAGCAGCGTCAGAAACCGCTCGATGGGTTCGCGGAAAACTTCGTGGTCGTCGCTGTCCAGCAGGATCAGCAGATCGATGTCCGAGTACGGGTGCAGCTCGCCGCGGCCATAGCCACCCACTGCCAGGAGCGCGATGTCGGCGTCTTCACTCCATTCGAACTGATCCCAGGCCTTTTGCAGGATGTTATCGACAAACCATGCCCGGTCCTCGATCAGTCGTCGAATGTCACGGCCCGACCGGAAGCGCTCATCAAGGACGTCTCTCGCTTTGCGGATGGCCTTCTTGAACGCAGCGATGGGGCTGGCTTTCAAGGCCAGTTCGGCCTGGAACTGGCCACGATCGAACAAGTCTGGATCTACTTGCGGCATTGAGCAGTATTCCTCGTGTCGGGCTGTGCAAGTGACGGGCATGGGTTCAGCCGGGCAGACTCGGGTCAGGGAGCCTTTTGGGCAATGGTGTCGTCGCTGCGCAAGGTGAAGATTTCGTAACCGTCGGCGGTCACCAGCAGCGTGTGCTCCCATTGCGCCGAGAGCTTGCGGTCCTTGGTGATCGCCGTCCAGCCATCGCCGAGGATCTTGGTTTCAGGACGCCCCTGGTTGATCATCGGCTCGATGGTGAAGGTCATGCCTTCCTGCAGTTCGATACCGGTTCCGGCCTCGCCAAAGTGCATGACCTGCGGCTCTTCATGAAACACCTTGCCGATGCCATGACCACAGAACTCGCGAACCACGGAGAAACCGTTCTTTTCAGCGTGTTTCTGGATGACGGCACCGATGTCCCCCAGGCGCGTGCCGGGCTTGACGATTTCGATGGCCTTGTACAGGCACTCCTGAGTCACCTTCGACAGGCGCTCGGCCCATACCGGAACGGTGCCGACATGGAACATCCTGCTGGTGTCGCCATGGTAGCCGTCCTTGATGACGGTGACGTCGATGTTCAGCGAGTCACCGTCCTTCAGCTTCTTGTCGCTCGGGATGCCGTGGCAGACCACCTGGTTGATCGAGGTGCAGATCGACTTGGGGAAGCCCTTGTAGTTCAGCGGGGCCGGGATCGCCTTCTGTTCGTTGACGATATAGTCGTGGCAGAGGCGGTCCAGCTCTTCGGTGGTCACACCGGGCTTGACGTGCGGCGCTATCATTTCCAGAACATCGGCGGCCAGGCGACCGGCGATGCGCATCTTTTCGATGTCTTCCGGGGTTTTGAGGGTGATGGTCATACGAATTCTCTCGGCGTGGCAGGCACGCGGTTGGTGCGCAAAGGCGCAATTCTATCAGACCGCCGGTGCCGGGTAATCATCGCTTCCTTCTATAGGCTGTCCATGAAGCTGCAAAGTCACCGCAAAACAAGCACTTGATGGGAGTTCCGTTCTCTTCCCTTTTATGATATAAAATGCGCCGCTTTCCAAGGTCCGTCCTTGAAGCACAAACCCACACACGTGTCGACACGATGACCTGGGTGCCCTTGGCAGATGCCATTGGTTGGTCATTGGGATACGTGGAGGCCTAACCCGACTTATCAAGGAACTATTTATGTCCCAAGTCAATATGCGCGATATGCTGAAGGCTGGTTGCCACTTCGGCCACCAGACCCGTTACTGGAATCCGAAAATGGGTAAGTACATTTTCGGCGCGCGTAACAAGATTCACATCATCAACCTTGAAAAAACCCTGCCTATGTTCAACGAAGCTCTGACTTTCGTTGAGCGCCTGGCTTCGGGCAAAAACAAGATTCTGTTCGTCGGCACCAAGCGTTCCGCTGGCAAGATCGTTGCTGAAGAAGCAGCACGTTGCGGTTCGCCGTACGTCGACCATCGCTGGTTGGGCGGCATGCTGACCAACTTCAAGACCATCCGTCAGTCGATCAAACGTCTGCGTGAGCTGGAAGTACAGGCTGAAGACGGTACTTTCGCCAAGCTGACCAAGAAAGAAGCCCTGATGCGTACCCGTGATCTGGAAAAACTGGATCGCAGCCTGGGTGGTATCAAGGACATGGGCGGTCTGCCGGACGCTCTGTTCGTCATCGACGTTGATCACGAGCGCATCGCGATCACCGAAGCCAACAAGCTGGGCATCCCGGTTATCGGCGTCGTCGATACCAACAGCAGCCCGGAAGGCGTTGACTACATCATCCCGGGCAACGATGACGCAATCCGCGCCATCCAGCTGTACATGGGTTCGATGGCTGATGCTGTTATCCGTGGTCGTAACAATGTTGCTGGCGGCACCGACGTTTTCGTCGAAGAAGCTCCAGCTGCAGCTGCTGTAGAAGGCTGAGTACAAACGCCTGGCGTTTACTCAGTACGCGAAAAGGGGGCTTAGCCCCCTTTTTGCCACCTAGGAAATGATTTGTCGGTCTGTAACCATGACCTCGCTGTCATGTGTTGCTGCCACCCTGATTTTTCAAGAATTGCACGCCCGGCCTGTCGGGTGGAATGGTTGAAGACCTATCCAAGAGGATTTTGAAATGGCAGAGATTACTGCAGCGTTGGTCAAAGAACTGCGCGAGCGTACCGGCGAAGGCATGATGGATTGCAAAAAGGCCTTGACCAAGGCTGGCGGCGACATCGAAAAAGCAATCGACGATATGCGTGCTTCCGGCGCCATCAAGGCCGCCAAGAAAGCAGGTAACGTGGCTGCTGAAGGCGCTATCGCCATCAAGGACGACGGTAAAGCCGCTGTCATCATCGAAGTCAACTCGCAGACCGACTTCCTGGCCCTGCAAGACGACTTCAAGGCTTTCGTTGCTGCAAGCGTCGAAAAAGCCTTCGCTGACAAGATGACTGATGCTGCTCCGTTGATCGAAGCTCAGGAAGCTGCACGTCTGGTACTGGTCGGCAAGGTTGGCGAAAACGTCAACATCCGTCGCCTGAAGCGTATCGAAGGTGATGTTGTAGGTACTTACCTGCACGGCAACAAGATCGGCGTAGTTGTTACCCTCAAGGGTGGCGACGTCGAGCTGGCCAAAGATATCGCCATGCACGTAGCGGCAAGCAACCCTGAGTTCCTGTTCCCTTCGGAAGTGTCTGCTGAAGCGATCGAGCGCGAGAAGAATGTCTTCCTGCAACTGAACGAAGACAAGATCAAAGGCAAGCCGGCTGACATCGTTGAGAAAATGGTTGGCGGTCGTATCACCAAGTTCCTGGCAGAAGCCAGCCTGGTCGAGCAAGCCTTCGTCAAGAACCCGGAAGTCAAGGTCGGTGATCTGGCCAAGAAAGCCGGCGCTGAAATCGTTTCCTTCACCTACTTCAAAGTAGGCGACGGCATCGAGAAACCAGTTGATAACTTCGCTGATGAAGTGGCTGCTCAACTGGCTGCCGCCAAGCAGTAAGACGGTTTTTCAACTGTCGCCCCAAAGAGGCTGCCCGCTCACGCGTGCGGCCTCTTTGTCGAAAGAGAAAGGGAAATTTTCCTTGGAGATTGTGCCCACAAGGCTGCATTCTCCCGACGCGCGCAAAGCGTCAAGCTAAAGTAAGCGCAGGCTTGAAATAGCCCGCACAGATTTTTTTCAGAAAACGCCGCAGGAGAGATTCGCAATGGCTCAGCAGGGCAGTGGTTATCAGGCTCGCTATAAACGCATTCTACTCAAGCTTAGCGGTGAGGCCCTCATGGGCTCGGAAGAGTTCGGCATCGATCCCAAGGTGCTGGATCGCATGGCGCTGGAAGTCGGCCAGCTGGTCGGTATCGGCGTTCAGGTCGGTCTGGTGATCGGCGGCGGCAACCTGTTTCGTGGCGCGGCCTTGAGTGCTGCGGGCATGGATCGGGTGACAGGCGATCACATGGGCATGCTGGCCACTGTGATGAACGCCCTGGCAATGCGCGATGCGCTGGAGCGCGCTAATATCACCGCCATCGTGATGTCGGCCATTTCCATGGTAGGCGTGACCGATCATTACGACCGCCGCAAGGCCATGCGCCATCTCAGCTCGAAGGAAGTGGTGATTTTTGCTGCCGGCACTGGTAATCCGTTCTTTACGACCGACTCGGCTGCCTGCCTGCGAGCGATCGAGATCGACGCCGATGTAGTGCTCAAGGCCACCAAGGTGGACGGTGTCTACACTGCAGATCCGTTCAAGGACCCGAATGCCGAGAAGTTCGATCATCTGACCTACGATGAAGTGCTGGATCGCAAGCTGGGTGTGATGGATCTGACCGCAATCTGCCTGTGTCGCGATCACAAGATGCCATTGCGCGTCTTCAACATGAACAAGCCGGGTGCTCTTCTGAATATCGTCCATGGTGGCGCTGAAGGGACCCTGATCGAGGAAGCACAATAATGATCAACGAAATCAAGAAAGACGCTCAGACCCGCATGCAGAAGAGTCTGGAGTCGCTGACCCATGCGTTCACCCGTATCCGTACCGGCAAAGCGCATCCGAGCATCCTCGGTGGTGTCATGGTTCCTTACTACGGTGCCGATACCCCGCTCAGCCAGGTGGCCAACGTCACCGTCAAGGACTCGCGTACCCTTCAGGTCGTAGCGTTCGAGCGCAACATGCTGGCCGCTGTCGACAAGGCCATCCAGAGTTCCGGTCTGGGTTTCAACCCGACCAACCTGGGTGAGTTGCTGCTGATCTCCATGCCGGCGCTGACCGAAGAAACCCGTAAGGGCTTCACCAAGCAGGCGCGTGATGCCGCAGAAGATGCCCGTGTGGCCGTCCGTAACATTCGCCGTGACGCCTTGAGCCAGTTGAAAGACCTGGTCAAGGAGAAGGAAATCAGCGAAGACGAAGAGCGTCGTGCGGCTGACGACATACAGAAGCTGACTGACAAGTTCGTGGCGGAAATCGAAGTTGCGGTCAAGCAGAAAGAAGCCGATCTGATGGCTGTTTAAGGTTTCGGACGCTTTCATGGAAAAGATAAAACCGGCCATGACGCCCTCGGTGCCGCGCCATGTCGCGATTATCATGGATGGTAATAATCGCTGGGCCAAGAAGCGCCTGCTGCCAGGCGTTGCAGGCCACAAGGCGGGTGTCGATGCTGTGCGGGCCGTTATCGAGGTCTGCGCTGAAGCCCGGGTCGAAGTGCTGACACTGTTCGCGTTTTCCAGTGAAAACTGGCAGCGCCCGGCCGAAGAGGTGGGTGCGCTGATGGAGCTGTTTTTCACGGCGCTGCGCCGTGAAACCAAGCGCTTGAACGAAAACGAGATCAGCCTGCGTATCATCGGCGACCGCTCGCGCTTTCACCCTGAACTTCAGGCGGCCATGCGCGAGGCGGAAGTGCGCACCTCCGGCAATAGCCGCTTCGTGCTGCAGATCGCTGCCAACTACGGTGGGCAGTGGGACATCGCGCAGGCCGCCCAGCGGCTGGCGCGTGAGGTTCAGGCCGGACATCTGCAGCCGGAGGACATTACTCCCCAGTTGTTGCAGACCTGTCTGGCCACCGGCGACCTGCCGTTGCCGGATCTGTGCATCCGCACCGGCGGTGAGCACCGCATCAGCAACTTCCTGCTTTGGCAGCTGGCCTACGCCGAGCTGTACTTCTCCGACCTGTTCTGGCCGGACTTCAAACACGATGCCATGCGCGCTGCGCTGGCAGATTTCGCTTCTCGCCAACGTCGCTTCGGTAAAACCAGCGAACAGGTAGAAGCTGGAGCCCGGGCTTAATGCTGAAACAACGGATCATCACGGCACTCATTCTGTTGCCGATCGCCTTGTGCGGGTTTTTCCTGCTGACCGGCATGTACTTCGCCCTGTTCATCGGGGTGGTCGTGGTTTTGGGTGCCTGGGAATGGGCACGACTCGCAGGTTTTGCCGCACAGTCGATGCGTATCGGCTATGCGGCTGTGGTCGCTGTTCTGCTTTTTCTCATGTACCTGCTGCCGGGGCTGGAGCCCTGGGTGCTGGTTGCCGCAGTCATCTGGTGGGGCGTTGCGACCTTTCTGGTCCTTACCTATCCGGACTCGAGCAGTCACTGGGCAAGTGCAGCGTGCAAGCTGGTCATCGGTCTTCTGATTCTGCTGCCTGCATGGCAGGGTCTGGTTCTGATCAAGCAATGGCCGCTGGGTAACTGGCTGATTCTGTCGGTAATGGTGCTGGTCTGGGCCGCCGACATTGGTGCTTATTTCTCCGGCAAGGCTTTTGGCAAGCGCAAGCTTGCGCCCAAGGTGAGCCCTGGCAAGAGCTGGGAGGGCGTATATGGCGGTCTGGTGGTCAGTCTGGGCATCACGGCAGCAGTGGGCTTTTCCCGCGACTGGACAGTTGCGCAGTTCATTGCGGCGCTCTTCGGCGCAGCGGTGATCGTATTCATCTCGGTGATTGGCGACCTGACCGAAAGCATGTTCAAACGCCAGTCCGGGGTCAAGGACAGCAGCAATCTGTTGCCTGGCCACGGCGGGGTGCTGGACCGTATCGACAGCCTCACGGCGGCCATTCCGGTATTTGCCGTTCTGCTCTGGGCCGCTGACTGGGGTGTCATGTGAGTGGGCCGCAACAAATTACCATTCTGGGTGCAACCGGTTCCATCGGTCTGAGCACTCTGGATGTCGTTGCCCGTCATCCAACGCTTTATCAAGTGTTCGCGCTCACCGGCTTCAGCCGTCTGAACGAACTGCTGGCCTTGTGCATCAGGCACACGCCGCAATACGCCGTAGTGCCTGATCAGGTGGTCGCCCGCAAACTGCAGGATGACCTGGCGGCTGCCGGGCTCGATACCCGGGTGCTGGTCGGCGAGGGCGGTTTGTGCGAAGTGGCCGCTGACCCGCGGGTCGATGCGGTCATGGCCGCCATTGTCGGGGCTGCCGGCTTGCGTCCGACGCTGGCTGCGGTGGAAGCGGGCAAGAAGGTATTGCTGGCCAACAAGGAAGCGCTGGTCATGTCCGGCGCCCTGTTCATGCAGGCTGTTCGGCAAAATGGCGCTGTGCTGTTGCCCATCGACAGCGAGCACAATGCGATCTTCCAGTGCCTGCCCGGCGACTTCGCCCGCGGGCTGGGTGCCGTCGGTGTCCGGCGGATCATGCTGACTGCCTCGGGCGGACCGTTCCGCGAAACGCCGCTGGAGCAGTTGCAGAATGTTACGCCAGAGCAGGCCTGTGCCCATCCGGTCTGGTCGATGGGGCGCAAGATCTCCGTCGATTCGGCAACCATGATGAACAAGGGGCTCGAGCTGATCGAAGCCTGCTGGCTGTTCGATGCGCGTCCGGATCAGGTCGAGGTGGTCATTCACCCGCAAAGCGTGATCCACTCGCTGGTCGACTATGTCGATGGCTCGGTGCTGGCTCAGTTGGGAAATCCCGACATGCGTACCCCCATCGCCAATGCACTGGCATGGCCTGCGCGTGTAGACTCTGGCGTTGCGCCACTGGATCTGTTTCGTATCGGCCAGCTTGATTTTCAGGCGCCGGACGAGGAACGATTCCCATGTCTGCGGCTGGCCCGACAGGCGGCGGAGGCTGGGGGCAGTGCACCTGCCATGCTCAACGCGGCCAATGAAGTGGCCGTTGCGGCATTCCTCGAAGGGCGTATCCGCTACCTGGAAATCGCCGGTATTATCGAGGAGGTTCTCGATCACGAGCCTGTCACTGCGGTCGAAGGGCTGGATGCGGTGTTCGCAGCTGACGCGAAGGCGCGTTTGCTGGCAGGCCAATGGCTTGAGAGACACGGGCGATAGCGACCTGAAAACCCGTCAGGGTGTGAGTGAAAGGGTTGATGTGGTGCGTCAACGGCGGGCCTGAAGGCCTGCAATGATTAACACACTGGCCGACCAGTCGGTACCCGGAGAAGACTGATGAGCGCTTTATACATGATTCTCGGCACCCTGATTGCGCTGGGTGTGCTGGTGACCTTCCACGAATTCGGCCACTTCTGGGTGGCGCGTCGTTGTGGCGTCAAAGTGCTGCGTTTTTCAGTAGGCTTCGGCACGCCTCTGCTGCGCTGGCATGACCGTCAGGGCACAGAATACGTGGTGGCTGCCATCCCTCTGGGCGGCTATGTGAAAATGCTCGACGAGCGCGAGGGTAATGTTCCGCCCGAGCTCGCTGACCAATCGTTCAATCGCAAGACAGTAGGGCAGCGCATCGCCATCGTGATCGCCGGCCCGACAGCCAACTTCCTTCTCGCCATCGCATTTTTCTGGGTGCTGGCGATGATGGGCAGTGAGCAGGTGCGTCCGGTTATCGGCGCAGTGGAGGCCGGAAGTATCGCCCAGCAGGCTGGCCTGACGGCTGGACAGGAAATCGTCGCTGTCGATGGCGAGCCTACTTCTGGTTGGGCCGGGGTCAACCTGCAACTGGTCCGTCGTCTGGGTGAAAGCGGTACTATCGCTTTGAAGGTCAGGGATCAGGGTTCTACGGTCGACACCTCCCGTGAGCTGGTACTCAATGACTGGCTGAGGGGCGCAGAAGAGCCTGATCCTATCAAGTCGCTGGGTATTCGTCCGTGGCGTCCCGCGCTGTTGCCGGTGCTGGCAGAAATCGATCCGAAAGGTCCAGCGCAGAGCGCGGGGCTTAAAACAGGTGATCGTCTGGTTTCGATGGACGGTCAGCCGCTCAATGAGTGGCAACAGGTTGTGGATCGGGTACGCGAGCGTCCTGAGGCGAAGATTTCGCTGCGCATCGAGCGCGACGGCGTGCAAATGGACGTGCCGGTGACTCTCGCGGCCAAGGGCGAGGGCAAGGCTGCCGCGGGTTACCTCGGTGCTGGTGTGAAAGCTGTCGATTGGCCACCGGAAATGCTGCGCGAGGTCAGTTACGGGCCTTTCGCGGCGATGGCCGAGGGTGTGAAGCGCACCTGGAACATGAGTGTGCTGACCCTGGACTCGCTGAAGAAAATGTTGTTCGGCGAGCTCTCGGTAAAAAACTTGAGTGGACCGATAACCATTGCTAAAGTGGCGGGCGCTTCGGCCCAGTCGGGCATCGGAGATTTTCTGAACTTCCTCGCTTATCTGAGTATTAGCCTGGGTGTTCTGAATCTGCTGCCCATTCCCGTCCTGGACGGGGGGCATTTGCTGTTTTATCTGATCGAGTGGGCGCGTGGTCGTCCCCTTTCGGAAAAGGTTCAAGGTTGGGGGGCGCAGATCGGTATCAGTCTGGTAGTGGGCGTAATGTTGCTCGCGCTGGTCAACGATCTGGGCCGACTGTAAAGCGTTGCCGAGTTGCGAATCTGCCGCATTTTGCGGCAGTTTGTTTATTGCCAGTTGGAATAAGAAAGGACTTCATGAAACGTCTGCTGCTAACTGCGGTTCTTTCCGCACTGATGATCGCTGAAGTTCACGCCGAGTCCTTCACCATCTCCGATATCCGTGTCAACGGCCTGCAGCGGGTATCCGCCGGCAGTGTCTTTGGTGCATTGCCGCTGAACGTAGGCGAGCAGGCGGACGATGGTCGTTTGGTCGATGCTACCCGTTCGCTGTTTAAAACCGGTTTCTTTCAAGATATCCAGCTGGGTCGCGACGGCAACGTGCTCGTCATCAATGTCGTCGAGCGCCCTTCGGTTGCGAGTATCGAAATCGAGGGTAACAAGGCCATTTCCACCGAGGACCTGATGAAGGGGCTGAAACAGTCCGGTCTGGCCGAAGGTGAGATTTTCCAGCGTGCAACCCTCGAAGGTGTGCGTAACGAGCTGCAACGTCAATACGTTGCCCAAGGCCGTTACTCTGCCGAGGTTGACGCCGAGGTCGTTCCTCAGCCGCGCAACCGCGTAGGCCTGAAGATCAACATCAATGAAGGCACCGTAGCCTCCATTCAACACATCAACGTGGTGGGCAACACTGTCTTCTCCGATGAAGACCTGACCGACCTGTTCGAGCTCAAGACCAGCAACTGGCTGTCGTTCTTCAAGAATGATGACAAGTACGCCCGTGAAAAGCTGTCGGGTGACCTTGAGCGTCTGCGTTCGTACTACCTCGATCGCGGCTATATCAACATGGATATCGCCTCGACCCAGGTGTCTATCACGCCTGACAAGAAGAACGTGTACATCACGGTCAACATCAACGAAGGCGAGAAGTACAGCGTCAAGTCGGTCAAGCTGAGCGGTGACCTCAAGGTCCCTGAAGACCAGGTCAAATCCCTGTTGCTGGTGCAGCCGGGCCAGGTCTTCTCGCGCAAGGTCATGACCACGACGTCCGAACTGATCACCCGTCGTCTGGGTAACGAAGGCTATACCTTCGCCAACGTCAACGGCGTGCCGACGCCGAACAACGAAGACCACACGGTCGATATCACCTTTGTCGTCGACCCGGGCAAGCGTGCCTACGTCAACCGTATCAACTATCGCGGCAACACCAAGTCGGAAGACGAAGTGCTGCGTCGCGAAATGCGTCAGATGGAAGGCGGCTGGGCATCGACCTACCTGATCGACCAGTCGAAAACCCGTCTGGATCGTCTGGGCTTCTTCAAGGAAGTCAACGTCGAGACGCCACCTGTTCCAGGCACCGACGATCAGGTCGATGTGAACTACGCCGTTGAAGAGCAGGCGTCCGGCTCGATCACCGCCAGCGTCGGCTTCGCGCAAAGCGCCGGTCTGATCCTCGGTGGTTCGATCAGCCAGAACAACTTCCTGGGTACTGGTAACAAGGTCAGCATCGGTCTGACCCGCAGCGAATACCAGAGCCGTTACAACTTCAGCTACGTCGATCCGTACTACACGCCGGACGGTGTCAGCCTGGGTTACAGCGCGTTCTACCGCACCACCAACTACGATGACCTCGACGTTGATGTTGCAAGCTATGCGGTTGACAGCCTGGGTGCCGGTATCAACCTCGGCTACCCGATCAGCGAGACTTCGCGCCTGACCTACGGCTTGACCGTCCAGCAGGACGAAATCAAGACCGGCAAGTACACCGTTGACGAGATTTTTGACTTCGTCGAGAAGGAAGGCGACAAGTACCTGAACTTCAAGGGCTCGGTTGGCTGGTCTGAATCGACTCTGAACAAGGGCGTTCTGGCGACCCGTGGTCATTCGCAAAGCCTCGTGTTCGAATCCACCTTGCCGGGCAGCGACCTGTCGTTCTTCAAGCTGGATTACCGTGCTCAGTACTTCCATCCGATCACCGATAACTACACCCTGCGTCTGCACACCGAGCTGGGTTACGGTGACGGATACGGTTCGACCTCGGGTCTGCCGTTCTACGAGAACTACTACGCGGGCGGTTTCAACTCGGTACGTGGCTTCAAGGACAGCACTCTTGGTCCACGCAGTACGCCTAGTAATGGTTCCAAGCCAGGTACATTGGCGGACCCGGATCAGGATCCACTGCCGTTCGGCGGTAACGCCTTGGTTCAGGGTGGTGTAGAAGTCATGTTCCCGCTGCCATTCGTCAAGGATCAGCGCTCGCTGCGTACGTCTGTGTTCTGGGACGTGGGTAATGTCTTCGATACCAAGTGCGACTCGACCAGAACAAGCTCGTCAGGCAAGAAAGTCGAATGTAACGACATCGACCTTTCCGGCATGGCTAGCTCTGTGGGTATCGGCGTCACCTGGATCACCGCACTCGGCCCGCTGAGCTTCGCTCTGGCGATGCCGATCAAGAAGCCGGACGACGAAGCCGAAACGCAGGTTTTCCAATTCTCCTTGGGTCAGACCTTCTAAGCGTCTGATCTTTGATAACGCAACGAATTTTGTAGGAGTTGTATTGTGCGTAAGTTGACTCAACTGGTAATGCTGGCAACCGTACTGGTCGCAAGCCCTGCATTCGCCGACATGAAAATTGCGGTACTGAACTATCAGATGGCCTTGCTGGAATCTGACGCTGCGAAGAAATACGCTGTCGATGCCGAGAAAAAATTCGGTCCGCAACTGACCAAGCTGAAAAGTCTGGAAAGCAGCGCCAAGGGTATCCAGGATCGTCTGGTCAGCGGTGGCGACAAGATGGCTCAGCCTGAGCGCGAGCGTCTGGAGCTTGAATTCAAGCAAAAGGCCCGCGACTTCCAGTTCCAGTCCAAGGAACTGAACGAAGCCAAGGCAGTTGCTGACCGTGAAATGCTCAAGCAGTTGAAGCCGAAGCTGGATCAGGCTGTAGAAGAAGTCATCAAGAAAGGTGGTTTCGACCTGGTTTTCGAGCGCGGTGCGGTGATCGACGTCAAGCCTCAGTATGACGTGACTCGTCAGGTCATCGAGCGCATGAACCAGCTGAAGTAACCATGAGCATAACCATCAAACTCGGTCAGTTGGCCGAGTTCCTTGGTGCCACGTTACGTGGCGACAAGGACAAGGACATCACCGGGCTGGCCTCTTTAGAAGAGGCTGGCCCTGGTCAAATCAGTTTTCTGGCAAAATCCAAATACCGTCAATTCCTGGTCGATGCCCAGGCTGCTGCCGTGCTGCTCAAGCCCGCAGATGCCGACAGCTACACCGGAGATGCGCTATTGGTCCCGGATCCTTATCTGGCTTATGCCCGTATTTCGCATTTTTTCGATCCCAAGCCCAAAAGCAGCGCAGGCGTTCATCCGACGGCCTTGATTGCCGAGGATGCACTGGTTGATCCTGCCGCCAGCATTGGCGCTTTTGCCGTCATCGAGAGCGGTGTGCGCATTGCAGCAGGTGTCACCATCGGTGCGCACTGCTTCATCGGCGCTCGCTGCGAGATCGGTGAAGGCGGCTGGCTGGCACCCCGTGTGACGCTTTATCACGATGTGCGCATCGGCAAGCGTGTGGTCATTCAGTCGGGTGCTGTGCTGGGCGGTGAAGGTTTCGGCTTTGCCAATGAAAAGGGTGTCTGGCAGAAAATCGCACAAATCGGCGGCGTCACCGTGGGTGATGACGTCGAGATCGGTGTTAATACGGCGATCGATCGCGGTGCACTGGCTGACACACGCATTGGCAATGGCGTGAAACTGGATAACCAGATTCAGATTGCTCACAACGTTCAGATTGGCGACCACACTGCGATGGCCGCGTGTGTCGGCATTTCCGGAAGCACTAAAATCGGCAAGCATTGCATGCTTGCTGGTGGTGTTGGTCTGGTAGGGCATATCGAGATTTGTGATGGTGTTTTCATCACCGGCATGACGATGGTGACGCATTCCATTACCGAGCCGGGTTCCTACTCGTCCGGTACGGCCATGCAGCCGGCCGGCGAGTGGCGCAAGAGTGCAGCTCGTCTGCGCAAAATCGATGATATGGCGCGACGTCTGCAAAAGCTTGAAAAGGCCATAGAGACGGTGACCTGCGCTGATAATCGCTCATCTGATGGCTGATACCTTTTTAATATCAAGCGTGCTCAGTCGATAAACTGCCTCCTTGATGTAGAGGGGTGCTGCGCAGTCGCGACGCACTCCTAATCTTTACTACAGGCTTCCCCTCGAAATGATGGACATCAAAGAAATTCGCGAATACCTGCCTCATCGTTACCCGTTCCTGCTGGTGGATCGCGTGACCGAGCTGGATATCGAGAACAAGAACATTCGCGCCTACAAGAATGTCAGCGTCAATGAGCCTTTCTTCAACGGTCACTTTCCCGAGCATCCCATCATGCCCGGCGTGCTGATCATCGAAGCGATGGCGCAGGCTGCCGGTATTCTTGCGTTCAAGATGCTCGACTCCAAGCCTTCGGACGGCACGCTCTATTATTTCGTGGGCTCGGACAAACTGCGTTTCCGTCAGCCGGTCCTGCCGGGCGACCAACTGGTTCTTGAGGCGAAGTTCCTGAGCAGCAAACGTCAGATCTGGAAGTTCGAATGCAAGGCTACCGTTGATGGCAAGGCAGTCTGCTCTGCCGAAATCATCTGTGCGGAACGCAAACTATGAGTTTGATTGACCCTCGCGCAATCATCGATCCGACGGCCGTTCTGGCCGACAATGTTGAGGTCGGCCCTTGGTCGATCATCGGACCCGGTGTGGAAATTGGCGAGGGTACAGTTGTCGGTCCTCACGTTGTCCTCAAGGGGCCAACCAGAATCGGCAAGCACAACCGTATCTACCAGTTTTCATCGGTGGGTGAAGACACGCCTGATCTGAAATACAAGGGCGAGGAAACCCGCCTTGTCATCGGCGATCACAACGTGATCCGCGAAGGCGTGACCATTCACCGCGGGACCGTTCAGGACCGTGCCGAAACCACGCTGGGTGATCACAACCTGATCATGGCCTATGCCCATATCGGGCACGACAGCGTGATCGGCAACCACGTGATTCTGGTCAACAACACCGCCCTGGCAGGCCATGTTCATGTGGATGACTGGGCTATCCTGTCGGGCTTTACTCTGGTCCATCAGTTCTGCCATATCGGTGCGCACAGCTTCTCCGGCATGGGCACTGCGATCGGCAAGGATGTACCTGCGTTCGTCACGGTGTTTGGCAATCCGGCCGAGGCGCGCAGCATGAACTTCGAGGGCATGCGTCGTCGGGGTTTCTCCGAAGAAGCCATTCATGCGCTGCGCAGAGCCTACAAGACGGTTTATCGCCAGGGGCTGACCATCGGCCAGGCGCTGGCCGATCTGGCAGAGCCTGCGGCGCAGTTTCCTGAAGTGGCCATATTTCTTCAGTCCATTCAGACGTCGACTCGCGGCATCATTCGCTAATCATGACCAGTCCACTCTGTATCGCTCTGGTCGCGGGTGAAGCATCCGGCGATATCCTCGGATCCGGTTTGATGCGTGCCCTCAAGGTGCGCCATCCCGATATCCGCTTCATTGGTGTCGGTGGTCCGTTGATGGAAGCCGAAGGCATGCAGTCCTTCTTCCCGATGGAACGCCTGTCGGTGATGGGGCTGGTTGAAGTGCTCGGGCGACTGCGCGAGCTGCTGGCCCGGCGCAAGCTGCTGGTCCAGACCCTGATCACTGAAAAGCCGGACGTCTTCATCGGCATCGACGCCCCTGATTTCACGCTCAATATCGAACTTCAGCTGCGTCGCGCCGGCATCAAGACCGTGCACTACGTCAGCCCCTCAGTCTGGGCCTGGCGCCAGAAGCGTGTGCTGAAGATTCGTGAAGGCTGTGATCTGATGCTGACCCTGTTGCCGTTCGAGGCGCGTTTCTACGAAGAGCAGGGCGTACCGGTGCGCTTCGTCGGGCATCCGCTGGCAGACACCATCCCCCTGGAGTCCGATCGTGCAGGTGCTCGCGCTGGCCTGGGATTCGCGCAGGATACGCCGGTTGTGGCATTGATGCCGGGCAGCCGGGGCGGTGAAGTGGGGCGTCTGGGCGCATTGTTTTTCGACACGGCCGAACTGTTGCTTGCCCGGCGCCCGGGCCTGCGCTTCGTACTGCCGTGCGCCAGCCCGCAGCGGCGGGCTCAGGTGGAACAGTTGCTGCAGGGTCGTGATTTGCCCGTCACGCTGCTCGACGGCCAGTCGCACGTTGCTCTGGCCGCCTGCGATGCGGTACTGATCGCCTCCGGCACGGCGACCCTGGAAGCGCTGCTTTACAAGCGTCCCATGGTGGTTGCCTACCGCCTGGCGCCGCTGACCTTCTGGATACTCAAGCGAATGGTCAAGAGCCCTTATGTGTCGCTGCCGAACCTGCTGGCCCAGCGTCTGCTGGTGCCTGAACTGCTGCAGGACGACGCTACGCCAGAAGCCCTGGCGCGTACGCTGCTGCCATTGATCGAAGACGGTCGCGAGCAAACCGCCGGTTTTGACGCTATTCACCGGGTTCTGCGCCGCGATGCGTCCAATCAGGCCGCCGATGCGGTATTGAGCCTGCTCGGACGGTCGCCTTCACTGTGAGGTCGCCCATGATGCAAACAGGTCTGGATTTTACCCTCGTCGAGGACCTGGTGGCGGGTGTCGATGAAGTGGGTCGCGGTCCGCTGTGCGGTGCAGTGGTAACCGCCGCCGTCATTCTCGATCCGACCAGGCCCATTCTCGGTCTCAATGACTCTAAGAAACTGACCGAAGCCAGGCGCGAAAAGCTCTACGTCGAAATTCAGGAGAAAGCCCTGTGCTGGTTCATCGCCAGGGCTGAAGTCGAAGAGATCGACCAGTTGAATATCCTGCACGCCACGATGCTGGCCATGCAGCGCGCCGTCGAAGGGTTGAGTATCACGCCCAGACTGGCGCTTATCGACGGCAACCGCTGCCCGCAGTTGTCGGTGCCTTCGGCGCCGGTGGTAAAGGGTGACTCCAAGGTACCCGCCATCGCCGCCGCATCGATTCTCGCCAAGGTAAGCCGGGACCGGGAAATGGCGGCGTTTGAACTCATCTATCCGGGTTATGGCATCGGTGGGCACAAGGGTTATCCTACGCCGGTGCATCTGGAAGCACTGGCCCGGCTTGGGCCTACGCCCATTCATCGGCGTTCCTTCGCTCCGGTGCGTGCAGCCCATGAAGCGCGCGCCACGCTGATGCTCGGCGGCTCGCTTCCGTTGTCAGCCGGTTTGCTGCAGGACTGACGTTTCACTCCGGGCCAGCTACAATCCTGCCCTTCGTTTTTTGTATTTTCGCGTTTTATAGGATCACCATGCCGGCTTCTTTCGTTCATCTACGCCTGCACACCGAATATTCTCTGGTTGACGGTCTGGTCCGGGTCAAGCCGTTGATCAAGGCGCTGACCGGCATGAACATGCCCGCCGTGGCGGTGACCGACCAGAACAACATGTGTTCGCTGGTCAAGTTCTACAAGGCCGCTCAAGGCTCCGGCATCAAGCCGATCTGTGGCGTCGACCTATGGCTGGCAGGCAGGGACGAAGATGCCGCGCTCAGCCGCATCAGCCTGCTGGCCATGAATGCCCAGGGCTACCGCAACCTGACCGAGCTGATTTCCCGAGGCTTTATCGAAGGCCAGCGCAACGGTCAGATCGTCATTCAGCGCCAGTGGGTCGCGCAGGCCAGCGAAGGCGTGATTGCGCTTTCCGCGGCCAAGGAAGGCGAGATCGGCATGGCTTTGCTCGGCGGCAATCCGGGGGAGGCCGACGAACTGTTGCGCGAGTGGCTGGAAGTCTTTCCTGACCGCTTCTACATCGAAGTGCAGCGTACCAACCGCGCCAATGACGAAGAACACCTGCACGCTGCGGTGGCCCTGGCCGAGCGTCACGGCGCGCCGTTGGTGGCGACCAATGATGTGCGCTTCATCAAACAGGCCGATTTCGAAGCCCACGAAACCCGCGTATGCATCGGTGAAGGCCGTGCGCTGGACGACCCGCGTCGCTCGCACAATTACAGCGATCAGCAATACCTGAAAAGCCCGGAAGAAATGGCCGAGCTGTTCAGCGACCTGCCGGAAGCGCTGGAAAACACCGTCGAGATTGCCAAGCGCTGCAACATCGACGTCAAGCTGGGCACGCACTTCCTGCCCAACTTCCCGATTCCCGATGGCATGACCATCGATGAGTATTTCCGCAAGGTCTCCTTCGACGGTCTCGAAGAGCGTCTTGCAGTCCTGCTGCCCAAGGACACGACCGAAGATTACGAAGCCAGGCGTCAGGTGTATGTCGATCGGCTGAATTTCGAGCTGGATATCATTATCCAGATGGGCTTCCCCGGTTACTTCCTGATCGTGATGGACTTCATCCAGTGGGCCAAGAGCAACGGCGTACCGGTGGGGCCGGGTCGTGGTTCGGGGGCCGGATCGCTGGTTGCCTATGTGCAGAAGATCACCGACCTCGACCCGCTGGAATACGACCTGCTGTTCGAACGCTTCCTGAACCCGGAACGGGTCTCCATGCCCGACTTCGACGTCGACTTCTGCATGGATGGTCGTGACCGGGTGATCGAGTATGTGGCCGAGAAGTACGGTCGCAACGCGGTGAGCCAGATCATCACCTTCGGTTCCATGGCCGCCAAGGCGGTGGTGCGTGACGTAGCGCGTGTGCAGGGCAAGTCTTACGGGCTGGCGGATCGTCTGTCGAAGATGATCCCGTTCGAAGTCGGCATGACCCTCGAAAAAGCCTACGAGCAGGAAGAGATTCTTCGCGATTTCCTCAAGGTGGATGAGGAAGCTGCGGAAATCTGGGAGATGGCGCTCAAGCTCGAAGGCATTGTGCGTAACGTCGGTAAGCACGCCGGTGGTGTGGTGATTGCCCCGACCAAGCTGACCGACTTCTCGCCGATCTATTGCGATGAGGCCGGTGACGGTCTGGTGACCCAGTTCGACAAGGACGATGTCGAGGCTGCGGGGCTGGTGAAGTTCGACTTCCTCGGTCTGCGTACCCTGACCATCATCGACTGGGCACTCAAGACCATCAACCGCGACCGCGCCAAGGTCAACGAAGAACCGCTGGACATCGCGTTCATCCCGCTCGACGACATGCCGACCTATCAGTTGCTGCAGCGCGCCGAGACCACGGCGGTGTTCCAGCTCGAGTCGCGCGGCATGAAAGAGCTGATCAAAAAGCTCAAGCCCGACTGTCTGGAAGACTTGATCGCACTGGTGGCGTTGTTCCGCCCCGGCCCGCTGCAATCGGGCATGGTGGACGACTTCATCAACCGTAAGCATGGTCGCGCCGAGCTGTCCTATCCGCACGTCGATTACCAGTACGAAGGCCTCAAGCCGGTACTGGCACCGACCTACGGCATTATCCTGTATCAGGAACAGGTGATGCAGATCGCTCAGGTCATGGCCGGTTACACCCTTGGCGGTGCGGACATGCTGCGTCGCGCAATGGGCAAGAAAAAGCCCGAGGAAATGGCCAAGCAGCGCGGTGGTTTCATCGATGGCTGCAAGACCAATAACATCGACCCGGACCTGGCCGGTAACATCTTCGACCTGGTGGAAAAGTTCGCCGGTTACGGTTTCAACAAGTCCCACTCCGCGGCCTACGGGCTGGTGTCGTACCAGACTGCCTGGTTGAAGACTCACTACCCGGCGCCGTTCATGGCGGCGGTGTTATCGGCGGATATGCACAACACCGACAAGGTCGTGACCTTGATCGAAGAAGTGCGCACGATGAAGCTGCGCCTCGACGCGCCGGACGTGAACACCTCGGAGTTCAAGTTCACGGTGAGTGACGATGGCCGCATTCTTTATGGCCTTGGCGCGATCAAGGGCGTAGGCGAGGGGCCGGTCGAGGCGATTACCGATGCGCGCCAGAACGGGCCGTTCAAGGACTTGTTCGACTTCTGCGCCCGCGTCGACCTCAAGCGCGTCAACAAGCGAACGCTGGATGGCCTGATTCGCAGCGGTGCGCTGGATCGTCTCGGGCCGTACTTCGAACTCGAGCCCAAAGCTTATCAGGCCAATATCGATCGTAACCGTTCGGTGTTGCTTGCGGCGCTGGAAGAGGCCATTCAGGCTGCCGAGCAGACAGCGCGCAGTCGCGACAGTGGTCACTCGGACCTGTTCGGCGGCCTGTTCGTCGAAGCGGACGCCGATGTTTATGCGAATCATCGCAAGACCCGTGAGCTGAGCCTCAAGGATCGTCTGCGTGGTGAAAAGGAAACCCTGGGGCTGTACCTGACCGGGCACCCGATCGATGAATATGAAGGCGAGATCCGCCGTTTCGCCCGGCAACGGATCATCGATCTCAAGCCCGCAAGAGACACCCAGACGGTCGCAGGCCTGATCATTGCCCTGCGCGTCATGAAGAACAAGAAGGGCGACAAGATGGGGTTCATTACCCTGGACGATCGCTCGGCGCGCATCGAGGCGTCGCTGTTTGCCGAAGCGTTTCACTCGGCTCAGTCACTGTTGCAGACCGATGCTATGGTGGTGGTCGAGGGCGAAGTCAGTAATGATGACTTCTCCGGCGGGCTGCGCCTGCGGGCCAAGCGTGTCATGAGTATCGAGGATGCCCGCACCAATCTGGCCGAGAGCCTGCGTGTGACGGTGCGTGCCGAAGCGCTCAAGGGCGACCGGCTGCGCTGGCTGGGCGATCTGTGCAAGCGCCATCGCGGTGCCTGTCCGATCACGGTGGACTACACGGGGCAGGACGCCCGCGCATTGCTGCAATTGGGAGAAGCATGGCGGATTGATCCTGCGGACAGCTTGATTCAAGCTCTGCGTGACCAGTTCGGACGTGAGAACGTCTTTCTCCAGTATCGTTGAACGTCGCAGGCTCGACTTGCGCTCAACCCTGAATTTTAATTTCGACCTGAACGCGCCGGTTCCGAACAGGAACGGCGCAGACGGATCAACCGGCCGGCCTCTTGGCCGTCGACCCAAGACGGATGCCTATGAACCCGAATTTTCTTGATTTCGAACAGCCTATCGCTGACTTGCAGGCCAAAATCGAAGAACTGCGCTTGGTGGGTAATGACAACTCGCTGAACATCGGCGACGAGATCTCCCGGCTGCAAGACAAGAGCAAGACGCTCACTGAAAGCATCTTCGGCAACCTGACCAGCTGGCAGATCGCGCGCATGGCGCGCCATCCGCGTCGTCCCTACACGCTGGACTACATCGAAAACATCTTTACCGAGTTCGATGAGCTGCACGGTGATCGTCATTTCTCCGATGATGCGGCGATCGTCGGCGGTATTGCCCGTCTCGACAACCAGCCAGTCATGGTTATCGGTCATCAGAAAGGCCGGGAAGTGCGCGAGAAGGTTCGTCGCAACTTCGGCATGCCGCGCCCCGAAGGCTATCGCAAGGCCTGCCGCCTGATGGAAATGGCCGAGCGCTTCAAGATGCCGATCCTGACCTTTATCGATACGCCGGGCGCTTATCCTGGTATCGACGCGGAAGAGCGCAACCAGAGCGAGGCAATTGCCTGGAACCTGCGTGTGATGGCCCGTCTCAAGACCCCGATCATCGCTACTGTTATCGGTGAAGGCGGTTCCGGTGGTGCGCTGGCGATTGGCGTATGCGACCAGTTGAACATGCTGCAGTATTCGACCTACGCGGTAATCTCTCCGGAAGGCTGCGCGTCGATTCTGTGGAAAACCGCCGAGAAGGCACCGGATGCTGCTGAAGCCATGGGCATCACCGCTGACCGCCTGAAAGGCCTGGGTATCGTCGACAAGGTCATCGCCGAGCCACTGGGTGGCGCGCATCGTGATCCGGTCGCCGCCGCTGCCTTGATTCGCGAAGAGTTGAGCAGTCAGTTGGCGATGCTCAAGGAGTTCGATAACGATGAGCTGCTGGCCCGCCGTTATGACCGCTTGATGAGCTACGGTCTGTAAGCTGCGTCGCCCGATTGCTTCCACGTCTTGCGGGCTTCTGCCCGGAAGGCGTGGGAGCGAACCTGTTCGCGAAAGGACTGGCTTGAGCACTGAAGCGTTTAGTGTGCGAACCCGCCAGACCGGTGAAAAACACCCATGACCACTCCATCACGCGCCGGTCATGATCTTTCTGTCAGGCTTCTTCAAGTTCTGGCCCCCTGGCGCAATGCGCCTGTCTGGCATGTCGGTTTCTCCGGCGGCCTCGACTCAACCGTGCTTTTGCATCTTCTGGCTGAACTCGCCGGCCGCGAAACCCTGCCTGCGCTCAACGCAATCCATGTGCACCACGGTCTGCAGACCGCTGCCGATGCCTGGCCAGAGCATTGTCAGCAGGTCTGCAAGGCGCTCGGCGTGGCATTCGAGTCTGTTCGCGTTCAGGTCGAGCCCGCTGCAAGTCTCGAGCAGGCTGCCCGTCAGGCGCGTTACGGCGCCTTCACTGAGCGGCTGGGTGAGGGTGAGGTGCTGCTGACCGGGCAGCATCGCGATGATCAGGCCGAGACCCTGCTGTTCCGTCTGCTGCGCGGCGCAGGCGTGCGTGGTCTGGCTGCCATGCCCGATCAGCGGGTGCTGGGCCGTGGGCATCTGCTGAGGCCGCTGCTGGATGTATCGCGTATGCAACTGGAAGATTACGCGCGTCGACATGGACTGAACTGGATCGAAGATCCCAGCAATGACGATCAGCAGTTTTCGCGCAATTTTCTGCGCAATCAGGTACTGCCGTTGCTGACCTCCAGATGGCCGCAGGCAGCCGCCAGCCTGGCACGTACCGCACACCACCTCGGCGAAGCGCAGCAATTGCTCGATGAGCTTGCGCTGCAGGATATTGCCAATGCTCAGGCGGCTACGTCGTTCGGCTGGGTTGGCCTGCCGGTGTTGAGTCTCGGGCCGATTGCCGCTTTGTCCGCAGCCCGGCAGCGCAATGCAGTGCGTCATTGGCTTGCGCCACTGACGCGTCTGCCGGACACCGATCACTGGGCTGGCTGGGAGGCGTTGCGCGATGCGGCGCAGGACACGGGTCCGCTGTGGCGGCTCGCCGATGGAACGTTGCACAGGGCGCAGGGCTGCATCTGGTGGGTGCCGGCTGCCTGGGAGCGGCTCTGTCATCAGGCAATGGACTGGACGGACCCTGGTGTGGCGCTGGACTTGCCCGGCAATGGCCGCGTGGTTCTGGAAGGCGAGGCGCCGTCGGGGTGTCTGCAAGTCCGCTATCGGCAGGGCGGTGAAGTGTTACGCCTGGACGGGCGTGGCAGCCGTGATCTCAAGCGCCTGCTCAACGAGCAGTCAGTACCGGCGTTTCTGCGCGGCAGATTGCCGCTGCTCTACCTCGATAACGTGCTGCTGGCCGTCGCCAACCTGCCTGGACTGGACGGTTCGCCCAATGAAAACTGGCGTTTGCGCTGGGTTGCGCCGACCGGCGACCAAAGTTTGAGCTGAAAGGCCCTTTCAGGTAGACTACGCTCCCTTCTTGATACAGCTTCTGTCGGTTCTTTTGAAACGACATGAGTTGCCGGTTACCAACCAGTATTTACTGGGTAATTCTTAAAATGTAGCGCACACCACACTGGCTTCGGCCGGTCGGTTTCAACGCAGCAGTTTCGGGAGTGCACCGTGAATTTTGTCGGTAATCGGGGGCTTCGGCCTTCCTTCGCTATCCCCGGCGGCTCTGACCGCTTTAACGCAGACTTCTAGGGTTTTTCATGACGCGCTACATCTTCGTCACGGGCGGTGTTGTTTCTTCATTGGGGAAAGGCATTGCCTCGGCTTCATTGGCGGCCATCCTGGAGGCGCGGGGACTCAAGGTCACCATGCTCAAACTGGATCCCTACATCAACGTGGACCCAGGCACCATGAGCCCGTTCCAGCACGGTGAGGTGTTCGTCACTCACGACGGCGCCGAGACCGACCTGGACCTTGGTCACTACGAGCGGTTCATCCGCACCACCATGACCCAGAACAACAACTTCACCACCGGCCGTGTGTACGAGCACGTCCTGCGCAAAGAGCGCCGTGGTGATTACCTGGGCGCGACCATTCAGGTCATCCCGCACATCACCGATGAAATCAAGCGCCGTATCATCAAGGGTGCAGGCGATGCCGATGTGGCGCTGGTCGAGATCGGCGGTACCGTAGGCGACATCGAGTCCCAACCGTTCCTTGAAGCCATCCGCCAGTTGCGTTTCGAAGTCGGCGCACGCCGCGCAATGCTGATGCACCTGACGCTGGTGCCGTACATCGCTACTGCCGGCGAGACCAAGACCAAGCCGACCCAGCATTCGGTGAAGGAACTGCGCTCCATCGGCCTGCAGCCTGATGTGCTGGTCTGCCGCTCCGATCACCCGATCGACGTTTCCTCGCGTCGCAAGATCGCTCAGTTCACCAACGTCGAAGAGCGTGCGGTCATCGCCCTCGAAGACGCGGACACCATCTACAAGATCCCGGGCATTCTGCATTCGCAAGGCCTGGACGATTTTGTGGTCGAGCGCTTCGGTCTGCAATGTGGTGGTGCCGACCTGTCCGAATGGGACAAGGTCGTCGACGCCAAGCTCAACCCGGAACACGAAGTGACCATCGCGATGGTCGGCAAGTACATGGAGCTGCTCGACGCCTACAAGTCGTTGATCGAAGCCATGAGCCACGCCGGTATCACCAATCGCACCAAGGTCAACCTGCGCTACATCGACTCTGAAGACATTGAAAACCAGGGCACCGGCCTGCTGGAAGGCGTGGACGCGATCCTGGTTCCGGGTGGCTTCGGTCTGCGCGGCGTCGAAGGCAAGATCACTGCCGTTCAGTTCGCCCGTGAGAACAAGGTTCCGTACCTCGGCATCTGCCTGGGCATGCAGGTCGCGGTCATCGAGTTCGCGCGTAACGTGCTGGGCTGGAAAGACGCCAACTCCACCGAGTTCGACCGTACCAGCGCACACGCTGTAGTGGGTCTGATCACCGAATGGGAAGACGCCACCGGTGCAGTCGAAACCCGTACCGAAAGCTCCGATCTGGGCGGCACCATGCGTCTGGGCGCGCAAGAGTGCCAGCTTGAAGCCGGTTCGCTGGTCCACGATTGCTACACCAAGGACGTGATCGTCGAACGTCATCGTCATCGCTATGAAGTGAACAACAACCTGTTGCCGCAACTGATCGAGGCGGGCCTGAAGATCTCCGGCCGCTCGGGCGATGGCGCACTGGTTGAAGTGGTCGAAGCACCGGATCATCCATGGTTCGTCGCTTGCCAGTTCCACCCGGAATTCACCTCAACGCCCCGTGACGGTCATCCGCTGTTCAGCGGCTTCGTCAAGGCGGCATTGGCTCAACATCAGAAAAATTCCTGACAGGGACTGCAGACATGGCTCAGAAAATCATCCGCGTAGGTTCGATCGAGATCGCCAACGACAAGCCAATGGTGCTGTTCGGCGGCATGAACGTACTCGAATCCCGGGATATGGCCATGCAGGTCTGTGAAGAATACGTAAAGGTCACCGAAAAGCTCGGTATCCCTTACGTGTTCAAGGCCAGCTTCGACAAGGCCAACCGCTCTTCGGTGAACTCCTACCGTGGGCCGGGCCTTGAAGAAGGCATGCGTATTTTCGAAGAGATCAAGCGCACCTTCAACGTGCCGCTGATCACCGATGTTCACGAGCCTCATCAGGCCGCCGTGGTGGCCGAAGTCTGCGACATCATTCAACTGCCGGCTTTCCTGTCGCGGCAGACCGATCTGGTCGTCGCGATGGCGAAAACCGGTGCAGTCATCAACATCAAGAAAGCCCAGTTCCTTGCACCCCAGGAAATGAAACACATCCTGACCAAGTGCGAAGAGGCGGGGAACGATCAGTTGATTCTCTGTGAGCGGGGCTCCAGCTTCGGTTACAACAATCTGGTCGTGGACATGCTTGGCTTTGGCATCATGAAGCAGTTCGAGTACCCGATCCTGTTCGACGTGACCCATGCCCTGCAGATGCCGGGCGGTCGTTCCGATTCTGCGGGCGGGCGCCGCGCCCAGGTGCTGGATCTTGCCAAGGCCGGTATCAGTCAGAATCTGGCCGGTCTGTTCCTTGAAGCCCATCCGGATCCTGACAACGCCAAATGCGACGGGCCATGTGCCCTGCGTCTGGACAAGCTCGAGCCGTTTCTGGCCCAACTCAAGTCCCTGGATGAACTTGTAAAGAGTTTTCCGATCGTAGAGACCGCTTGAACAGGGTTCTCCGGTAAAGTGCCGTTCCCCGTCATCCGTGACGGGGTTGTCGCATTCAGACCTGCCTTTTCCTGCGTCTGATTGCGAGCATTGTTTTCCCAGCTGCGTCGTTTTCGTCAATCTTGGAGTGTTTACAACAATGGCAAAAATCGTCGACATCAAAGGTCGTGAAGTTCTCGACTCCCGTGGCAATCCCACCGTGGAAGCAGATGTGCTCCTCGATAACGGCATCATCGGCAGCGCCTGCGCGCCGTCCGGTGCTTCAACCGGCTCGCGCGAAGCGCTGGAGCTGCGTGATGGCGACAAGAGCCGTTACATGGGCAAGGGCGTTCTGAAAGCTGTGGCCAACATCAATGGCCCTATCCGTGACCTGCTTCTGGGCAAGGATCCGGTCGACCAGAAGGCGCTGGATCACGCGATGATCGAGCTGGACGGCACCGAAAACAAGGCAAGCCTGGGCGCAAACGCCATCCTCGCGGTCTCCCTGGCAGCTGCCAAGGCGGCGGCACAGGATCAGGACCTGCCGCTGTACGCGCATATCGCCAACCTCAATGGCACCCCGGGTGTGTACTCCATGCCGGTGCCGATGATGAACATCATCAACGGTGGCGAGCATGCCGATAACAACATCGACATCCAGGAATTCATGATCCAGCCTGTCGGCGCCAAGTCCTTCGCTGAAGGCCTGCGCTGGGGCACCGAGATTTTCCATCACCTCAAGGCGGTCCTCAAGGCGCGTGGCCTGAACACCGCAGTGGGTGACGAAGGTGGCTTCGCGCCTAACCTGGCATCCAACAAGGAAGCGCTCGACGCTATCGCCGAGGCTGTTGCCAATGCGGGTTATACGCTGGGCACCGACGTGACCCTGGCGCTGGACTGCGCAGCGAGCGAGTTCTACAAGAACGGCAAGTACAAACTGAGCGAAGAGGGCGAATACAGCTCTGCCGAGTTCGCCGAATACCTTGCCGAGCTGACTCGCAAGCACCCGATCATTTCCATCGAAGACGGTCTGGACGAGTCCGACTGGGATGGCTGGAAAATCCTCACCGACAAGATCGGCGAGAAAACCCAGCTGGTGGGTGACGACCTGTTCGTGACCAACACCAAGATCCTCAAGGAAGGCATCGACAAGAAGATCGCCAACTCGATCCTGATCAAGTTCAACCAGATCGGCACGCTGACCGAAACCCTGGAAGCCATTCAGATGGCCAAGGCTGCCGGTTACACGGCGATCATCTCTCACCGTTCCGGCGAGACCGAAGATTCGACCATTGCCGACCTGGCTGTGGGCACCTCTGCCGGTCAGATCAAAACCGGTTCGCTGTGCCGCTCCGACCGCGTGTCCAAGTACAACCAATTGCTGCGCATCGAGGAGCAATTGGGCTCCAAGGCTGTGTATCGTGGTCGTGCCGAGTTTCGCGGCTGAGCCATAGATGGTAAAAAGACGCAGAGTGCTGCACGGATTCGAGTCCCCTGACTTGCCCGTGCAGCTCCGATGCTGACGCTCCGCGGTAATCTGGAGTGATTGAGCCTGGCTTATGTCAGGCTCAATGCCCTCAGTCGTTTGTTGTTCACGTTGGCTCTGCTGTCTTTTTTACTGGGTACCTGATATTTCAATGCGCAGTCCTAACTGGTTGTTCCTCGTCCTGCTCCTGTTGCTGGCTGGCTTGCAGTACCGCCTTTGGGTCGGTAACGGAAGCCTTGCGCAAGTGGCCAGCCTGACTCAGCAGATTGCCGACCAGCATGCTGAAAATCAGGTGCTGCTGGAGCGCAACCGCGTGCTTGATGCCGAGGTCATGGAATTGAAAAAAGGTCTGGAAACCGTCGAAGAGCGTGCCCGACATGAATTGGGCATGGTCAAGGACGGCGAAACCCTTTACCAGCTCGCGCAATAATCAAGTTGGTGCGATGAAAGACTTTCTTCCTGCCTTCTGGGCAGTGATACCTGCAGCGGGCATTGGTGCTCGCATGGCAGCCGACCGTCCCAAGCAGTACCTGCCACTGGGCGGCCTGACAATTCTGGAACACAGCCTGCTTTGCTTTCTCGATCATCCCCGGCTCAAGGGGTTGGTGATCAGTCTGGCTGTGGACGACCCTTACTGGGCTGCATTGCCCTGCGCGCATGACACTCGCATTCAGCGCGTGGACGGCGGCAGCGAGCGCTCAGGCTCGGTACTCAATGCGCTGCTGCACCTGCATGCGCAGGGCGCCAGTGACAATGACTGGGTGCTGGTTCATGACGCTGCGCGTCCGAACCTGGCGCGCAGCGATCTGGACAATCTGCTCGGCGAACTGGCCGATGACCCTGTCGGCGGCCTGCTGGCCGTGCCGGCCCGCGACACGCTCAAACGTGCCGACAGCAGCGGTCGCGTGCTGGAAACAGTGGATCGCAGCCTGATCTGGCAAGCCTTCACGCCGCAGATGTTTCGTCTTGGTGCCCTGCATCGCGCCCTGGCGGACAGCCTGGTCTCTAACGTCAGCATCACCGATGAGGCATCGGCCATCGAGTGGGCGGGGCAGTCGCCACGCCTGATCGAGGGACGTTCCGACAACATCAAGGTCACGCGTCCCGAAGACCTGGAGTGGCTGCGCCAGCGCCGCAGCAAGTTCGGGCGCCAGGTTTCCGCTACTGGCGATACTCATCCCTCATCGCCAACCCCTCCTTAAGATAATCCACCAGCTTGCGCACCTTGGGTGACAGGTGCCTTTGCTGCGGATAGAGCGCCCATACTGCAGTGTTAGGCGGTTGATGCGCCTCCAGCAATGAAACCAGCGTGCCGTCGTTGAGATGTTTCTGCACGTAGTAATCCGGCAACTGACACAAACCGACTCCGTGCAGCGCGGCATCCAGCACGGCCTGGCCGCTGTTACAGCGCCAGTTGCCTTGTACACGCTGGGAAAACTCACGCCCGTTCTGCTGAAGCTGCCAGGTATCGCTGCCTCCTATCAGGCAATTATGGCGATTCAGTTCCGAAAGGCTGTGCGGTCTGCCGTAACGCTCGATGTAGGACGGCGAAGCGCACAGGTACATCTGCCGTGGCGCGAGGCGGGTCGCGACCAGACGCGAGTCCTGTAACCGGCCAAGCCGAATCGCCAGGTCCATGCCTTCATGAACCAGGTCCAGCGTGTCGTTGCTCAGCTCGATATCGACCCGCAGGTGCGGGTAAACGTCCATGAAACGCGTGACCAGCGGCGTGATGAAGCGCTCGCCATAGGCCACCGCGCAGGTCATGCGCAACAAACCCTTCGGTTCGCTGGCCAGATCGCCCACGGCGCGCAGAGCTTCTTCGCGGCCGTCCTGCAGGCGCTGGCAGTGGTGCAGAAAGGTTTGCCCGGCTTCCGTCAGCGCGACCTTGCGTGTGCTGCGGTAGAGCAGACGGGTCTGCAGGCGCTCTTCAAGACGAACGATTTGACGGCTCACATGCGACGAGGAGACCCCGAGCCGCTGAGCTGCCGCCGTGAACTGCCCGCATTCTGCAACGGCAACGAACTCATCCAGACCTTCCCAGCGATTGGTGTACATCGATTATCCCTGTACAGCATTAATGTTTTGCTTTTAGCCGCATTACTCGTCAATTGGCACTGTACTACACTGCAATCCTTGTTTTTACCCGTCGGAGAAGATTGATGATCAAGTCGCGCGCTGCTGTCGCTTTTGAAGCCAAAAAGCCATTGGAGATCGTTGAAGTCGATGTCGCCATGCCCAAGGCGGGAGAAGTGCTGCTCAGAGTAGTAGCCTCCGGCGTCTGCCACACCGATGCCTACACCCTGTCCGGGGCTGACCCTGAAGGGATTTTCCCGTCGATCCTCGGTCACGAAGGCGGTGCGATTGTCGAAGCGGTGGGAGAGGGCGTGACCTCGGTGATGGTCGGCGACCACGTGATTCCGCTGTACACCCCGGAATGCCGTCAGTGCAAGTTCTGCCGCTCGGGCAAGACCAACCTGTGTCAGGCGATTCGTGCCACTCAGGGTAAGGGCCTGATGCCGGATGGCACCACGCGCTTTTCCTACAAGGGCGAGCCGATTTTCCACTACATGGGCACATCGACCTTCTCCGAGTACACCGTACTGCCGGAAATCTCGGTGGCCAAAATCGACAAGCAGGCACCGCTGGAAAAGGTCTGCCTGCTGGGTTGCGGTGTCACCACCGGTATCGGTGCGGTGCTCAACACCGCCAAGGTCAAGCCTGGCGATACCGTGGCCATCTTCGGCCTGGGCGGTATTGGCCTTTCGGCATTGATCGGTGCGGTCAAAGCCAAGGCAGCTCGAATCATTGCCATCGACATCAACCCGGCCAAGTTCGAAATCGCCAAACAGCTGGGCGCGACTGATTGCGTCAACCCGAAGGATTTCGACCGTCCGATCCAGGAAGTCATTGTCGACATGACCGATGGCGGCGTCGACTTCTCGTTTGAGTGCATCGGTAATGTGCAACTGATGCGTGCAGCGCTGGAATCCTGCCACAAGGGCTGGGGCGAGTCGGTCATCATCGGCGTGGCCGGTGCCGGTCAGGAAATCGCTACTCGTCCGTTCCAGCTGGTGACCGGGCGCGTCTGGCGCGGTTCGGCATTTGGTGGCGTGCGTGGTCGTACCGAATTGCCAAGCTACGTGGACATGGCGCAGACCGGTGAAATCCCGCTGGATACGTTCATCACCCACACCATGGGCCTGGAAGACATCAACAAGGCATTCGACCTGATGCATGAAGGCAAAAGCATCCGCACGGTCATTCATTTTTAAGGAGCAGCGGCAGGCGCTCGGCTTCAAGCAGCAAGCAGGATGCTCTGGTCCATGCCTGCAGCCTGAGGCTTGACGCCTGCAACTGGAGGAAACCCTATGCCTTTGGAAAATATTTCCTGCCAAAAGAGTTTCGGCGGCTGGCACAAGCGCTACAAGCATCATTCTCAAGTGCTCGGTTGCGACATGGTGTTTGCCGTCTACCTGCCGCCACAGGCGGAGCAGGGCGGCAAACTGCCGGTGTTGTACTGGCTGTCCGGCCTGACCTGCACGGATGAGAACTTCATGCAGAAAGCAGCGGCCCATCGACTGGCAGCCGAGCTGGGCATCATCATCGTGGCGCCTGATACCAGTCCGCGCGGTGCCGACGTGGCAGATGACCCTGACGGCGCCTGGGACTTCGGTCAGGGCGCGGGCTTCTACCTTAACGCTACCGAGCAGCCTTACGCGCGGCATTACCAAATGCATGATTACGTGGTCAAGGAACTGCCGGCGCTGATCGAGGGGCATTTCCCGGCGTCGCAGGTGCGCAGTATCAGCGGCCACTCGATGGGCGGTCACGGCGCGCTGGTCTGCGCATTGCGCAATCCTGGCCGCTATCGCTCGGTGTCGGCGTTTTCGCCGATCAGTAATCCGATCGATTGCCCCTGGGGGCAAAAGGCATTCTCCCGTTATCTGGGCGAAGACCGTTCTCGCTGGCGCGAGTGGGATGCCAGCGTGCTGATTGCGCAGGCGTCCGAAAAACTGCCGACCCTGGTCGATCAGGGCGATCGTGATGATTTTCTGGTCAACCAGCTCAAACCCGAGGTGCTGGTTCAGGCGGCCAAGGCTGCGGATTACCCGCTGACCCTGCGCATGCAGCCAGGTTACGACCACAGCTATTTCTTCATCGCCAGCTTCATCGAAGACCATCTCAGGCATCACGCTGCAGCCTTGAACAGCTAACGCGCGCCAAAGCAGGTAGAATCACGCCCTGACTTTTTTCAGGGCGTTTTTTTATGCGTATTGGCCATGGCTATGATGTGCACCGTTTCGCTGAAGGCGACTTCATTACCTTGGGCGGCGTGCGGATTGCACACGGGTTCGGCCTGCTGGCCCATTCCGATGGCGATGTCCTGCTGCATGCCTTGAGCGACGCGCTTCTGGGCGCCGCAGCGCTGGGCGATATCGGCAAGCACTTTCCTGACACCGACCCGCAGTTCAAGGGCGCCGACAGCCGCGTGCTGCTGCGTCATGTCCTCACGCTGATCCATGGCAAAGGCTGGAAGGTCGGTAATGTCGACGCGACCATCGTCGCTCAGGCACCGAAAATGGCGCCGCATATCGATGCCATGCGTGCATTGATCGCCGAAGACCTTCAGGTTGAGCTGGATCAGGTCAACGTCAAGGCCACAACGACCGAAAAGCTTGGCTTTACCGGGCGTGAAGAAGGCATCGCGGTGCATGCCGTTGCGTTGTTGCTGCGCGCATGAATGAACTTGAACTGCTGGGCCCGCGAGCTTACGGCGATGCACTGGGGCGTGCAGTGCTCAAGGCGATTGCCGAAGACTTTCAGGTCGATGAAGTGCTGGACATTCCGCTTTCCGGGGATGGCGAGCACTTGTGGCTATGGGTCGAGAAACGCGGCCTGAACACGGAAGAGGCGGCGCGCCGGCTGGCCCGGGCTGCGGGCGTTCAGTTGCGCACAGTCAGCTACGCCGGTCTCAAGGATCGCCAGGCATTGACCCGACAGTGGTTCAGTATTCAACTGCCGGGCAAGGCCGATCCTGATCTGTCTGCTGCGCAGGACGACACGCTGAAGATTCTCAAAAGCGGTCGTCACAAACGCAAGCTGCAGCGTGGCGCCCATGCGGCCAATGGCTTCACCCTGCGTCTGACTCAGCTGGAGGCAGACCAGGGCGCGTTGAATCAGCGCCTTGAAACCATTGCCCGGCAGGGCATCCCCAATTATTTCGGCACGCAGCGTTTTGGCTATCAGGGCGGAAATCTTGGCGAGGCACGCGATTACGCCGCCCGCAAGGCGCTGCCTGAGCAGCGCGCCGTGCGTTCGCGACTGTTGTCCACGGCGCGCAGTTACCTGTTCAACCGGGTGTTGGCCGCCCGGGTTGCCGATGGCAGCTGGCAGAAGGCTCAGGTCGGGGATTTGCTTGCGTTCACCGACAGTCGCAGTTTTTTCCCGGCCGGATTGGATGAATGCAGCGATCCTCGTCTGGCGATCCTCGATCTGCACCCCACCGGTCCTCAGTGGGGTGAAGGCCCTTCGCCAGCTGGCGGTGCGACGGCAGCGCTGGAAAATACCGTTGCCGATGACGAATCCGTGTTGCGTGACTGGCTGGTCAGAGCGGGCATGGAGCACGAACGTCGCATCCTGCGACTGCCCATTGGGCGGCTGACGTGGCATTATCCCGAGTCTGACATTCTGCAACTGGAATTCGTCCTTCCGCCCGGATGCTTTGCGACCGTCTTGGTACGCGAACTCATCGATCTGGTGCCGGTTGGGCAGACGGACAGCTCATGCGTATTCTGATATCAAATGATGACGGGGTGAATGCGCCCGGTCTTGTCGCGCTCCATGCGGCGTTGGCGAACTACGCCGACTGCGTGGTGATTGCGCCTGATCAGGACAAAAGTGGTGCCAGCAGTTCTCTGACACTCGACCGGCCCTTGCATCCGCACACCCTGGAAAACGGCTTCATCAGTGTCAACGGTACGCCCACCGATTGTGTGCATCTGGGCATTCACGGGCTACTGGAGCGGCAACCGGACATGGTGGTTTCAGGCATTAACCTGGGGGCCAATCTGGGCGACGATGTACTGTATTCCGGAACGGTCGCCGCAGCGCTTGAAGGGCGTTTTCTGCAGCGCCCGTCGTTTGCCTTTTCGTTTCTGTCACGTCAGCCGGATAATCTGGCGACGGCGGCGCATTACGCGCGCTTGCTGGTCGAGGCCCATGAGCAACTCGACCTGCCACCCCGCACGGTATTGAACGTGAATATTCCCAACCTGCCGCTCGAGCACATCCGCGGCATTCAACTGACCCGATTGGGGCATCGTGCCCGCGCTGCGGCGCCGATCAAGGTCGTCGACCCGCGTGGCCGCGCTGGCTACTGGATCGCTGCTGCCGGTGATGTCGAGGACGGCGGCGCCGGGACCGACTTTCATGCGGTCGTACAAGGCTATGTATCGATCACGCCGTTGCAGCTGGATAGAACCTATCAGGACGGATTCAGCAGCCTGAACACCTGGCTGGAGGGACTTCGTTGATGTCACGCGAGCAGGATGATTTATTGCGTCGAGGGATCGGAATGACATCGCAGCGTACCCGCGAGCGTCTGATTCAGCGCCTCTGTGAAGAGGGCATTTCCAACCAGCGGGTACTGGACGTCATTCGCAAGACGCCACGGCATCTGTTTGTCGATGAAGCGCTGGCGCATCGCGCCTACGAAGACACCGCATTGCCCATCGGTCATAACCAGACCATTTCCCAGCCTTACATGGTCGCGCGGATGAGTGAGCTGCTGTTGGCAGCCGGGCCGCTGGACAAGGTCATGGAGATCGGTACGGGGTCAGGCTATCAGACTGCTGTGCTGGCGCAGCTGGTAGAACGAGTGTTCTCGGTCGAGCGCATCAAGGTGCTTCAGGATCGCGCCAAGGAACGTCTGGTCGAGCTCAATCTGCGCAACGTGGTGTTCCGCTGGGGTGACGGCTGGGAAGGCTGGCCAGCCCTGGCGCCCTATAACGGCATCATCGTCACGGCCGTGGCAACCGATGTACCGCAGGCATTGCTCGATCAGCTGGCACCGGGAGGCCGTCTGGTCATTCCCGTGGGCTCGGGGGAGGTTCAGCAGTTGATGCTGATCATCCGTGAAGAACACGGTTTTTCCCGGCACGTGCTGGGGGCTGTGCGCTTCGTGCCATTGCTCAATGGACCCATCGCTTGAAGATTGTCTGCGGTAAACAATGAATTCTGGCGTCAGTCATCTGTCTACAGCGCGCGGCCCGGAATGTTGAATGGCCTGATGGCATCATTTCCATGCAGCTGATTGATACTTAACAGCGTTTTTCAGCGGATATCACTGGCTGCCCGTCGCTATTACGGCACAATAGGCATCTTTTTTGAATTCAGTCACCAGTAAAGGGAGTGGCGGGTGAGTCTCACAGTCATTCAGCAGCTCAGGTCTTCAAGAAGTTATCAGCGTCTGGTGATTGGCATTGCTCTCAGTGTCCTTTTGGTCGGCTGCTCCAGCTCGCCCTCAGGCGGCGTTCGCGTCGTTGATCGCAACGGCAATGCCGTGGCCCAGCGTCCGACGGTGACCACTGGCCAATACGTGGTCAGGCGCGGTGACACACTTTTTTCCATTGCATTTCGTTACGGCTGGGACTGGAAGGCGCTGGCTGCCCGTAACCAGATCCCGGAGCCGTTTACCATCAAGCCTGGTCAGACAATTCGCTTTGACGGACGCTCCTCTTCAACACCGAGCGTGGTTTCAACGTCGGGCGCCGGGCGTCCAGTGACGTCCACGTCAACCACGACCAGCAGTTCCGGATCCGTCAAAACCACGGTTATGTCCAAACCTGTTGCGGTTGTACCTGTGGTTATACCTCCCTCGGCGACCACCGGGACAGGCCCGGCCGGCAAGTCCCCGACAGGTTGGACCTGGCCTTCGAGTGGCATTTTGATAGGAAAATTTTCCTCAAACGGCAGTTTGAATAAAGGAATTGATATCGCTGGTGATTTGGGACAGCCTGTTTTGGCAGCGTCTGATGGTTCAGTTGTTTACGCCGGAAGTGGATTACGGGGCTACGGCGAATTGATCATCATCAAACACAGCGATACCTACGTCAGTGCCTACGGTCATAACCGCAGGCTTTTGGTACGGGAAGGACAACAGGTCAAGGCAGGGCAGACGATTGCCGAAATGGGGTCAACAGGAACTGACCGGGTGAAACTGCATTTTGAGATTCGCCGCCAAGGGAAACCTGTAGATCCGTTAGGATTCTTGCCACGTCGTTGATAGTTGCCAGCCTGTTCCAGGCGTAATAGGAACAGGCTCAAGCGTTGCCATGGAACCAGGCGATGCTGGAGCTTGAGGTCGAACTCACCAAAGGACTAAAACAATGGCTCTTGGCAACGAAGCGCCGGAGTTTGACATCGATGATGAAGTGCTCCTTATGGAAGCCGGCATTGTCCTGAAGGAAGCGTCAAACGAGAAGCAGCCAGCCGCTGTCTCGGGACGTACCAAGGTCAAGCAATCAACATCGCTCAAACAACACAAGTACATTGACTACACGCGGGCGCTTGATGCTACCCAGCTGTACCTCAATGAAATCGGTTTTTCTCCTCTATTGTCCCCGGAAGAAGAAGTGCATTTTGCGCGTCTGTCGCAAAGTGGAGATCCGGCCGGGCGCAAACGCATGATTGAAAGCAATCTGCGGCTGGTAGTGAAAATTGCCAGACGCTATGTCAATCGTGGGCTGTCATTGCTTGATCTGATCGAGGAGGGCAACCTGGGGTTGATCAGGGCGGTTGAGAAGTTCGACCCGGAGCGCGGTTTTCGTTTCTCTACCTACGCCACCTGGTGGATTCGTCAGACCATTGAACGCGCGATCATGAATCAGACGCGGACCATCCGACTGCCGATTCATGTGGTCAAGGAGCTGAACGTTTATCTGCGTGCGGCCAGAGAGCTGACCCAGAAGCTGGATCACGAACCTTCTCCTGAAGAGATCGCCAACCTGCTGGAAAGACCGGTAGGCGAGGTCAAGCGCATGCTGGGCTTGAACGAGCGTGTTTCGTCAGTGGACGTTTCGCTGGGCCCGGATTCGGACAAGACGCTGCTCGATACCTTGACCGACGACCGTCCGACAGACCCCTGCGAGTTGCTGCAGGACGACGATCTCTCACAGAGTATCGATCAATGGCTGTCTGAACTGACCGAGAAGCAGCGCGAGGTGGTGATTCGCCGCTTCGGTTTGCGCGGGCATGAAAGCAGCACGCTTGAAGATGTAGGGCTTGAGATCGGCCTGACGCGTGAGCGTGTAAGGCAGATTCAGGTTGAAGGACTCAAGCGTCTGCGTGAGATCCTCGAGAAAAATGGTCTGTCCAGCGAATCCCTCTTCCAGTAATCCCCCCTCTGCAGCATCCATCCAGGGCCGATATAACACAGTGTGTGTATATCGGCCTTTTTATATGTCTTTCGTCATTTCAATATTGCTGCTCACGGGACCCGCCAATACGGTTTTGCCTGTTCAATCTCGCGGTCGGTGTACTTGGAAGGTTCAAAGCCTGTAAGTCATTGCGCACGCTTGCTGTAAGTCATTCAGGTAATCGGAGTAAGGCTAGTCGCCAATTTCACGGTTTTTTCGTTGCAAGGCTTTGTTTTTGAAAAGGTTTAATCCTGTAAGACAATCGACCGGGAAATATTCTGGAGCGTTTCGGGTGTTGCTCTCCAGGGTTAAATCTCTAATATCGAAGCTGTGCCAACGGACAGGCACGGGCCATCAAGGATGACGGTCAAGGACATCGCGGGATGCGATTCATCAGGATGATGACAAGGGAATACAGGGATCAGGGAAAAACGTGGGCGGGTCATACCGCCCCTTTTTTTGTCTGCAGAAAAGCGCATTCAATAAAAAAGGCCCTCTTGAGGGCCTTTTGTCTGTCTGGAATCTAGCGTTCCAGATCAGCGATCTTGCCGGTTTTGCCATCCCACTCTGCCGCTTCCGGCATAGCGTCTTTCTTTTCGGTGATATTGGGCCAGACTTCGGCAAGCTCGGCGTTGAGCTCGATGAAGTTTTCCATGCCGGCAGGGATCTCGTCTTCCGAGTAAATGGCTACGGCAGGGCACTCTGGCTCGCAGAGCGCGCAGTCGATGCACTCGTCCGGGTGGATCACCAGGAAATTCGGGCCTTCGTAAAAGCAGTCCACCGGACAGACTTCTACGCAGTCGGTGTACTTGCACTTGATGCAGTTGTCGGTGACGACGAAGGTCATTTCTAATTTTCTCCTCAGGCGGCTGCGGCAGAGCCCTTCCAGACAGGGGTGCCAGGTTCGGGAGGTTTCCCGGCCCTATGAAAACACGTGCTTTTGGTGGGTGGCCTTGAAGCGGTAAGACTGCGGCGTCTGCTACCTGTCCCTGCTACCTACCGATGGTTCGCTGCATTTTCACGCGGCTCGAAAAACGCCTCGACCAGGCTAAAAGCCGAGAGCGTCCCAAACCGCGCGGGATTCTAACAGTATGTAACGCTTCGCGTCACAGGCGAGTTTGCAATGTGTATAGCAAATCCAGCGCCTGCCGCGGGGTCATATCGTCGACCTTGACCTTCGACAGCTCGTCGAGCACCGGGTGCGGCAGACTTGCGAACATATCGCTCTGCTGCGGGACTGCGGGCTTGCCGGGTTTGGCGCGCGGCTGCTCGTGCGGCAGGCTGGTGGTTTCCAGACGCTGCAAGTGTTCCTTGGCGCGGCTGATGACCTTGCCCGGCACCCCGGCCAGTTGCGCCACGGCCAGACCGTAGCTCTGGCTCGCAGGCCCTGGCAGGACGCGGTGCAGGAACACGATGCGCTCATTATGCTCGGTGGCGTTGAGGTGCACATTGGTCACCAGCGGTTCGCTTTCCGGCAACACCGTCAGTTCGAAATAGTGCGTGGCGAACAGTGTATAGGCGCGCAGCTGCGCGAGGCACTCGGCTGCCGCCCAGGCCAGCGAAAGGCCGTCGAAAGTACTGGTGCCGCGCCCCACTTCGTCCATCAGCACCAGACTTTTATCGGTAGCGTTGTGCAGGATGTTTGCCGTTTCGCTCATTTCGACCATGAACGTCGAGCGTCCTCCCGCCAGGTCGTCGCTGGAGCCGATGCGCGTGAAGATCCGGTCGACCAGCGACAGTTCGCAGCTGGCAGCGGGCACGAAGCTGCCGATATGGGCCAGCAGCACGATCAGCGCCGTCTGACGCATATAGGTCGATTTACCGCCCATGTTCGGGCCGGTGATGACCAGCATGCGAGTGCTGTCGTCCAGCGCCAGGTCGTTGGCAACGAAAGGCGTGCTCAGAACCTGTTCCACCACCGGATGACGGCCTTGCTCGATGCGCATGCAGGGTTCGGCGACAAAGCGTGGGCAATTGAGGTCCAGATTCAGCGCGCGCTCCGCAAGGTTGCTCAACACGTCCAGTTCGGCCAGCGCCGCCGCCGTATCCTGAAGCGGCGCAAGATGACCGATCAGGTCTTCGAGGAGCGTTTCGTAGAGCATCTTTTCCCGAGCCAAGGCGCGGCTCTTGGCCGACAACGCCTTGTCTTCGAACTCCTTGAGCTCGGGCGTGATAAAGCGCTCGGCGCCCTTCAGGGTCTGGCGGCGTATGTAATCAGCCGGCGCCTGCTCGGCCTGCTTGCTTGGCAGCTCGATAAAGTAGCCATGTACGCGGTTGTAGCCGACTTTCAGGTTGCCGAGACCGGTGCGGGCTTTTTCGCGGGCTTCCAGGTCGATCAGGAACTGGCCGGCGTTTTCGCTCAGAGACTGCAGATCATCCAGCTCAGCGTCGTAGCCAGTCTTCAAAACGCCACCGTCACGAATGACGGCTGGCGGGTTGTCGATGATCGCGCGCTGCAGCAGATCGGCCAGCTCGGGATAGGTGCTGGCGGTCTGCGCAAGTTGCTGCAGATGCGGCGCTTCCAGATCGGTCATCGCCTGTTGCAACTCGGGCAGGGCGCTCAGGGCGTCGCGCAGGCGAGCGAGGTCACGTGGCCGCGCGTTACGCAGGCCGATGCGCGCCAGAATCCGCTCAATGTCGCCGATTTCCTTGAGCTGTGGCTGCAGGTTTTCAAAGCGATAGCGTTCCAGAAAACAGGTGATCGACGTCTGGCGTGCCTGAAGGATGGTCAGGTCGCGCAATGGCCGGTTCAGCCAGCGGGTCAGTAACCGTGTCCCCATTGCGGTCTGGCAGCGGTCCATGACCGATTGCAGGGTGTTGTCACGGCCTCCGGACAGGTTGGTGTCCAGTTCCAGATTACGGCGACTGGCGGCATCGAGGATCACGGTATCGTCGAGACGTTCGTGACGCAGGCTGCGCAGATGGGGCAGGGCGGTACGCTGGGTTTCCTTGGCATAGCTCAGCAGGCAGCCGGCAGCACCGATGGCCAGCGTCAGGTTTTCGCAACCGAAACCCTTCAGGTCCTGGGTTGCAAACTGCTGACACAAACTTTTATGCGCTGAGTCGCGCTCGAAATCCCAAGGCGCGCGACGTCGAGAACCACGGCGCTTCTCGGCAGGCAGACCTTGTGGCCAGTCGTCCGGGATCAACAGCTCGACCGGGTTGATGCGCTCGAGCTCGGCCAGCAGGTTCTCCCAGCCCTTGATCTCCAGCACACTGAAGTTACCGCTGGTGATATCCAGTACCGCGAGGCCGAACAGACGTTCGTCACCCAGCACGGCGGCGATCAGGTTATCGCGGCGCTCGTCGAGCAGGGCCTCATCGCTGATGGTCCCTGGCGTGATGATCCGCACCACCTGACGATCCACCGGCCCCTTGCTGGTGGCGGGGTCGCCGATCTGCTCGCAGATCACCACTGATTCGCCCAGTTTCACCAGCTTGGCCAGATAACCCTCGGCTGCGTGGTAGGGAATCCCGCACATGGGAATGCTCTGACCTGCCGACTGGCCGCGTGCGGTCAGGGTTATATCCAGCAGCTTGGCGGCTTTCTTCGCGTCTTCGTAGAAGATCTCGTAGAAATCGCCCATGCGATAAAACATCAGCTGATCCAGGTGCTGGTTTTTCAGTTTCCAGTACTGCTGCATCATCGGAGTGTGTGCGGAGAGGTCGGAAATTGCTTTATTCATCAGTGGCTTAGGCAAGTTCTTGAGAGGAGTGAGGCAACCTTGAGACGCGACGGGTGGCCCTTGTCTGAATCAAGGGGCGTCTGCCGGGTATGTGCGATGGCGGCAAGGTTATCACGCTCGACCGGGTGGTGCAGTGACCGCGTGGCTTCCCGCGTATTGGTGACCGGGCGTTTCCAGACAGCCATGCATCCCGATTTGGCGTATAGACTTTCATCGCTGCCACCCGATAACCGGACGGTAACTTATAAAAAAGGACTTTTATATGAAGAACAAACGAGCAAGGGACTCTGTCAGCGGGCGCTTCATTCCTTTGGAAGAAGCCAGAAAAAGGCCGAGAGAAACCACGGTGGAAACGGTCAAAAAGCCCGGGCGCAGGAAAAATGACCAGTAAAGCAGCATGCTCAGCCCCGTTGCGCGGCAGGTGCGCTGCCTCAGGATTCACCTTTACAGGCTTTTTAGCATGAACGATTACACCGAGGATGAGATAACCGGGCTTGCCGATACGCTTGGCAGGCTTCTGGGTGCAATGGGCGCGCAAGTGACCACTGCCGAATCCTGTACGGGGGGCGGAATAGCCGAAGCGATCACGCGCATTGCCGGCAGCTCGGCGTGGTTCGAAGCGGGCTACGTGACCTATTCGAATGCCCAGAAGACCCGCCAGTTAGGGGTGCCCGAGGTGTTGTTCGCACAGGTCGGGGCGGTCAGTCAGCCGGTTGTCGAGGCCATGGTGCGAGGCGCACAGCGTGAAAGCGGTGCACGATTCGCCGTCGCGGTCAGCGGTGTCGCGGGGCCTGGCGGCGGTTCGCCGGACAAACCGGTCGGTACTGTGTGGCTGTGCTGGGGCAAGGATGATGCGCTGATCGCCCGGCGTTGCCACTTCGATGGCGACCGTGATCAGGTCCGTCGACAGACGGTCGAAGCCGCGCTGCACGGGCTGATACAGCTTGCACGCGGAGAAATGCCAAAACAGGGGTAGGCGCGCGCTCACTGCTGTGGAATAATACTGTCTACTTATACAGGTGTTGTGGCCATCAAGGCCCTAATTGAATTTGATTACGTGAGGACTTCAATGGACGACAACAAGAAGAAAGCCTTGGCTGCGGCCTTGGGTCAGATCGAGCGTCAGTTCGGTAAAGGCGCCGTGATGCGCATGGGCGATCATGATCGCCAGGCGATCCCTGCCATCTCCACCGGTTCGCTGGGTCTGGATATCGCACTCGGTATTGGCGGTCTGCCGAAAGGCCGGATCGTGGAAATCTACGGTCCTGAGTCTTCCGGTAAAACCACACTGACGCTGTCGGTCATCGCTCAGGCCCAGAAAATGGGTGCTACCTGTGCCTTTGTCGACGCCGAGCACGCACTGGATCCGGAATACGCCGGCAAGCTGGGCGTCAACGTCGACGACCTGCTGGTTTCGCAGCCGGACACCGGTGAGCAGGCGCTGGAAATCACCGACATGCTGGTGCGCTCCAATGCCATCGACGTGATCGTGGTCGACTCCGTTGCTGCGCTGGTACCCAAGGCAGAGATCGAAGGCGAAATGGGTGATATGCACGTGGGTCTGCAGGCGCGTCTGATGTCGCAGGCGCTGCGCAAGATCACCGGTAACATCAAGAACGCCAATTGCCTGGTGATCTTCATCAACCAGATCCGCATGAAGATCGGCGTGATGTTCGGCAGCCCGGAAACCACCACCGGTGGTAACGCGCTGAAGTTCTACGCTTCGGTACGTCTGGACATCCGCCGTACAGGCGCGGTCAAGGAAGGCGATGAAGTTGTCGGCAGCGAAACCCGCGTCAAGGTCGTGAAGAACAAGGTAGCTCCGCCGTTCCGTCAGGCCGAGTTCCAGATTCTTTACGGCAAGGGTATCTACCTGAACGGTGAAATCGTCGATCTGGCCGTTCTGCATGGTTTTGTCGAGAAGTCCGGCGCCTGGTACAGCTACCAGGGCAGCAAGATTGGTCAGGGCAAGGCCAACTCGGCCAAGTTCCTGGCAGATAACCCGGAAATCTGCAAGGCGCTCGAGAAGCAGATCCGCGACAAGTTGCTGACCCCTGGGGTCGATACCAAGGCTGTCGGCTCACGTGAAGCAGTGGCTGCCGATGACATGTCTGAAGCAGATGTCGATATCTGATAGCCATGCCTGCCGTACTCGATACACCCGTCGCCGTCCGGCGCACTGCAATGGACCTGCTCGCACGTCGCGAGCACGGTCGAGTCGAGCTGACGCGTAAACTGCGTCAGNCCCGAGCTTATCGATGCAGCCCTTGATCGTCTGGTCGAGGAAGGTCTGCTCTCTGAATCCCGTTACCTCGAAAGCTTCGTTTCTTACCGGGCACGTTCGGGCTACGGTCCTGTTCGTATTCGCGAAGAGCTGGGTCAGCGAGGCTTGCAACGTGCCGACATTGAGCAGGCGCTCAGGGAGTGCGGCGTTGATTGGCAGGAGAAGCTTCACGAGCTCTGGCAGCGCAAGTTTGCCGGTGCCCTGCCTGTCGATGCGCGCGAGCGGGCCAGGCAGGGGCGTTTTCTGAGTTATCGCGGCTATCCGCTGGAAATGATCGGCCGCTTGTTAAGCGGCCGTGGCGGGGGTGACTGATCTATCAGGGCGCTTACTGTGGCGCCCGATTCCGAGCTGCGTCCCTTGTCACTGAAGCGTCTTCCCAGTTTTCCTGTTGATTGATGTAATCCACCAGTTCCCGAAGCCTGCCCTGATTGCGTCCTGTGAAGGTGAACGCCAGTCGTGTCAGGTGACTGAATTGCGCTTCATCGTGCTCTTCGCCCTGATAACTGTGCTGATGAAAGTTTTCATTGATGCACAGGTCAGCGAACGCTTCCTGCATGTGCTCCAGGGCCTGTTCGTTCAGCGCATGATGCATACGGATCACGAACTTGTTTTTCAGCCAGCGGCTGGAATGGAAGTTGGCATAAAACCGGTTGATCTCTTCCACCGCTTCATCGGCGCTGTAGACCAGCCTCATCAGTTTCATGTCGGCTGGCAGAATGTAGTGATTGTCCTGCAACTGATGCTTGATGAAGTCCAGTGCACCTTGCCAGAAACTTCCGCCAGGCGTATCCAGCAATACAACAGGCACCAACGGGCTTTTGCCGGTTTGTATCAATGTCAGCACTTCCAGGGCTTCATCCAGAGTTCCGAAGCCGCCGGGGCATAGCACCAGCGCGTCGGCTTCCTTGACGAAGAACAGCTTGCGTGTGAAGAAGAAGTGGAAGGGCAGCAGGTTTTCGCTGCCCTCCACTGTCGGATTGGCGTGCTGTTCGAAGGGCAGGGTAATGTTGAACCCAAGGCTGTGTTTCAAGCCTGCGCCGGCATGGGCTGCCGCCATGATGCCGCCGCCCGCGCCGGTGATGACCATCATGTCGGAGCGGGCCAGCTTTTCACCCAGCTCTCTGGCCTGTGCGTACAGCGGATGTTCCGCCGGTGTGCGAGCGGAGCCGAATACAGTGACTTTGCGGCGGCCCTTGAAACGCTCGAGCACCCGAAAGGCCTTGTCCAGTTCGCGCAGGGTTTGCAGCGTTATCTTGACGTCCCAGCGGTTGCGGTCATCCTGGGCCATGCGCAACACCGTGAGCATCATGTCGCGGTACAGCGGCAGGTTTTTCGTGCCCGGAGCCACCTCATTGATGTGCTCTTCAATCTGGCTGGTCAGGTCGAGACCGTCGCGTTGGAAGTGTCGGGATAGAAGATCGTCAGGTACATACGGCATTCGGGATTTTTCCTCCTGCTGGATCAATGGCCCGATGGGGCGTGTTGAATCGATGATGTCCCGGTTTGCAGCGAAAGGCTACCCATTCCCTGTTCATTGCCAGGGTGGATTAGTTGCAGGATGTCTTGAGAGTTGCTCGACTGACGCGCCTGAGGGACAGGCGCGCGGGGGAGGTTACATGTCGGATATGGCTTATTGCTTGGGTTTTACAGTGCAGTCGGAAGCCTGAAAGGTTTGCGTCGCAACCGGGCGGTTGGTCTTGTACTCAGTGAACTGATACTTGAGGACGGCACCCTTGGTCATCAACTGGCGGAAACCATTGTTGTGGCAAACGCTGTTGCCTAACTGGTTGCGCATCACGTCCGGATTGGCGCGCATCTGCTGAGCCTGGCCTTCACGAACGCTCAAGTGGTTGATCAACTGGTTGCCGGTGACGGTGTAGCCCTGATCGAGGATGTCTTCGTTGATCGCTCTCGGCGTGCCGACACTGCTTTCCTTAGCGACTTTTTCCAGCATCTTGCTGAGTTCGAACTCCTGTTTCGACGCCGCCTGGGCGCACAGTGGAGCAACGAGCAAAAGCGTAAGGGTGGGTACGATAAGGCGCAGCATTAAACTCTCCTGGTTAAGTAACTGGCCGTTGGACCAGCGACTTCAAAGTGCGTTCCGGGCAGCCCACCGATAGCGCGGGGTGCGATGGCGCAGCAGTATAGAGCAGGAGCCTTCATCGGGCCTAGGCTCTGTACGAAAACAGGCCTGCGGACCGAAAGCGCGTTGAAGTGCCGGGGCTCTGATAAACTGCGCGGACTTTAATCCTGCCGAGTCTTTGTGGTGTCGATGTCTTTCCCCCGCAGGCGTGTCCTGTAATGAGCCATGCCGTTTCCCGCCTGCGCGATGAGCGTCTGGCCCGCAGTACCAGGCCTTTCATTGCCCGAGGCTCGCGCGCGCCGCGCTGCCCGGATTGCCGGGTGATTTTCAGCTATTGCCTGTGCGAATGGCGACCCAGCGTCGCTGCCGAGTCAGGCATCTGCCTGCTGATGTATGACACCGAGCCCTTGAAACCGACCAACACCGGCTGGCTGATCGCCGACGTCATCAAGGACACTCATGCCTTTCTCTGGTCGCGGATAGAGGTCGATGAGCAATTGCTCGCCTTGCTGGATGACCCGCAGTGGCAGCCTTACATCGTTTTTCCCGGTGAGTTTGTTGCCGAGGACCGCGTGGTGAATACGGTTTCGCGCCTGGATGGCAAGCGCCCGCTGTTCATTCTGCTGGATGCCACCTGGACCGAAGCACGCAAGATGTTTCGCAAGAGCCCTTATCTGGAGCGTTTTCCAGTATTGAGTCTGGAGCCCGAGCAGATCTCGCGCTACCGTTTGCGTCGATCAAGGCGCGACGATCACTTCTGCACGGCGGAAGTGGCCGCCCTGTGTCTGGAGCTGGCCGGTGATGCCAGCGCCAGCGGAGTGCTGGATGCTTATCTGGACGTGTTCAGCGCTCATTATCTGGGCGCCAAGTATCAGAATCCGATTGATTCCGACGACGTGGCGCATACCCATTTGAAAGCGTTCATTTGAAGGCTGTTCATAACAAGGGGCTGCCGAAGTCCACTGGTTTGGCTAATTGCCATCTATGTTCTCGGGTATCGACGCTTCGCGCTTGACCGTCATGGCCATGCTGGGCATGCTTGGCGCCGCCTGGAAGCCGATTCATCTGGTCTGGCATTGCGCCGGCGCCCGTTTTGGGTTGCGCACTGCGCGTTCGCCAGCCTCGCTGGGTGGCCGATTCGTCGGTCCCTCACTATAAAAACAGGATCATTACATGACCTACGACATCCTGATCGCCGATGATCATCCCCTGTTTCGCAGTGCGCTGCATCAGGCGCTGAGCATCGGTCTGGGGCCTGACGCACGGCTGGTCGAGGCAGAAAGCATTGCCCAGCTTGAGTCGCGCCTGGCGGAGAAGGCTGATTGGGATCTGGTTCTGCTGGACCTGAACATGCCAGGGGCCTATGGCTTCTCCGGGCTGGTCCTGTTGCGTGGCCAGTATCCGCAGATACCGGTGGTGATGGTCTCGGCGCAGGAAGAAGCCTCCATCGTGGTGCGCTCCAGAGAGTTTGGTGCCAGTGGCTTCATTCCCAAATCCAGCTCGCTGGAAGTCATTCAGCAGGCGGTACGCACGGTGCTTGATGGTGACGTCTGGTGGCCGCCGCAGGTCAATGAAGTGATCAGTGTTTCAGACGAGGCAAAGGCCGCCAGCGCAGGCCTTGCCAGCCTGACGCCGCAGCAGTTTCGAGTGTTGACGATGGTTTGTGAAGGCTTGCTGAACAAGCAGATTGCTTCCGAACTCAGCGTGTCCGAAGCCACCATCAAGGCACATGTCACGGCGATTTTCCGCAAGCTTGGCGTACGCACGCGCACCCAGGCAGCATTGTTGTTACAGCAGCTTGAGTCCATTTCGTCCAGCTGACGGCTTTCAGGTTCCAGTATTCACGCTTTTTTGACCTTTATTGCCTTAGCTTTCCTCATCTTTTTACACAGCAGCCTCTCTATGTCGCCCTTCAAAGGCCAAACCGGTCTGAAACGTATTCTTAATGCCGCAGGTTATTCACTGGACGGTTTATGCGCTGCCTTCAAAGGTGAAGCGGCTTTCCGTCAGTTGGTACTGCTCAACGTGGTCCTGGTCCCGCTGTCGTTTTTTCTGCACGTCAGCAAGGGTGAGCATGCCCTGCTGGTTGCCGTGTGCCTGCTGGCGCTGATCGTCGAGCTGCTCAACTCGGCCGTAGAGGCGGCCATTGACCGCATCTCGCTGGACCTGCACCCGCTGTCCAAGAACGCCAAGGACATGGGCAGCGCTGCCCAGTTCATCGCTCTGAGCATGATCGGTCTGGTGTGGGCGATCATTCTGCTGGGCTGATGCCTTTCGATACAGACGCGTCAATACAGGCTTGGCAGCACGATTTCGTCGCTGCGCTGAACTCCGGCGGTGAATGCGCGGCACAGCTCAAGAAACTCGCGCATGGCTGAGGTCTGGTATTTCTGTTTGTGCCAGATGAAATAGAACTGCCTGGCCAGGTCCAGCTCGGGCGTGGCCAGCTCCACCAGATTGCCGCGACGAAAGGCATCGCGCAGCGCCAGTCTGGAGATGCAGCCAATGCCCAGCCCGGATTCGACTGCACGTTTGATCGCTTCGGTGTGCTCAAGCTCCAGCCGGACATTCAGCCCGTTACGGTGATGACGCATCGCCTGATCGAACGTCAAGCGCGTGCCCGAGCCTTGTTCCCGAAGGATCCAGGCTTCGTGGGTCAACTCTTCCAGCGTTACCTGAGCGCGTTTGGCCAGCGGATGCTGCGGGGCACAGAACACCACAAGTTCGTCTTCGACCCAGGATTGCACTTCGATGTCCGGGTGGCTGCAATCGCCTTCGATGAGGCCCAGATCGATCTCGTAGTGAGCGACCTGTTGCACGATATGCGCTGTGTTCTGGACATGCAGCTTGACCTGGCTTTCCGGGTGGCGCTGCATGTAGCCGCCGATCAGCAGGGTTGCGAGGTAATTGCCGATCGTCAGCGTGGCTCCGACCGCCAGTGAGCCGAAGCCTGATTTGCCATTGAGCAGGTCTTCGATTTCCTTGGCCTGATCGAGCAGCGCGACGGCTTGCGGCAGCAATTGCCTGCCGGTGGCGTTGAGGCTGAGGCGCTTGCCGGCGCGGTCAAATAGCTGGCAGCTCGACTGGCGCTCCAGCTCGGTGATGGAGGTGCTGGCAGCCGACTGCGAAAGCGAAAGCAGTACCGCGGCTTTGGAGACGCTTTCCTGCCGGGCGACGGCCACAAATACCTGGAGCTGACGGAGAGTAAATCGCATATCTATATAACCGATAACCTATATCTTGATAATTCATTTAACAGATATTGTGTCTGCCACTAGAATGTCGCGCAATAGCGCAGTGCTTCTGCGCGCACTATTTTTTCAGGAGTCCTCACGTACATGAGCAACATGAACCACGAGCGTGTCCTCAGCGTCCACCACTGGAACGACACCCTCTTCAGTTTCAAGTGCACCCGCGACCCTGGTTTGCGTTTCGAGAACGGTCAGTTCGTGATGATCGGTCTGCAGCAGCCAAACGGTCGTCCGCTCATGCGTGCTTATTCGATTGCCAGCCCGAACTGGGAAGAGCATCTGGAATTCTTCAGCATCAAGGTGCCGGACGGCCCGCTGACCTCCCAGTTGCAGCACCTCAAGGAAGGTGACGAAATCATCATCAGCAAGAAGCCTACGGGCACGCTGGTGCTGGACGACCTCAAGCCGGGCAAGCATCTTTACCTGCTGAGCACTGGCACCGGCCTTGCGCCGTTCATGAGTGTCATCCAGGATCCCGAAACCTACGAGCGTTTCGAGAAGGTCATCCTCTGCCACGGCGTGCGTTACGTGAATGAAGTCGCCTATCGCGAATTCATCACCGAGCATTTGCCGCAGAATGAATTCTTCGGTGAAGCGCTGCGTGACAAGCTGATCTACTACCCGACGGTCACCCGCGAGCCCTTCGAGAACGAAGGTCGTCTGACCGACCTGATGCGCAGCGGCAAGCTGTTCAGCGACATCGGCCTGCCGCCGATCAACCCGCAGGACGACCGTGCCATGTTGTGCGGCAGCCCAAGCATGCTCGACGAGACCAGTGAAGTGCTCAACAGCTTCGGCCTGACCGTATCGCCGCGTATGCGCGAGCCGGGCGACTATCTGATCGAGCGTGCTTTCGTCGAGAAGTAAACCGGCTGCACAAGACCCGCCTCGTCCTTGACTGGATCAGGCGGGTTTTTGTCGCGCGGGATTTGTCGCCTCGATCAGTTTAGGCAAGCAGCAGCTTCAGGCGAGCAGCACTTCCAGTACGCAAATCACACCCGCTTGCGGGTAGTGCCAACGCACGTCCAGATCCCAGAACTGAGCACCATAGCGACGTTCCGGCGTGGGCAGCTGATAGGCCGGGCGCGGGTCCTGGGCCAGACACTGCTCGATCAGTTCGACCAGCGGCTCATTCAGGCGCAGCGCGTGTTCGCGAGCCTGTTGCAGCGCGGCGTCTTGCCAGTGCACCGGTATCAGGGCTGGCGCAGCACTGGCGATGTAGTTGGTCGCACCGCCAATTGCATCGGCGTAGGGTACGTAGGGCTTGATGTCCAGCACCGGCGTGCCATCCAGCAGGTCGATGCCGGACAGCCAGAGTCGCCCAGGCTCGACCTTGTCCAGCTTGACCACCGACTGGCCGATGCCATTGGGACGATGGGTTGCGCGGGTAGCGAACACGCCCATCGACTGGTTGCCACCCAGGCGCGGCGGGCGCACCTTCAGGCGTGGCTTGTCTTCCAGCGCCAGGTGGAACAGAAACAGCAGCCAGACGTGACTGACCTGTTCCAGCCCCTGAACCGCTTCACCCTGATCAAACGGTGCCACCAACTCCAGCACCCCGCGGGCCGCCGGGGCCAGTTGTGGCTGGCGAGGGATGGCGAATTTCTCCTTGAAGCAGGAGCGCACGAAGCCGACAGGGGAGACCTTGTAGCTCATCGTGGCAGGTTCAGCCGCGCACGCGCAGGGTCAGGCCCTTGAGGAAATTGCGCAGCAGTTGATCGCCACAGGCGCGGTAGTTGGTGTGTCCGACCTTGCGGAACAGGGCGCTCAGTTCTGGTTTGGAAACCGGGAAGTCGACCGATTTGAGGATGGCGTGCATGTCATCTTCTTTCAGTTCGAACGCCACGCGCAGTTTTTTCAGGACGATATTGTTGGTGATCGGCAAATCGATCGGCTGTGGCGGACGGCTTTCGTCCTTGCCACGCTTGAAGTAGACCAGGCCATCAAGGAAGTGCGCCATGATTTCATCGCTGCAATCCAGGTAGCCTTCTTCTTCCTCTTTTTTCATGAACGCGATGACATCGCTTTTCGACACTTCAAAACCGGTCAGTGCGGTGATCTCGACAATCTTGCTGTCGCTGATATCGAGCATGTAGCGCACGCTGCGCAGTACGTCGTTGTTCATCATGAGGCGTGGTTCCTGATAAGTCGTAGGGCAGCGCATGACGGTGGTCATGCGCGCTGTAATAAGGTGGGTGGCGCGAGGGTCAGAACTTTTCCTTGGCCGTCATGTAGCGCCACTGGCCCTCGGGCAGTTTGCCCATGGACACGCCGCCAATACGGATACGGCGGATGGCGACGATCTTCAGGCCGACGGCCTCGCACAGCAGGGCGATGATGCCGGGCTGCGGATTTTTCATCGCAAAGCGCAGGCGGTTCTCGTTCTGCCAGCTGGCTTTCACGGCCGGCAGCTCCTTGCCTTTGTAAGTCAGGCCGTGGTTCAGCCGGTTGAGGCCATGAGCAACCATCTCGCCCGAGATCTCCACCACGTATTCCTGCTCGATCTTGCTGCGGTCATCGGTGAGCTTGCGCAGGATCTTCCAGTCCTGGCTGAACACCATCAAGCCGCTGGCGTTGGCCTGCAGGCTTGAAATCGCCTCAAGGCGCATGAAGTGGCCCTTGAGCGGACGCTTGCTGTAGCTGTGCTCTACGGAAAGCGTGCCCGGAGTGATCATCTGCAAAGCCTCTTCGGCGCTTGCCGAGGCGGGTTTGTGCAGGATGATCGTCACCGGCTCCGGGGCGTCGGCCTTGGCGTCCGGGCTGAGTTCGATTTTCTGGGTGCTGACCTTGAAGTGCGGTTCTTCGATGACCTCGCCGTCCACCGTGACCCAGCCGCCCTCGATAAACAGCTCGGCCTCCCGGCGGGAGCAACCGACCAGCTCGATTAGGCGTTTGGAAAGGCGAATGGGGTCTGTCATGACAAAAAAGCCGTTTGCTAAAATAAAGTCGCCATTGTAACCGTCTGGCGACGGTTAATCGCGGCAACATTGCATCTGCGTTGCAATCGATGTCATTGACGATCGATCAGGCGCATTCTGAGCATGGGGTAAGGCTGGCCCAGGCCATCGACTTCAGAGCGGCTGACAACCTCGAAACCATACCTGCGGTAAAACCCCAACGCCTGCGTATTCTGCTCGTTGACGTCCAGTTCACGGATATTGAACTGCTCGATTGCATGAGCCAGCAACTGCGTGCCCAGCGTCTGGCCGCGATGGTCCGGCTCGATGAACAGAATATCCAGACTGGTCTTGCGCGTGCCCGCAAAGCCGGTGATGTTGAGCTGTTCATCCCGGGTACAGAACAGGGTCACACTGCCCAGATACTGCGGCAGCAGCCCCTTGAGCCGGGTGATGTAGGCGTCTGGCAGAAAGTCATGGGTCGCGCGCACCGAGCGTTCCCATACCTCGGTCAATTCCGGGTAATCGTGGGTATCCGGTGTATACAGCGGCATCTCGCGTCCTCCTTTCAGCTGGTCCTGGATAGACAACAGCCGGAGACAAAAAAGCCCTGCCGGTTAAAGGGCAGGGCTTTCGTTTGCAACCAGGGCGAGCGCTTAGAGCATCTCGGCCCACAGGTCGTATTCGTCGGCATCGGTCACCCGGCACATGATCTTGTCGCCGGGCTGAACGGTACTGCCGTCTTCCAGGCCGATGAACACGTTGCCGTCGATTTCCGGGGCGTCGAAGAAGCAGCGGCCCACGGCACCACGATCGTCGACTTCGTCGATCAGCACTTCGATTTCCTTGCCAATCTTCATCTGCAGGCGCGCAGCGCTGATTGCCTGCTGATGAGCCATGAAACGATCCCAGCGATCCTGCTTGACGTCGTCCGGCACGATGGCCGCGTCCAGCAGATTGGCGGGCGCGCCTTCAACCGGCGAGTACTGGAAGCAGCCAACCCGGTCCAGCTGCGCTTCGGTCAGCCAGTCCAGCAGGTACTGGAAGTCTTCTTCGGTTTCGCCCGGAAAGCCGACGATGAAGGTCGAACGGATGATCAGGTCAGGACACTGCTCACGCCAGTTCTTGATGCGCGCCAGCGTCTTGTCTTCGAAGGCCGGACGCTTCATCAGCTTGAGGATTTTCGGGCTGGCGTGCTGGAACGGGATGTCCAGGTACGGCAGGATCTTGCCAGCGGCCATCAACGGGATCAGTTCGTCGACGTGCGGGTACGGGTAGACATAGTGCAAGCGCACCCAGACGCCCATCGAGCCCAGCGCCTGGCACAGCTCGGTCATGCGGGTCTTGACCGGCTGACCGTCCCAGAAACCGGTACGGTATTTGACGTCAACGCCATAGGCGCTGGTGTCCTGGGAAATGACCAGCAGTTCCTTCACGCCGGATTTTACCAGGCGCTTGGCCTCGTCCAGCACATCGCCCACCGGGCGGCTGACCAGCTTGCCGCGCATCGACGGGATGATGCAGAAGCTGCAACTGTGGTTGCAGCCTTCGGAAATTTTCAGATACGCGTAGTGACGCGGGGTCAGTTTGACACCTTGTGGCGGCACCAGATCGATCAGCGGATTGTGGTCCTGACGGGGCGGCACTACGTCGTGCACGGCGTTGACCACCTGTTCATATTGCTGCGGGCCGGTCACCGACAGCACGCTGGGGTGTACGTCGCGGATGACATTGGCGTCGACGCCCATGCAGCCGGTAACGATGACCTTGCCGTTTTCCTTGATGGCTTCGCCGATCACTTCCAGCGACTCGGCCTTGGCCGTATCGATGAAGCCACAGGTGTTGACCACCACCACGTCGGCGTCCTCGTAGGTCGCAACGACTTCGTAACCTTCCATGCGCAGCTGGGTCAGGATGCGTTCAGAGTCAACGAGTGCCTTTGGGCAACCCAGTGAAACGAATCCAACCTTGGGGGCGGACGGCGTGGTGACGGTGGACATGGCAAACCTCGGCGTGAAGGGCACCCGGACGCGAAGCGCAGGCGCTGACTGGGCGCTTGCTGCGCCTCTGATCAAAAAGTGCGCAATTCTAGCGGTGAGTGGACAGGATGACCAGCGTTTGCATGAGAATTACGACGTACGCGAGACGCAGACGGGGTCAGCGCCCACCCATTCGGTCGCATCATGATCGACAGTAGCTTCGGTACACGCAGTGTATTGAGGGACATGGCCGAGGTTGCAGCGTGCGACTGAGACATTCTGAATGCAGTCCAGGCCCGCATGAACGGGCCTGGACTGACTTTCACATGTTCTCAGCGCCGCGGTTCATGCATCGGGCAGCCGTTGTGCTGACTGCGAAAGCCCGCTGAGTGTTCATAGGCCGGCTTGCGTACGCGCATGACGCCGCCCAATGGACGATGTGCCTCAAGGCCGTGCCAGGGGCTGAATGCCATGGCTTCGTCAATTTCCTGGACGTTTTGCTCGGACCACGACGACTGGCGGGGCACATCGATGCGAGCGACGGTGACGTAGGGGCTGAGGTCTTCCGGCCAGATCGCCGAGGCGTCCTCGATCGGCATTTTTTCCAGGTCCGTGGCCAGCTGAACGCGGACTTCCCAGCTGGCGTCGTGTTCAAGAAAAAACGCTTTGACCGCTTCGCGCAGACCGTCCGGATTGTCTTTGAGGTCCAGTGCCTTGTCGGTCAGCGCAATCAGCTCGGCGGAGACGGGCACGACGCTGAGCTTGGCATAGTAGGGGCCATACAGAAAAGGCACGACGGTGTAGAACGTCTCGCCGAGGATGTGGGTCATCGGGTGCCCGCCGAGACTTCTCAGTGTGCCACTTTCGCCCCCTGCAGACTCGATCACCGACTCTATGCCGCGCAGGACGGCAGACAACGCACGTTTCATGCCCGGAGCCTTGTCGGTCGTTTTGGCCAGCAACTTCAAGGTCTTCAGGAAGGCCTTGGGGTCCTTGGCGGTAAAGGCCTTGGCGTTTTGCATGACGAAATCCTGAGTGGTTGCCTCTGCACTGCCAGGCAAGCGCGCGCCTTCGACGCCAACCAGTTTGATGGCCAGGCCTCTGGGCGTGGATACCTTGTCGTCGAGAATGTCGCCCGGGTTGGTCGAGAAGCGCATGACGACCGGGAAGTTGCCGGGCCTGGCAAAGGCACCCTGGGCCAACGGCTCGGGCAGGTCGCCGTAGACCTGAATCTGACCGTGAAGCAAGCCGTGAGCCTTGGCGTGCACACTGCGAATGGCGTGCCCTGTGTCTTGATACGTGGTCTCGAGGATGGAATGCATGGCTTCGACCAGCTCTTTGCTGGTCTGCGCTTCATCGTCCGGAACGACTTCAAATGAGGGCTGGAAGGGTAACGGCTGGACAGTCAGGTTTTGTGTGGTCATCAGAGCATCTCGGTGGGAGGGGATCAGGGTGCCCTGGCGTCGATGCGGTTCTTGAAGACCCCTGATGCGGCAGGCTTAAGTAATGACCGGTCAATATTTTTGTCGTTCCATGAGAAATGTTGCTTCGAAAAACTGCTTCAAGGGGCCGTGATCAAGGCGTGGTGGCAGGCCGGATCGATATAACCATCTGCGTTTCACCAAGAATTACGACGAGTGCTGCGTTATGCTTCGCGCCATCGCGCCGAGGCATGTCAATGTCTGGCTGAATCTGAATTGTTACGCCTTGTGATGTTCTCAGTGTTGAACCTCATGTCTGGTTTCCGGGAGTAGTGGATGAGTCAAGCAAACAGTCATGCGGAGGCCGGAGGCGCTGCCAAGCCCATCGGACTGCTGATCGCCGCAGTCGGGGTGGTTTACGGTGACATCGGCACCAGTCCGCTGTACACCCTCAAGGAGGTGTTTCAGGGGGGGTACGGCGTGGAAGTGACCCATGATGCGATTCTCGGGGTACTGTCGCTGATCTTCTGGTCGCTGATCTGGGTGGTTTCCTTCAAATACATGGCGTTCGTCCTGCGTGCTGATAACCAGGGCGAGGGCGGCATCATGGCGCTGATGGCCCTGGCGCGGCGTGCGTCTGCCAAGCATCCCCGCCTGCAAATGATGATGGTGGTGTTCGGACTGTTCGGCGCCGCATTGTTCTACGGTGACAGCATGATCACCCCGGCAGTTTCGGTGTTGTCGGCAATGGAAGGGCTTGAACTGGCGTTCGATGGCCTCGATCACTGGATCGTGCCCATGGCGCTGGTGGTGCTGGTGGGCCTGTTTCTGATTCAGCGTCATGGCACCGCGCGCATCGGCGTGCTGTTCGGCCCGGTGATGGTGACCTGGTTTCTGGTGCTCGGTGCGCTGGGTGTCTATGGCATCATGCAGTCGCCGGAAGTGCTGAAAGCGGTCAATCCGGCATGGGGTGTGAATTTCTTCATCATCCATCCGGGCATTGGTGTGGCCATTCTGGGTGCTGTAGTGCTCGCCCTGACGGGGGCCGAGGCGCTGTATGCCGACATGGGTCACTTTGGCCGCAAGCCGATTTCACGTGCCTGGTTTATCCTCGTGCTGCCTGCGTTGCTGCTCAACTATTTCGGTCAGGGTGCGCTGGTGCTGGGCAATCCTGAAACGGTTCGTAACCCGTTCTACCTGCTGGCGCCGGGCTGGGCGCTGCTGCCGCTGATCGGCCTGTCGACGATGGCGACCATCATTGCCTCGCAAGCGGTGATCTCCGGCGCGTTCTCGATGACGCTGCAGGCGATCCAGCTGGGCTACATTCCACGCATGCACATCCAGCACACCTCCAGCGACGCGCAAGGCCAGATCTACATTGGTGCCGTCAACTGGGCGCTGATGGCGGGCGTGATTCTGCTGGTGATCGGCTTCGAATCGTCTGGCGCGCTGGCGTCTGCCTACGGCGTGGCGGTGACCGGGACCATGCTCTGCACTACCATTCTGGTGTCGACCGTCATGCTGATGCTCTGGAAATGGCCGCCATTGCTGGCCGTTCCATTGCTGATCTGCCTGCTGCTGGTGGATGGTCTGTTCTTCGCGGCCAACGTGCCGAAGATCTTCCAGGGCGGGGCCTTCCCGGTGCTGGCGGGTGCGGTGCTGTTTATTCTCATGACCACCTGGAAGCGCGGCAAGCAATTGCTCGCGGAGCGAATCGACGAGGGCGGCCTGCCATTGCCGATCTTCATCGGCAGTATTCGCGTCCAGCCCCCGCATCGGGTGCAGGGCACGGCAGTGTTCCTGACGGCGCGTTCGGATGCCGTGCCCCATGCGCTGTTGCACAATATGCTGCACAACCAGGTGTTGCACGAGCAAGTGGTGCTGTTGACGGTGGTGTATGAAGATTCGCCGCGTGTACCGTCCGCTCAGCGCTTCGAAGTGGAATCCTATGGCGAAGGCTTCTATCGGGTGATCCTGCACTTCGGCTTTATCGATGAGCCCGATGTACCGGCTGCACTGGCCCTGTGTCACTTGCCGGAGCTGGACTTCAGTCCGATGCGCACCACGTACTTCCTCAGCCGCGAGACGGTGATCCCGTCCAAGATGGATGGCATGGCGCGCTGGCGTGAAGCGCTGTTCGCCTTCATGCTCAAGAACGCCAACGGCAACCTGCGCTTCTTCAAGCTGCCGTTCAACCGGGTGATCGAGCTGGGTACGCAAGTGGAGATGTAAACGTTGGCCGGGTTGTCCGGCAGCGCAGATAAAAAAATCCCGGCAACCTCACGGTGCCGGGATTTTTTTGGGTCGCAGACTGCAGCGTTACTGAGCGGTAGTCTTGCCCTGACGCTTGTTGATCGCGTCGATCAGACGTTTGGCCAGTGCCGGGTAGTCTTCATCGAAGTGATGACCGCCTGGTAACTGAACCGCTTCGCCAACGGCGGTGGTGTCGGTGCAACCGCTGTCTTTCTTCTCTTCTACGCCGTAAACGCAGAACACCTTGGCGGCTGGCAGCTTGGCCATTTCCTGTCCGGTGGTGGCTTCCTTGCCTGCGTTACCGAGCCAGCCGTCAACGTGAATCTCGAAGCTGCCAGTGCGCGCGAAGGCCAGCAGAATGATTGCGTCAACCCGGTTCTGATCGTCTGCGGCCAGGCGATTGTAGATGGCTGGCATAACGTCCGCACCGAACGAGTAGCCAGCCAGAATGAAGCGCTTGGTGCCCCATTTCTGACGGTAGTGGTTCATCAGGTCGGTGAGGTCGACGGCGGTCTGTTCCGGCGTCTTGTGTTCCCAGTAGTAGCGCAGCACATCGATGCCGACCACCGGGTAGCCCATCTTGGCCATGTCGCCAGCCACGACCTTGTCCAAGTCGCGCCATCCGCCGTCACCGGACATGAACAGCGTCACCGTGTCAGAAGGCTGGCTGGCCGGGACTTCGACCGTTGGTATGCCCAGTCCGCCGCTGTCATTCTCGCCGAGCAGCAGATGACGAAGTTCGGTATTGAGCACCTGAGGCAGCGGAATGTCGTAGTCGCTGATGCTGGTGTCGGCGTTGGTCTGGTCGCGCACGAACGCTGCGCTCGGATCATCCGGCGCGTCATTCCAGGCGGCCAGCCAGTGCCCGTGCTCAGCCTTTTGTGGCAGTGGCACGTCACAGATCTGTGGTGGCTTTTCGTCCTCTTCCACAACAGGCGGCGGGTTCGAGGCATGTTCAAGCGCAAAACCTACGGAAATGGCCTGCGCCTTGTCATCAGTCTGTCCGGCCAGCCAGCGCCAGGCCAGCGTTGCACCAGGGCCTATGCCACCGACGACCTTTGCCGGGCCGTCGAGCTTCGCCAGAGCGTCCTGGAAGGTCTTCTGCTGCAGGACGCAGTCGTCCTTGGGCAACACCACCTGAATGATGCGTGCTGACGCATCCTTGCTGATCGCCAGCAATTGTTTGTCGGTCAACATGTCTTCAGCGGTAACGGCCAGTGCGATACGGGTCTTGATGCTGGTGGCCGGTGTTACGCTGGTCAGCGGCGCGCCACCGTCAAGGTTCGAGTGTTCCAGTGATGCGGGCGGGGCGGGGCGGGTCCAGACCCAGACTCCCAGCGCTACGATTAAAAGAACAATTACCAGAGCTGCGAGCAAAAGGCGCCAGGAGCGTCGAATCATCAGCGTTTCACCAATCCAGTCAGGCCGCCCGCAATCAGGGCGGCGGTGTCAGCCAGTGCCACGAGCGGATCAAGTCCGGCAGGCACGGCCATATAACGAGGTTCCCAGTCAGGCTGGAACTTGTCCTTGAAGCGACGCAGCCCCTGGAAGTTGTACAGCTGTTCGCCACGGCGGAAGATCATCGAACCCAGACGCTGGGTGATGGGTGCACCGCGTCGTGGCTGCAGACCCGACAAAGGCACCATGCCCAGGCTGAAGCGCGCATAGCCCTGGGCTTTGTAATGCAGAATCAGGCCGACCATCATGAACTCCATGGTCAGCTTGGGCGCATCCGGGTGAGAGCGCATCAGGTCAAGGCTGGCCAGTTCCGGGCTGGTGGTTTCCAGCAGGTTGGAGAACGCGACCGGCTTGCCCTGAAAGTGCACGATGGCAATGCGGAAGTACTTTAGGTACTCGGTGCTGAAGCGGCCCAGGGAGAAGCCTTTTTCACGGACATTCTTGCCCGTCAGCCAGGCGTCGGAAATCACTTTCAGCTCGTCGATCGGCGCCTGGCCCGGTTCGTAGATTTCCAGCGAAAGACCATCGCGGCCACCCCGGTTCCAGGTGTAACGCAGGTCCTTCATCTCCTTGCCCTTGGCGTCGATGTCGAAGCGCCGCAGGTCGACGCGCGCTTCTTCACCCAGCTTGATGGCGGTGAGACCGATGTCCATGTAGAACGGCAGGTTTTCTGCACGTACCTGGTAGAACACCGGACGTGCATGGTGCACGTCGCACAGATCGCGGAATTGCCAGATCAGCTCGGCACGCTGCTGTGTAGGGCCGATCGGATCGTAAAGCGCCACCAGACTGCGGCCGCGATGCGAGTACATCAGGAATGCATTGCCGGCCGGATGAAACAGGATCGCCTTGTCGCCGGTCAGCACCAGGCCGCCATCCGGCTGTTTGGATGCCTTGAGGATCTCGGCTGCCTTGTCCAGATCTGCCGCGTCGGGCAGTTTGATGACCGGTCTGGCAGTACGCAGCAACCAGGTCAGCGAAACCACCACCAGCAGTACTGCGCTGCCCAGCGCCGAACGCAGACCGCGCGGGGCGTCTGCATCGAGGGTGAACTGCCACCACAACTGGTGACTGTAAGGCACGTCCTGATAGGCGAACAGCAGCAGCCAGATCGAGGCACCGACCACACAAATGCTGGCAATCAGGTAGACCGGCGAGAACGGCAGCTCCAGCAGGCGGCTTGGACGGTAGAACGAACGGCGGAAGGTCAGCAGCAGGCAGGCGGTCAGCAGCAGCATGCTGGCTTCTTCCCAGTCGAAGCCTTTGAGTATCGACAGCACTGCACCGACCAGCAGCAAAATAGAAGTCAGCATCCATGCGGCCGACAGTCGCCGACGCAGGCCCTGGGCAAGCAGCAGGCACAGTACGCCGACAAGACTGGCCCCGAAGTGCGATGCATCGATCAGTCGATGCGGGATCATGAAGCCGACGTTTTCCAGACGGGTATCGATTTCAGGGGTGGCACCAGAGAAGAGCAGCACCACCCCCGACAAGAAAACCAGTAGTGCCAGAATCGGTGCCGCCAGCCCTGAGGCGACGCGCATGGCTTGCCGGGTCGGCAGCAGACGTTGGGCTTCGGTAAACAGCAGGGTAAGACAGGCCAGCAGCAGCGGAAGGATCACGTAGATCAGGCGGTACAGCAGCAGCGCAGCGGCGAGCGGGGCGGCACCCAGTTCGTTGGCAAAGGCTGCGAGCAGAATCGCTTCGAACACACCGACGCCGCCAGGCACATGGCTGAGTACGCCAGCAGCGAGGGCCAGCAGATAGATAAGGATGAATGCACCCAGCGGCGGCGCGTGCGGCAGCAGGAGGTACAGGACCATCGCTGCGGCGGCGACATCCAGCGCGGTGATCACCAGCTGGATCAGCGTCAGCTTCAAATCCGGCAGGCGCAAGGTACGACGACCGAGACGAACCAGAATATTGTGCGGGATGTCCTGTTCCGGCAGGCGGCGACGGTAGACAAACACCGCCAGCAGCAAGCTGCCGATCAAAACTGCTGTGGCGACGACAGCCAGCACGTCGACGGGAAGCTTGAGTGCCAGTGACGCGCCTGACAGGTTGCTCAACGTGGCCAGTGCAGCCAGCGGCGGCAGCGCACAACCCAGTGACAGGCTGGCGAACACGGTCATGCGGGCAATTTCGATTGCGCCTACGCCGTGGCGTGAATAAAGCCTGTAGCGCACCGAGCCACCGGACAGCATCGACAGGCCGACCGCATTGCCGATGGCAAATGAGGTGAAGCCGCCGAGAAGCAGCGTCTTGATGGGCAGGTCGACATTGGCATAGCGACTGGCCGACAGTTCATAGCCCATCAGGATGATATAGCCGACGATTGCCGCGAGCAGCGCACCGCCCAAGGCGGGCAGGGGGACTGCGAACAGCGAGTCGTGCAGCGCATACCAGTCCATTTCGACCAGCATGTGGCGGCAGGCTATAAGGGCCAGGCTGAACAACAGCAGCATCACTGCCAGCCCGATGGGCTGTCGGTATTTGCTCAGCAGCTCCCGCCAGTTATGGCGCGGTGGGCTGATGGGTTGCTCTGCATCAATGGTTTCATTGGAATCGGACATGTTGTCGCGCATCAATCACTCCTTGGATCGTGCGCGACAGGATGGAGGTATGCAGCCAAGTTACCAATCCCTACGCAGAAAATATTTCAGGATGTTAGCGCGTCAACGTCTAACGAGCGAATAGCGAATCGAGCCGGGTGATGCTGTTCAGCTGCGGTTCAGTCGTGATTCAGCTTAGTAACACCTATCGGCAGCGCACGCAAAAACTGTCGTAAATGCACGCATTACGTTACAGATGTGATGATAGGGTTTCAAAGGGCTTTGGAAATAGTCTTTTTTGTCAGACAGTTAGCCGTTGCCCGCACTGCTTTTTTGCCGGAAACAAAAAAGGCCACTCTTTCGAGTAGCCTTTGTTGATGTTTGGTTGCGGGAGCCGGATTTGAACCGACGACCTTCGGGTTATGAGCCCGACGAGCTACCAGACTGCTCCATCCCGCGTCTGTGTGGCGGCATTCTACAGCCGAACGCCGACGTGTCAACCCTTAATCCGGAAAGCCTGCAAATGAGTAGCAGATTGTGCAGATTTTGCACGATTGGGTTCGGATGCGCAGTTTTCAGGGCTGCGCGCTTGCGTGGGGCATTATCAGGAAAGCGTAAGGCCTTTGGTCAGGATTTGACGCAGGTCGCCGGGAGCGATCTATATCTGCGCGAGGCATGGTCCATGTCCAGGCCTTGGAAGGGTGCTTTTCAGGCGCGCACAAAAAAGGCCACTCTTTCGAGTAGCCTTTCTTGATGTTTGGTTGCGGGAGCCGGATTTGAACCGACGACCTTCGGGTTATGAGCCCGACGAGCTACCAGACTGCTCCATCCCGCGTCTGTGTGGCGGCATTCTACAGAGAGATGGCGAGGTGTCAATGGTTAGTTTTAAAAAAGTGCTTTTTCTTCAAATGCTTAGCGGATCCAAATGATCGGTCTGCACGGCATCGGCGCTTGCATGACGGGGCTTTGCGGCTTTTTCGGTCATGCGTGATGGGCTTTTGACTACTTTTCATGGCGGCCTTTCGCATCATTGGATGTTACTTGGCGGTACGAATGAGATACTGCGCGGCCATTGATTGCAAAATCCCATCAGGTCATGACGCAGCGCAAAATCATCCACATCGACTGTGACTGCTTTTATGCAGCCATTGAAATGCGTGACGAGCCCGACCTCGCTGGCAAGCCGCTGGCGGTAGGCGGCTCTGCGGAGCGGCGCGGGGTGATTGCGACCTGTAATTACGAGGCGCGCGCCTATGGGGTGCGTTCGGCCATGTCGTCCCGGCATGCGCTCAAACTCTGCCCGGACCTGACCATCGTCAAGCCGCGCATGGATGCTTATAAAGAAGCATCGCGGGAAATCCACACGATCTTTCGCGATTACACCGACCTTATAGAGCCGTTGTCTCTGGATGAGGCCTTTCTGGATGTGTCCGAGGCCGGGCATTTTTCCGGCAGTGCCACACGCATCGCGCAGGACATCCGTCGCAGGGTCTCGAATCAGTTGCACATCACCGTGTCGGCGGGCGTTGCGCCCAACAAGTTTCTCGCCAAGATCGCCAGCGACTGGAAAAAGCCCAACGGGTTGTTCGTCATCACACCGGATCAGGTCGAGGATTTCGTTGCTTCCTTGCCGGTCACCAAGCTTCACGGCGTCGGAAAAGTCACCGCAGACAAGCTCGGCCGGCTGGGTATCGTCGACTGCGCCGACCTGCGAAGCCGCAGCAAGCTCGCGCTGGTCCGGGAATTCGGCAGCTTTGGCGAGCGCCTCTGGAGTCTGGCGCACGGGATCGATGACCGCCCCGTGCAGAATGACAGCCGACGTCAGTCAGTCAGCGTTGAAAATACCTACGACACGGATCTGCCCGATCTGGCGGCCTGCCTGGAAAAGCTGCCGGACCTGCTGGAAACGTTGAGTGGCCGCATGGCCAGAATGGAAGGGCAGTACCGGCCCGGCAAGCCGTTCGTCAAAGTGAAGTTTCACGACTTTACGCAGACGACTCTGGAGCAGTCCGGAGCCGGCAGGGATCTGGGCAGCTATGAACAGTTGCTGGCTCAGGCGTTCGCCCGTGGTGGCAAGCCGGTCCGCTTGCTGGGCATAGGCGTACGTTTGCACGATCTGCGTGCAGCCCATGAGCAACTGGAATTGTTCTCTCGATAATGACTGGCCGCGGTTATACGCCGCGGCCTTTCATGTTACGGGCTCTTGCTACTGACTCTGGGCAGGAACGGCGACCAGACGGCCAGCGTCTCTGGCGAGAGACTTGAGAAACTCGCCCTGCAACTGCGGATCGTTGCGCGTCAGTTCGATCAGGCTCTGTTCCAGCTCGCTGGCTTCTTCTTCCAGCCCCATGTCAGAAAGACGTTTGACGCGATGCACCCATTGGCTGACCTCGTCATCTTCCAGGTCGTCGTAGATCAGGGCGTGCGCCTCCAGCAACTTGCCGCGTAGCGAATGGCTGATTGGCAAACTGGCGTTCGCGTGCGCGCTGTCCTGATCGTCTTCGACATTGATATAGATGCGCGTGATGCGGCTCAGGTCCTGTTCCGCAAACGGGCTGTCCAGCAGGTTCAGGCGCAGGATGCCGTTGCGGTCAGTGCTCATTTCGTGAGTTTCATTGCCAGCCTTGACCATCACCGGGCGTTCATTCCAGGGCAGGGTGGAGTTCTCGATCCGCTTGTCCTTCTGAACCTCGTCGATGCTCGCCAGATTCTGCTCGGCGCGACCGTGGGACGGGGCATTCATGAACGGGTTCAGACCTGCCACGCCATAGTGAATCCAGTCCTTGGTCATGCTTTCCGGCAAATTGCCCAGCGCAAACACGTTGACCACGTTGGCCCCGACACCTGCGACAACCGCTATCGCGCCGAGCGGGATCTCGTAGACCTCCCGCCACGGTTGGTAAGGCGTGTAGCGGTCATAGTGTCGAGTGACTTCAAAGTCGGTGACCTCGAACGATTTGTGCTCGTGAATCCGCACGCGGCGTTGCGGCAACTCCAGTGTCTTGGGTTCGCCGATATCGACTTGCAGGGTATGTTCGAGCAGTTTGCGTTCAACTCGCTCCTCGTGCTCGCTGCGCTGAGAGAGCTGGTTGGCACAGCCGCCGACGAGAAATGAGCCGCACAGAACGGCGCTGCCGAGGCTTAGGGTGCTTCGTTTGAGCATGGGATCTCTGATGCGGATTGGGCGAGTGAAGAGCGGCGCACCTGCTAACAGGTGCGCCTTTTGACTCAGCGGTTCACTTTGCCCTGGATGAACGACAGCACGTCCGCGACTGCAATGGCTTGCGGTTGCGATTCGGTACGGCTCTTGTATTCCAGATTGCCTTCGGCCAGGCCTCGGTCGCTCACCACGATGCGGTGCGGGATACCGATCAGTTCCATGTCGGCGAACTTGATGCCTGGGCTGGTCTTCTTGTCGCGGTCGTCGAGCAATACTTCAAAACCGGCAGCCGTCAGGTCGGCGTACAGTTTGTCCGTCGCTTCACGAACGGCGTCTGTCTCGTAGCGCAGCGGAACCAGCGCAATCTGGAACGGTGCGAGGGTGTCGTTCCAGATGATGCCGTTTTCGTCGCTGTTCTGTTCGATGGCAGCCGCCACCACCCGGGAAACACCGATGCCGTAGCAACCCATCGCCAGATTGACCGGCTTGCCGTTCTCACCCAGCACCTGGCACTTCATCGCTTCGCTGTACTTGGTGCCCAGCTGAAAGATGTGACCCACTTCGATGCCGCGCTTGATTTCCAGCGTGCCTTTGCCATCCGGGCTTGGATCGCCCGCAACCACGTTACGCAGGTCGGCGACGGTCGGCACCGGCAGATCGCGCTCCCAGTTGACGCCGAAGTAGTGCTTGTCGTCGATGTTGGCACCCACGCTGAAGTCGCTCATCAGCTCGACAGAGCGGTCGATGATGCACGGCAGTGGCAGGTTCAATGGGCCCAGCGAGCCCGCGCCTGCGCCGATGGCGTCGCGCAGTTCGGCTTCGGACGCCATGACCAGCGGGCTGGCGACCTGTTCCAGCTGGCTGGCCTTGATTTCATTGAGCTCGTGATCGCCGCGGATGATCAGGGCGATCAGCTTGCCTTCTTCGGCCGCATGGACCACCAGAGTCTTGACGGTTTTCTCGATGGGCAGACCGAAACCCTCGACCAGTTGGGCGATGGTTTTGGCGTTTGGAGTGTCGATCAGACGCAATTCTTCAGTAGCGGCCGGACGAGTCTTTTCGCGAGGCACCGCTTCGGCTTTTTCGATGTTGGCTGCGTAATCGGAGCCATCGCTGAACACGATATCGTCTTCGCCGGATTCGGCCAGTACGTGGAATTCGTGCGAGCCTGCGCCACCAATCGAGCCGTTATCCGCTTCGACCGGGCGGAATTTGAGGCCTAGGCGGGTGAAGATGTTGCTGTATGCCAGGTGCATGCGATCGTAGGTGACCTGCAGCGATTCGTGATCGGCGTGGAACGAGTAAGCGTCTTTCATGACGAACTCGCGTCCACGCATCAGGCCGAAGCGTGGGCGGATCTCGTCACGGAATTTGGTCTGGATCTGGTACAGATTGATTGGCAGCTGTTTATAGCTGTTGAGCTCATTGCGTGCCAGATCGGTGATGACTTCTTCGTGGGTCGGGCCCAGGCAGAACTCGCGATTGTGGCGGTCGACCAGACGCATCAGCTCCGGGCCGTATTGTTCCCAGCGACCGGATTCCTGCCAGAGTTCTGCAGGCTGAATGCCGGGCATCAGAATTTCAAGTGCGCCAGCGGCGTCCATTTCTTCACGAACAATGGCTTCGACCTTGCGCAGCACGCGCAGGCCCATAGGCAGCCAGGTGTAAAGACCGGATGCCAATTTACGAATCATGCCAGCGCGCAGCATCAGCTGATGGCTGACCACGACCGCATCGGAAGGGGTTTCTTTCTGTGTGGCGAGCAAAAATTGACTGGTGCGCATGGTTGGCCGTTGTCGGTTGCTGAGACAGGAAATGACCTGGCATTGTACGGCGGTGTGCCGGTCGCGTACAGGGCGGGGCTGGCTTGCAGGTGGCGTCAGAGCGCTTTGATGGGGGCATGAAAAAGCCCGGCATGTGCCGGGCTTCTTCTATTAACGAGTGCTGAGCGGTGATTACAGGATCGAGATCGGGTAATCGACAATCAGGCGGAACTCGTTGACGTCGCCTTCGCCCTGGTCGGCGTTGGCGCGGTGCCATGCTTGACGCATACGGAAGGACAGGTCTTTGGCTGGGCCAGTCTGTACGACGTATTTGGCTTCAAGGTTGGTTTCGTGGTGCTCGCCGTCTGCACCGTACAGGCCAGCATAAGCGCTGCCGGTAGGTGTTTTGGTGCCGTCGATGTCAGTACCCTTGATGTAGCGGGTCATGAAGCTCAGGCCTGGAACGCCGTAAGGAGTCATGTTCAGGTCATAGCGGACCTGCCAGGATTTTTCACCCGGGCCGTTGAAGTCGGAGTACTGGATCGAGTTGTTCAGGAAGATCGAGTCGCCACCGCGGTTGTTGTCACCGATACCGATGTAGTCGAACGGGGTGTCACCGTTGATCTTCTGGAACGCCAGGGTCACGGTATGGGCAGCAAGGAACGAGTAGGCTGCGGAACCGGAGAACGCGGTGTTGCTGATCGAGCCGGCTTTGGCGCTGCCTTCGTCAACGGTGCGATAGATGTTCGCATCGAATGCCAAAGACTGATCATTGCCCAGAGGCAAGGCGTAGTTCACGTTACCGTAGTATTGATCCCAGACGTCTTCCAGCTTGGCGGCATAGAATGCAACACCCAGGCTGTCGGTAATCGCGTATTTGCCGCCAGCGAAATCAGCACTGTTGGCTTGGACGCCAGCATAAGTTGCCCAGATGCTGCCATTATGACTGGTATCGTCTTGGCTGGTGCCTGAATAGAAGTGACCTGCTTCAAGATCAAGACCTGCAATCTCGCTACTTTGCAGACTCAGACCGCTAGCTGTCTGAGGTAGCAGACGCGAGCCGCCAACTCCAAACACTGGACTTGTAGGCTGCATGTCACCAATTTTCAACTCGGTCTTCGAGATGCGGAACTTGACTGCGCCGCCAGCTTTGGACTGGGTATCTTCGTTGTTACCGGCAGCGTCCGTGATCAGGTTGCCGGAACCCGAGTATTTGTCCGGGCCCCACAGCTTGACGCCAGCGTAGGCGAAAGCCTCGACACCGACACCGATAGTGCCTTGGGTGTAGCCGGTGCTGAGGTTGGCCAGGATACCCTGGGTCCAGTCGCGATCGTCATCAGCGCCAGCTTTCTTGTCACGGTTGTAATAGTAATTGCGCAACTTCAGGTCAAGCGTGCTGCCTTCCACAAAGCCCTTGGCATCAGCCTGATCGCTGACGAAAGGTGCGGCTGTTGCCATTTGGGCGCTGGCTGCTGTAACGGCCAGTGCGATTGCGCTCCACTTCATCACTCTCATCGTGATTGCTCCTTTGGTTTTTAGAAGATTTGTCTGCCGTCCCACCTGTTTTTTTATCTGGGCGGCTCTTTCTATTTTTGTCGGCGGAATCTATATCACGCTGACTTGGGTTGCTATAGCTACAGCCTTATCCTTTCAGAATCTTTACGACGCGCAGCCGAGCTAGCCTGTAGTGGCATTCTGCACATTGTCGGATCGATCAAAGTGCGGTCCGTCACGGCGTCCCTCAGGGTCGCAAGCCTTGTTTCCCTTGATGCTGTCACCCCTGTTTTCCGCCAGGGGTGTCGTGATCATATGGGTGATAAAGCAACAAGCGTGCACAAAGTTTCCGAAAATGAAAAAATTTTGTGAAAAATCAGAATCAAGATCGCTTTTTTGCTCCATCTAGCTGTTTTAAATGACTATTTTTATTTTTTGAAAATACCGCTGGCTTTTCTCCGCCAAGGCTGGCTTCTGCCCCTCTCGCCCAAAAACGTTACCGGTATAGGCTTACATTGAGTAGAAAACGAATCCACCGTGTTGCTGACGCAACAGCAGTGTGTGATTTTGGTGCATTCCCCATCGGGTTCGCCTGAACCTGGAGCGTTGCTATGGGTGGCGGTCATGGTGAGGCAATGGATGTTTCATTTTCATGTACGCGAGGCAGGCAATTGTAAGGCGGTGGTTCAAGGTGAGGCTGTTTTCAACGGGGTCCGCCGTCAGTCAGTGGCGTCAAATCGGTGCGGCGACCGTTGCAGTGGATGCATTCTGGTGCGCAGGTGAAGCCTTACGCGAAGCCTAGTATCCTGACTGCCTATCGCAGCACCCTGTTACCGACAGGGCAGGTGCATTCACCTGGCAATCAGGAGCTTTTTATCGTGTTCGTTCTGGATTCCCGTCTTCAACAAGACACCTTGCCGATTGGCGACTTTCCGCTATGCCGGTTACTGCTCTCCAACGACAGCCACTACCCCTGGTTCATTCTGGTGCCGCGCCGCGCAGACATCACCGAAGTCTTTCAGCTGAGTGCAGCAGACCAGATGCAGTTGTGGCAGGAGACGAGTGCGCTGGCCAAGGTGCTGAACGAGCTCTTCGATGCGGATAAAATCAATGTTGCCGCCTTGGGCAACGTAGTGAGCCAGCTGCATATGCACGTCATCGTGCGCAAACGTGACGATGCTGCCTGGCCTGCGCCCGTGTGGGGCAAGCATGCTGCCATCGCTTATACCGACGAACAGCTCTCGGCAATCCGTCGGCAGTTGAAGCCGGTACTGACAAATGATTTCCGATTTGAGGAGGAGTAATCATGAGCCTTGAAGAGCGAGTCATGGAGCTTGAAAGCCGTATGGCCTTTCAGGACGATACGATCCAGGCACTCAATGACGTGCTGGTAAAGCAGCGGCGCGAATTGGATCATCTGCAACTGCAGATGGCGGCGATGCTTAAGCGTCAGGAGGAAATGGGCAGCCAGTTCGAGACCTTCGAGGAAGATGCCCCGCCACCTCACTATTGATCGGCTGGCATAAAAAAACCGCGACTTCCGCCAGGAGGTCGCGGTTTTTTATTGCTTGAAACAATTAGCGGCGGG
>NZ_LKGW01000014.1:0-1117 GCF_001467335.1 Pseudomonas sp. ICMP 10191
AGGATGTCAGGAGTTCGAATCCCCTTACCCCGACCATTTTCGCCCAGCTGTATCAGGGTTGAAGATCAGGACTCAAGAACAGTCGTTTTGAGTCCAACAGAAAAGGCGTCCTTCGGGACGCCTTTTTTGTTGGGTGCATTTTCATTTGAAATCGCGCTAAGCCGCCGTCTGATGCGAAATAGGGCACCGGCAAGCTCTGTGATGTCTGGAGCGCGCCGTACCGAGCGAGTGCTTGTGTACGGGGCCTCACGCATGACATCGGGTACTGGGATCAACGTGCTCGCAACTGACAGGCCGCTGCCTGCCTTACTGACTGGCCCGCGTCGGCGCTTTTTGACCCAGGCGTATCAGTTCGTTGGAGAAGCACAAACCAGCGATGATCAGGGCCGCTCCCGGATAGAGGCTTTCGCGCGGTACTTCATTGAGGGCTACAAATGCCAGCAATGCCGCAAACAGCGGTTCGGTGAGTTCAAGCGCTTGCACCTGGGATGGCTTGAGGTACTCAATGGCCTTGGTCGTGCAGAAAAAGCCGAGGATGGTCGGCAGGGCGGCCAGCGCCAGCAGTGCGGCAATAGCCATTGATGACAGCTCGCCGATCACGAAACCATCGGCAGCGGCCGGCATCAGCAGGTACAGGCTGCCGAAGAAGAGCAGTTGACGAGTGAAATGCAGGCCCCCCGAAACGCCCATTTTTTTCATGGCAACTGAAAACGCTCCGTAGCCACAGCCTGCGATCGAGGCCAGGGCTGCACCTTCCAGAGTGAAGCCCTGTTGCAAATCAGCGCCGAAGATCACTGCAATCCCTGAGATGGCAAGTGCGGCCCCCACTGTTGCGTTTGCAGTGATGGCATCCTTCAGTAACAGGCGCCCCAGAATGATCGACGAGATTGAGGCACTGGCCATGAGTACGACGACGACACCCGCCGCAGCGTAATGTCGGTAGGCGGACGTTTCGAAATGGAACAGCACGAAAATACCGAGGAACGCGCAGATCGCGGCCTGGCTCCATTTGGCGGCTGATGTCGGACGCTTGAGGAAACGCAGCACGATCGAGAGCAGGATGCACCCCAGTATCGTTTTGATGACGGCAACGCTGCTGGAGGTGAAGCCATTGCTC
>NZ_LKGW01000015.1:0-1106 GCF_001467335.1 Pseudomonas sp. ICMP 10191
GGAGACGCTGAAAAATTAACCCGTTCGCACCGTCTTCATTTCCAAGCCGGTTTTTTTCAACCTGCCGGCCTTGCTTTGCGTTTCTCGGGCAGATTTCTGCCCTCCTTTTGCTGATTGGCGGGCCAGTCCCGCCTTTCAGACGGATTTATCCTGCCGCCTGTTGCAAATACCGCTTGGCCAGCATCAGATTGGCCAACCCAAACAAACTGAACAACTGCGCTGTATTCTTTTCCAGCCCACGGTAGCGAACCTTGCGATGATTGAAGCGCACCTTGATTACCTGGAAGGGGTGCTCGATTCTTTTCCAGCCCACGGTAGCGAACCTTGCGATGATTGAAGCGCACCTTGATTACCTGGAAGGGGTGCTCGACCTTGGCGCGCAGTTGCGCCTTGGCATATTCAATTTTACGCTTGACCCGATACAGCACGCTGCCTTCGCCGTGCTGCTTGTAACTGCTTGGCCGTGCTGCAATCGACCAGATAACGTCCCGTTCAGCGTGCTCCGGTCGCTTGGCCGCACCGGTGTATCCAGCGGCACCCGAAACATAGGTTTCGTCACCGTGCAGCAACTGGCCAACCTGGGTGACATCCGCCACGTTAGCGGCCGTCCCTACTACGCTGTGCACCAGCCCCGACGTGGCGTCTACACCAATGTGGGCCTTCATCCCGAAGTGCCATTGATTGCCTTTCCTGGCCTGATGCATCTCAGGATCACGCTTGCCTTCTCGGTTCTTGACCGAGGGCGGCGCGGCGATCAGGGTAGCGTCGACGATAGTGCCTTCCTTGAGCAGCAGCCCCCGGCTGGCCAGATGCTGGTTAATCGTTTCAAACAGCAGCCGCGTTAGCTGATGGGTTTCCAGCAAGCGGCGAAAACGCAGCAAGGTGGTGGCATCCGGTGCCGACTCGCGACCCAGGTCGATACCCATAAAACCGCGGATGGCCTGGCTGTCGTAGACGGCATCTTCGCAACCTTCATCGGAGAAACCGAAACACTGCTGCACGACGTACATGCGCAACATGCGCGACACCCCTATCGCAGGGCGTCCGCGCTTGCCTGCGGTGTTGCTATAAAACGGCGCCACTTGCGCCTCCAGCTGGGCCCAGGG
>NZ_LKGW01000016.1:0-1101 GCF_001467335.1 Pseudomonas sp. ICMP 10191
CCGACCGCCGACAGGGTGCTGTGCCAGTCTTCAATCCAGTCGCTCATATCCTTCTGCGACATGGCCCGGCCACTAATGGCCTGCACGGCCTGATAGGCAGCGGTGGGCTTGAGCTTCAGCACAGCGCGATCATCTGCGTGGCCTGGCACTTCCTCGTTGCCCAGGTTGAACAGCACCGAACAGGTCATTTCGTCCTGATTGATGAAGCCTTTTGCGTCGGCGACTGCGCGGTCGGACACGTATTTGGCGAAGTCCGCCAAGGAGTTGGTGGAGAACGTGCCACGGAAGCGACTGCGGCCTGCGCCGAATTGCTCAAGGTTCACGATCTTCGCGCCTTCGGGCAGCACGATGGTAGGCGTGACGGTGTTCAGCTCTTTGCCGTCTGCGATCAGCGCGGTGTCAGTAATCAGTTGAATTGCTTCTTTCGTGAGGGACATATTTCAGGTCTCGCTTGGTGGGAGGGTGATCAGTCGCGGCGTGGGATAGGTGCATCGTCACGCGTGAACAGCTGGTCGTGCTTTTCGGCGAACAGCGTGATGTTGCCGCCGGAGCCAACGTGCATTGGCGTATTGATCTTCACCTGGCTGGATTCGCCGATCTGGGAGAAGTCCAGGGTGATGACCACCTTCCCGGCTTTGCCGTGATCGACAACGCCGGCGGCAACTTCGGAAAGGGCGTGGCCTATCTGGCTGGCGAAAGCCCCGCCATTCAGTTCGTTCAGGAATTCGCTGGTGTCTGTCGGCTTCGACATGGTTGTTTCTCCGGGGGCTTGATTCCACTGGGTGGGATGTTGAGTTGAAGTGGGCGGCGGCGATGGTTGGCGCGGGACTGCATGCGCTTCACTTGCGATAGATCCTGTTCACCGGGTAATCGATGTTGAAGTCTGCGATGAGTCGTTCCATCAGCGTGCTGCTGATGCCGATCAGGTTCTTGGCGGCGTACCGAGACAGCCCGCGGTCCCTCGCTTCCTTGATGCGCAGAACGTTGAACGCATCCGCGACGGGGTCTATGCGCTGGACCTTCACACGCGAAAGGTGTGGGCTTGGATCGAAGCGCTTGTACTCGAACCGGTGCTCGGCGGCGATCTTACGCAGCATGTGG
>NZ_LKGW01000017.1:0-1040 GCF_001467335.1 Pseudomonas sp. ICMP 10191
GCAGCGAAGAAACTGAGCGATACCTTCAAGGGTTCAGAGACCGACCTGCAGCGCCAGATCGCGCTGATCAATACCAGCGCGGATGCGCAGAAAAACGCCACGGAAGTGGACAAGATCCGCTTCGAAGTTGCATCGGGCAAGCTCGTCGGGATCAACGCTGTTCAACAGAAGCGCCTCGAGGGCCTGGCGTCGGAGCTGGATGCTCTCCAAAAACTCAAGGTTGCGAACGAGGAAGAGGCCAAGGCCGTCAGCTTCCTTGCGACCCTCAAGGATGATAACGCTGCCACTCGCGGCGGCTTCGATATGGAGCTTGCTGGCGCAGGGATGGGCGACAAGGCCCGGGACCGCCTGAAGCAGGATATGGCCATTCAGGAGGATTACGCGCGCAAGGCTGCGGACCTCCAGGCGCAGCGCAACTCCGGCGATATCAGCGCCGAGCTGTACGCCAAAGAGACTGGCATGCTCTCCGAGGCGCTAGCCGAACGAATGGTCATCCAGCAGGATTATTACAATCGGATTGACGAGGCCCAGTCCAACTGGATGGCGGGCGTGAGTGATGCCTGGCAGAACTATGTAGACGCTGCCGAAAATTACTCTGCGAAGGCCGCAGATTTTGTCTCGGGCTCGCTTGATGACGCCACCACCGGGCTGGGAAATGTTTTCGCTGATGTAGCCACTGATGTGGATAACGCGGGAGAAGCTGTTGCTGACTTCGCGAGCAATATGTCCAAGTCGGTAATAAACGCGTTGAGCGACATGGCAGCGCAGTGGCTGATATATCAGGGCATTCAACTGCTCGTTGGTAAAAGCGGGCAATCGGCGGCGGCCACCGGCTTGATCGCCAACGCGCAGGCAGCGTCTGCGCAGGCAGCGCTGAACGCTTACGCATCGACCGCCGGTATTCCGCTGATCGGTCCAGCTGCTGCGCCGGCCGCCGCACTCGCCGCTGCTGCTGCAACTGCGCCAATGGTCGCCGCCGTATCCGCATCTGCACTCGCCGGTATGGCCCACAACGGTATGGACAACATCCCGAAGGAAGG
>NZ_LKGW01000018.1:0-950 GCF_001467335.1 Pseudomonas sp. ICMP 10191
CATGCTTCGCTGTCGCTGGCCCAGCGCTGCAGCGGCGTGCCGAGTTCGCTGCCGCTGTTCAGCACCTTGCTCAACTACCGCCACAGCAACAACGGTGCGGCCTCGGCCGACACATTGTCAGCCTGGCAGGGGATTCAGACCCTGAGCATGGAGGAACGGACCAACTATCCGTTGTGCCTGAACGTCGATGACCTGGGCGATGACTTCATGCTCACCATTCAGGCCGTCAAACAAATCAGTGCAACGCGCATCGGCGAGTACATGCAGGTTGCATTGCGCAGCCTCGTGGAAGCACTGGAACACACGCCGCAAGCAGCGCTGAACAGCCTGCCGATGCTGCCGGACGATGAGCGCGAGCTGTTGCTGACGGGTTTCAATGATACTGCCCATCCTTATCCTCGCGATGTGTTGATTCACCAACTGATCGAACAACAGGTCAACCGGCGTCCGGATACCTGCGCTGTGCGCGGCGACAGCGGGCCGTTGCTCACTTACGCCGAACTCAACCAGCAGGCCAACCAGCTCGCCCATCGCCTGATCGAACTGGGCGTGGAACCGGATACGCGGGTCGCAGTAAGCCTGCGTCGCGGCGCGGAAATGGTCGTGGCGCTGTTGGGTATCCTCAAGGCCGGTGGCGCCTACGTGCCGATTGACCCGGACCTGCCGAGTGCTCGCCAGGCCTATATGCTCAGCGACAGCGCCCCTCGTGCGGTGCTGACCAGCAACGATCTGCTTGCAGATCTGCCAGCTCTTAGCGTTCCGGTGCTGGTGCTCGATAACCGCGATGACCTCGCGCAACTGGCTAAGCAGCCGAGCGGCAACACGGATGCCAAGGTCCTGGGCCTGCAGCCCAATCATCTGGCCTATGTGCTGTACACCTCCGGTTCCACCGGCACGCCCAAAGGCGTGATGAACGAGCACCTGGGCGTGGTCAACCGCCTGCTCTGGGC
>NZ_LKGW01000019.1:0-913 GCF_001467335.1 Pseudomonas sp. ICMP 10191
GGCGACTGACCCGAAGGCCTCTGCGGCTGCCGGCACGCTGCAGACCGTTGGCCAGTTGCTGGAGTGGTTCATGATTCGTCAGTCCACTGAGCGCAGTCTTTCGGCCAAGCGTCGCGCCACAAACACATCGATCATCACCTGCCACCTCAAGCCGCGCCTGTCAGAACTGCTCATTGCCGATGTGGACCGGTCCACGTTGGACAAGCTGGTCATGTGGCCCATGCAGGCCGAAATGTCGCTCTCCTACGTCCGGCTGATGTGGGGCGNCGCATCCTTCCGAAACCATCGCGCCTGCGGGCCGTTCAGCTGGAAGAGGTGCTTGGTGACCTTGCTGCAGGATTCGACCAGCACCCACAGGACTGCATGCTCGCTTTGATGATGCTGTGTCACGGCACGCGGGCTGGCGAGACAAGGCAGGCCCGGTGGTCGCACCTCACTCTGGGTGAGCAGGGCGAGTGGTTACTGCGCGCTGCTGGAGCGCTATCGGGACTGGCAATCGTCGAAGGGCTACAAGGGTGCCTACATGTTCCCGGCTCGCAACCGTGGGCCGATCAGCGACAGTCAGGCATGTGCCGTATTCGCTCGCCTGGGCAAGGGTGAGTGGACGAGCCACGACCTGCGCAAAGTGGCCCGGACCGGCTGGACTGATCTGGGTGTCGACTTCCTGATCGGCGAGATGCTGGTGAACCACACGCTGACCCGCAATGTGCAGACCTATATCCACACTTCGGCTGAACTGCTCAAGCGTGAGGCGCTGAACAAGTGGCACGAATGGTTAGACGGGAAAGGCTTTGGCCGCATTCACCGCTCGACCCTGACTAGAAACGAAAATTCGCAGAATGCCGTCGAGGCCAATACCGGCGCGGCTTCCGGCGCGATCACGAATCCATAAAAGGCGAGGTTTAAAAATGGC
>NZ_LKGW01000020.1:0-892 GCF_001467335.1 Pseudomonas sp. ICMP 10191
CGCTAACCGATGCGATCGCTTACAAAGACTGGGTGTTGAACTATGTCAGCCAGTTCGTGCCGGTGGTGAACATCTGGGACGGCTTCACCGAAGCCATGACCGTGGAAGGCCTGCACCCGAACATCCTGGGTGCCGAGTTCATCAGTTCGCGGGTGGTGCCGATCATCACCGCCAACTTCGAGTTTCCCGGAATCCCGCTGCCCACGGACTCTGGCGACGTTTACTCGGCCATCCGCCCGTTCGGCTGCCTCAATGCCAACCCGCTGCTGGCGGGCACTGGCGGCGCGCTACCGGCGGGCGTGAACGCTGTGGCCGGGTCGGTGCTGGCGGACGGCTACAAAGCCGTTGGCTCTGGCCTGACCGGGATCACCACGCGCTGGTTCAAGGAGCCTGCCGCCTATGGCGAGGCGCAGTGCATCGAGCTGCGTGGCGCCATGGCGGCGCCGGGCGGCTACATCTACATGCAACCCACGGCCAACGTGGTACAGACCAACCTGGCGGCTGGCGACGTTATAGAAATGGTGTCGGCGGTAGATATCGTCGGGTCGTCGCGCGGCATTCTGGCTTGGGAGGCTGAATTGACCATCACCAAGACGGTAAATGGCGCATCGTCTACGTTCTACTATCGGTCGATGGACAAGTACCAAGAGCCGTTCACCATGCCGGCCAGCTTTTCCGGAGCGCTGGAAACGCAGCGGGGTACTATTGATCTTACTGAGACGGTCATCACGTCGCGTATGGGGCTGTACCTAGCCACCGGCATCCTGCTCGATTCAAAGGTGAAAGTCAGCCAGTACGGGGTGCGTAAGATTTAGACGATTAGTACCCAGCCCATCACTTATTAATCAAGAGGATAGGTCTGGGTAGTTAAAGTGTGACTAGTTGAATTCTG
>NZ_LKGW01000021.1:0-880 GCF_001467335.1 Pseudomonas sp. ICMP 10191
CAACTGTCGCAAGGGCTGGCGGAGTACATGATTCCGAGTGCCTTCGTAACGCTGGCGCGTTTCCCGCTAACGCCAAACGGCAAGCTGGATCGACGGGCATTGCCGGCGCCGGAGGACGACGCTTATGCCAGTCGCGGTTACGAGGCGCCGGCAGGTGACATCGAGCATGCGCTGGCGCAGATCTGGCAGGCGTTGCTGGGGCTGGAGCGTGTCGGTCGCCACGACCACTTCTTCGAACTGGGCGGGNGCAAGGTCTGGCACGTCAGGTGGCGAACGCCCGGCTCTCGGCGCAGACGCCGTTGACGCTGGTCGACCGCGATCTACCTTTGCCGCTGTCGTGGGCGCAGCAACGCTTGTGGTTCCTCGATCAACTGGACCGGGCGGCGGGGGCTGCTTATCACATTCCGGCGGGACTACGGTTGCGCGGCCGATTGGACAGAGACGCCTTGCAGGCCACGCTTGACCGGATCGTGGCGCGCCACGAAACCCTGCGCACCCACTTTGCCTTGCACGAGGGCCAGGCGATCCAGGTGATCGCGCCGGCGACCCAAGGGTTCGCCCTGATCACTCATGACCTGCGCGCTCTGGACAGCGCGGCACAACACAAGACGCAAGACGAGACGCAACACGAGGCCGTAGAGCGGCTCGCTGGCGAGGAGGCGCTGGCGCCGTTTGACCTGTCGAGGGGGCCGCTGATTCGCGGACGACTTGTGCAACTGTCGGAGACAGAGCACATCCTGCTGGTGACCCAGCACCATATCGTTTCTGACGGTTGGTCGACGGGCGTTCTGCTGCACGAAATCGGTATGTTGTACCGGGCCTTCAGCCAGGGGCTGGCCGACCCTCTGCCGGCACTGGCCTTCCAGTATGTCGACTACGC
>NZ_LKGW01000022.1:0-827 GCF_001467335.1 Pseudomonas sp. ICMP 10191
ATCACGATCACGCTTCCATTTGAACGTGCCGTCCCACTCGGGCAACGGTGCTGGAGGAAGTGGAACGATATCGTCCAGATCTGGGACTTTTGCCCCAAGATGCTCATGGCGCGAGAGAAACATATTTATTTTATCCAATCGCTTCACACGCTCTTCATCTCGCTGCAAGGCCATATAGTAAAGCTCTTCCGATGGTGGCGGGCCTTCAAAAGCACGGGCCAGATTGCGTGCTGCATCGTAGTCACCGTTTCGAATTGTGGTGTGAAAGCCGGTAACCGCATCCGCATAATGGCCAACAACTTTTGAATAGCTTGCGTAATGAACGCCTGCTGGCCCATTACCTTGCTCCATCGCGCATTTGTACATTGCTTGCATGACATCGGCGGTATCGGCCGGGATGCTAGACAGTAATCGAGCGACATAAAATTGTGCAGCAGGATTGCCTAAGTCTGCCGCCCTGCGAAAGTAGGCATACGCGCTGCCCTTATTGCGTACTACGCCGTAGCCGACTTCCAAATAATGTCCCATATCGTAGTAACCGCCTGGAATACCTTGCGCGATCAGATGCTCCACAATGTCAATCGCCTCTATACTGCGATTGTTACTATCAACAGCACCTTGAGAAATTAGGATGTGCAGGTTGGTCGCTGCTTTATAGTTCCCTGCTGCATAGGCCAAACGGTAATATCTGCCTATTTGCTGATAGTCTTTGGCGCCTTTTTTCGATTTCAGAAATAGTGCATAGCGATACAGTGCCTGAGCATCCTCGCTTATAGCAGGCAGATTGTCGGCTTCGTGAGTGCAGACAAACGAAAGCCTCTCCATGG
>NZ_LKGW01000023.1:0-794 GCF_001467335.1 Pseudomonas sp. ICMP 10191
GCCGGGAACATGTAGGCACCCTTGTAGCCCTTCGACGATTGCCAGTCCCGATAGCGCTCCAGCAGCGCGCAGGCCTGATGGGTCAGCGGTAGCCGGTGCTCACAGCGGGTCTTGGTGTTCTCAGCAGGAATAAACCACTCGCCCTGCTCACCCAGCGCGAGGTGCGACCACCGGGCCTGCCTTGTCTCGCCAGCCCGCGTGCCGTGACACAGCATCATCAAAGCGAGCATGCAGTCCTGTGGGTGCTGGTCGAATCCTGCAGCAAGGTCACCAAGCACCTCTTCCAGCTGAACGGCACGCAGCCGCGATGGTTTCGGCAGGATGCGGGCCTTGGTGAAGTCGGTGAACTTGAAACCGGCGACTGGGTTCTGGGCGATCAGACGCAGCTTTTCGGCCTGTCGGAACGCGACAACCAGCACGCCCCACATCAACCGGACGTAGGAGAGCGACATTTCGGCCTGCATGGGCCACATGACCAGCTTGTCCAAGGTGGACCGGTCCACATCGGCAATGAGCAGCTCGGACAGGCGCGGCTTGAGGTGGCAGGTGATGATTGAGGTGTTCGTGGCGCGGCGCTTTGCCGACAGGCTGCGCTCGGTGGACTGACGAACCATGAACCACTCCAGCAGCTGGCCAACGGTCTGCAGCGTGCCGGCAGCCGCAGAGGCCTTCGGGTCAGTCGCCAGGCGTTCCCGGATTTTCGGCAGAGCGTTGATCAGCCCTTTCACCGGCAACTCCGGAAAACCGGCGATCTTCTCCCACTTCTTGCCCACAACCAGGTGCCAGGTGCCGCG
>NZ_LKGW01000024.1:0-182604 GCF_001467335.1 Pseudomonas sp. ICMP 10191
CCCTTGGGGTCCTGGCGTCTGATCGGCAGGCCACGGGCGTTGCGTGCCAGATGCGTGGTCTGGTCCTTGCCGTTGGTGTGCGTGAGCACCTGGCCGTGGGCGTTGTAGGTGAAGCTCTCGCGGGTGCCGTCCGGATGGTTGATGCTCAGCACTTCGCCGCCAGGTTTGCGTTCCAGTGTGGTGGTGTTGTTCAGGGCATCAGTGACGGCCACCAGTTGATCGCGCTCGTCGTAACGGTACCAGGTGCTCTTGCCCGAGCAGTCCTGGAAGCGCTCGACCTGCGCCAGGTTGTTCCACCACAGGTATTTGGATTTATAGGTCGCATCGATGATGGTGTGCGGCAGGCCATCTTCGCTGTTGAGGTATTCGGTCTTTTGACCCAGCGCATCAATCTCCGCAACCAGATTGCCTTTCGAATCGTAGCGGGCCGTCCAGATGGCGCCGTCAGGGTAAGTGATCTGTTTGACCAGTGTGGTCTTGTAGTGATGCTGATAACGCGTGGTTCGGCCCAGCGGGTCGGTTTCTGCGGTCAGGCGTGACAGATCGTCGTACTCGAAGCCCAGCTGGTTGCCATCGGGCAGCGTCAGGCCGGTGATATTGCCGGTGTTGTCCAGCGCGATACGGTACTGCTCACCGCCGAAATCAGTGCTGGCGATGACGCGACGGTCCTTGTTGTAGGTCACCTCGGCACGACGCCCCAGCACATCGGTTACGCGCGTCTGGCGCGCCTCGAAATCATAATCGAAATGAAAGTGCTCGCCGTCGCTGGTCCAGTGTTCGACCACGCGCGGCTTGCCGTCGAGAACTTCCCAGCGGTATTCGCAACTGAGCCCCAGCGCATTGGCGTGGCGGGTCATCAGGCCGTCGGTGTAGCTGAAGTTGCGCACCGAGTCGCCATTGCGGTTGTACACACTGTTCAACTGGCCATTGTTGTCGTAGCCATAGCGCACCAGTGTCTCGACGGCCTGGTCGCCGACGATCCGCTTGACGGTGCTCAGGCGGTTTGTCACCTCGTCGTAGTGCAGGTGCACACGATGCCCGCCGGTGGAGCAGATGTCGGTCAGAACGCCGTCTTCGCTGCGTACGAAATGCAGAAAATGACCGAGGGCGTTTTCGACGCGTTGCAGGGGAACAGGCTGGTTGTCGTCGGGCACTTCACCAAAGTAGTAAAAGACGTTATCCAGTGTTTGCAGCAGGTAATGACCACCCTCGGTACGCACCAGGTACAGCTGTTCCTGTGCGTTGTAGATGCGCTGGTTGTAGTCCAGTGTCACGAAGGGCACGCTGCGGCCCTGATTGTCGCTGAGGTACAGAAAGCTGCCCTTGCGCCGCAGGCTTTGTTCCCAGGGCAACACCCAGCCCTTGCCCAGCGCGCTGTCGACATCGAGGTCGCTGGCGTAGAAGCGTGTCCACTCGATCGGCATCAGGCCGGGCAGGCTGAAATCGGACTCGTCGATCAGCAGTTTGCGTCCGGTGGTGGTGTCGACCGGGTTGCCGTGCAGGCCGCCCAGCACTTTTTCGGCCACGGGGGCGACGCCGAAGCGAAAAATGGCGTCCCCGAGAAAGACACCGCCCATGAACTGCAGGGCGCAAGGGCCTGCCGCTTTCAGACCGGCCTGCATGCCCAGCTTGGCAATGCTGAGCACGGCCTTGGCGCCGCCGGCTACGACCAACAGAATGTCCACGGTGTAGCGGGCCATCGCCGAGACTTCGTCGTCCACCGGCAGGTAGCGTTGGGTACCGCCGCCGATGAAGACGTTGGGCGAGCCAGTGCCGATCTTCGCGCCGCAGGTCAGCTTGTCGCCCTTGCGCGCAGCGGGCTGGCCGTTGATGAAGACGTTGCTGGAGCCTTCGGCCACCTTGACGATCGGCGAGTGCTTGTCACACACGGCGGTGCTTTCGATGGCAAAGGCAGCGGGGCGGCCATTGATGAACACGTTGGGCGAGGCAGATTCGATCTGCCCCGCGGGAGAGCTGAAGGCGCTGCCGATACTCTCCCCGATACTGGCGATGGCATTACCGGCCAGGCCGACTGCCATGGCCAGTAAAAAACCGCCGAACCCGCACGTGGCGAAGGTGAGCGAGACATACGCCACTGCCGCGATGCCCACGATCGCTCCGAGCACAAAGCCCGCCATTGCACCGGTGTGTTCGATCTCATCCAGTAACCGCGCTGCCTCGAACATCGCCGTTACTCCTGCGGGCTGCGAGTAGTTGAGGTGCGATCACCTGGCGTGACGCTGATGTTCTGCAACGGATAGTCCATTAAAGCGTGTCCTGTCAGCGATGAAATAGAGTTCAGGGGGCGGTCAGGCCTTCAAGCATGCTGTCAAAATCCAGCAACCAGGTTTTCAGCGCGGTCTTTTCGGAGTCAATCACGCAGCCCACGCTCAGCCATTGGCGTTCGTTGTGATCGGCACACGGCACGATGGCACCGATCAGGCGTCCATGCCGCTCTTCAAGGCCTGCGCGAAAATGAAAATCCAGCGCCAGCGCTGCATTGCCCGCCAACAGCGTTTCGTAGTGGCGAATGACCTGGACTTCGCCATGCAGTGGCTGCAGCGCCTTGACGGCTTCGGCGAACGCTTCGGCAAGCGTTGCCTCTTCAGGCACATCGCGACGCTGAATGGAGACGACGACAGGCTCTCCGCCCACTTGAACGGTGGCTTCAATCGCGTTGCACTGGAAACCTTCCGGAAAGCCGAAGTGGAACCCGCCGAAATTGAAACTGCAGGGCGCGTCGAGCAACGGCTTTGGAACCGGGGTGAGCGCTTCGACACGTTCAAGTGCCTGCTGCGCGGCAGCATGTTCGGCTGCCTCACGCGCCAGGGCTTCGTCAGCCAGTCGGCGCTCGGAGATGCGGTCGTAGAGACTGGTGCGCGTCATATGGCCGGAACCTTGTTCGTCAACATCTACATGTCCTTATGCAGGGCGGCCCCAGTGGCTGCCATTTGCAAGTTGACGATAAGTACTTGCACGGGTGGTTTGTATCTCCAACGGTTACCCGCTTGCCTGGAAGTGTCTGAAAGTCCCGTGTGAAGAAGACTACGGACACAGTCTACTGTCGAAGGCTGAATCGTTTGACCTTTTCCCAAATGAAAGTTCAGTGTGAGCCGGGCAAAGCTCCAGAAGGCTCTGCCCTGAGCCTTCCGGGGTTTAAATAGTTGTTTGAAACCCTATTTAAGCGACTTGAGTTCCTCCTCATCCTCCCGCCGATGCGCCCACTGATACAACGCCGGCAATACCAACAAAGTCAGCGCTGTCGACGACAGAATCCCGCCAATCACCACCGTCGCCAGCGGTCGCTGCACTTCAGCCCCAGTCCCGGTGGCGAGGGCCATGGGGATGAAGCCTAAGGAGGCGACCAGCGCAGTCATCAGCACCGGGCGCAGGCGGGTGAGGGCGCCTTCGTTGATGGCGTTGTGCAGCGAGTGGCCTTGTTCGCGCAGGCTGCGGATGAAGGCGATCATCACCAGGCCGTTCAGCACCGCCACACCCGACAGGGCGATGAAGCCCACGCCTGCGGAGATCGACAGCGGAATGTCGCGCAGCCACAGCGCCATGACGCCGCCGGTCAGGGCGAACGGGATGCCGGTGAACACCAGCAGGCCGTCCTTGAGGTTGTTGAACATCATGAACAGCAGCGCCAGCACCAGCAGCAATGCCACCGGTACGACGATTTGCAGGCGTTTGGCGGCCGATTGCAGTTGTTCGAACTGCCCGCCCCAACTGGTCCAGTAGCCGGCCGGGATCTGCACGCCGTTGTCGATGGTGGTGCCCGCCTCTTCGACAAACGAGCCGAGGTCGCGGCCGCGCACGTTGGCGCTGACGATGACCACGCGTTTGCCGTTCTCGCGGCTGATCTGGTTCGGGCCGAGTACCAGGTCGAGGCTGGCGACCTGAGACAGGGAGATAAAGCTGATCTGCTGGTTGCCAGCGCTTGCAGGCACCGGAATGAGCAGGCTGGAAAGCCCGTCCACATCGGTTCGCAGTTGCTCGGAGAGGCGCACCACCATGTCGAAGCGGCGGTCGCCCTCATACAGCGTGCCCGCCTGACGACCGCCCAGCGCAATGGCGATGGCGTCCTGCACGTCGGCGACGTTGAGGCCATAACGCGCGGCCTTGTCGCGGTCGATGTTGATGGTCAACACCGGCAGCCCGGTAGTCTGCTCGACTTTGACTTCCGAGGCACCCGGCACTTTTTGCAGGGTGGCGGCGATTTTTGCAGCGGTCTGGTTCAGCACGTTCATGTCGTCGCCGAAGACCTTTACCGCCACATCGCTACGCACCCCCGAAACCAGCTCGTTGAAGCGCAACTGGATAGGCTGGGACAGTTCGTAGTTGCTGCCCGGTACACTGGCGGCGGCCTTTTGCAGGTCGGCGATCAGCGTTTCGCGAGACTTATCCGGGTCCGGCCATTCGCTTTGTGGCTTGAGCATCACGTAGCTGTCGGAGATGTTGGGCGGCATCGGGTCGGCGGCGATCTCGGCGGTGCCGGTGCGGGCGAACACGCGCTGCACTTCCGGGACTTTTTCGATGATGGCTTTTTCCAGACGCTGCTGCATGTCCACCGACTGGGTCAGGCTGGTGCCGGGAACGCGTAGCGCCTGCAGGGCGAAGTCGCCTTCGCTCAGGCTCGGGATGAACTCGCTGCCCATGCGGCTGGCGGTGAAGCCGGACAGCACGATCAGCACCAAGGCCATGCCGAACGCTATTGAGCGATGCCCCAGTACCCAGCTCAGTATCGGTGCGTAGCGCTGGCGAGCGGTGCGCATCACAAAGCCTTCTTCTTCCTTGACTTTGCCGGTGACGAACATGGCGATGGCGGCAGGCACGAAGGTCACCGAAAGAATCATGGCGCCGAGCAGGGCGATGACCACGGTGAAGGCCATCGGGTGGAACATTTTGCCTTCCACACCGGTGAGGGCGAAGATCGGCAGGTACACGACCATGATGATCAACTGACCGAAAATCAGCGGCCGACGCGCTTCTCTGGCGGCGGCGAAAACCTCATGGAAACGCTCGCTGCGGGTCAGCATGCGGCCGTGCTTTTGCTGGGCATGCGCCAGCCTGCGGATTGCGTTTTCGACGATCACCACCGCGCCATCGACAATGATGCCGAAGTCCAGTGCGCCCAGGCTCATCAGGTTGGCGCTGACCTTGTTGGTGAACATGCCGGTGAAGGTAAACAGCATGGCCAGCGGAATCACCATGGCGGTGATCAGCGCAGCACGGATGTTGCCGAGGAACAGAAACAGAATCACGATGACCAGAATCGCGCCTTCGATCAGGTTCTTTTTCACTGTTGCGATGGCTTTTTCCACCAGCGTGGTGCGGTCATAAACCGTTACGGCTTTCACACCTGCAGGCAGTGTGCGATTGATGTCGGCGAGTTTGGCGGCCACGGCCTGTGACACCGTCCGGCTGTTTTCACCGATCAGCATGAACACGGTGCCGAGCACCACTTCGCGGCCATTTTCGGTGGCGGCACCGGAGCGCATTTCCTTGCCGATGCCGACTTCGGCCACGCTGCTGATTCTGATCGGCGTGCCCTGCACGTTGGCAATGACGATGTTGGCGATGTCGTCCACGGTGCCCAGTTGACCCGGTGCGCGAATCAGTAACTGCTCGCCGCCGCGTTCTATATAGCCTGCGCCGACGTTGGCGTTGTTGCGCTCCAGCGCTGCCACCAGATCGTTCAGCGTCAGCTTGTAGGCGGCCAGTTTCTTGGGATCCGGCGCAATCTGATACTGCTTGGCAAAACCGCCGATGGTGTTGATCTCGGCCACGCCTGGTACGTTGCGTAATTGCGGCTTGATGATCCAGTCCTGAATCACTCGCAGGTCGGTCGGCGTGTACGGCGTGCCGTCTTCTTTCAGTGCGCCCTCTCGGGCCTCGACCGTCCACAGAAAGATCTCGCCGAGGCCTGTGGAAATCGGCCCCATCATCGCATCGACGCCTTCCGGCAACTGGTCCTTGGCAATCTGCAGGCGCTCGTTCACCAGTTGGCGGGCGAAGAACAGGTCGGTGCCGTCCTCGAAAATCACCGTGACCTGCGACAGGCCCGAGCGCGACAGCGAGCGCGTCTGTTGCAGGCCGGGCAGGCCCGCCATGTTGGTCTCGATGGCGAAGGTGATGCGCTGCTCGGTTTCCAGCGGCGAGAAGCCGGGCGCAGAGGTGTTGATCTGCACCTGTACGTTGGTGATGTCGGGGACCGCATCGATGGGCAGTTTCTGGTAGCTGGCGATGCCCAGCCCAGCCATGAGCAGCACAGCAAGCATCACGACGATGCGCTGTTCAATCGCGAATTGAATCAACCGTTCAAACATGGGGGTGTACTCGTGGGACGCAGATCAATGGGCGTGCTCGGCGGAGCCTTTGCCCAGCTCCGACTTGAGGATGAAACTGCCAGCGGTGGCCACTTGTGTGCCGGCCGCCAGGCCCTTGACGATTTCCACGTGGCCACCATCGCGGCGACCCAGCGTTACCGGTGTCAGTTGAAACCCTTCAGCGTTGCGTACGAAGACCGAGGGTTTGTCCTCAATCGATTGAATCGCGGACTCGGGAATGCTGACCGCCACACGGGTCTGCTCGGCGGCGACTTCCACCGAAACGAACAGGCCGGGACGCCACGCGCCCTGCGGGTTGGCCAGTGTCACGCGCACGGCCGCAGCGCGGGTCTGCTCGCCCAGCAGGTTGCCGACGTAGCCGACTCGTCCTTCGACCCGGGCATTCAGGTCGGGCGCACTGACGATGACCGGACGACCGACCACCACCTTGTCCAGATCCCTGGGCGCTACGCCGAAGGTGGCCCAGACACGCGACAGGTCGGACAGCGTGAAGGCATTGCTGGCCTCGCTGACCATCTCGCCGATGCCCAGATGCTTTTCCACGACCACGGCATCAAACGGTGCGATCAGCTCGTAGCGGCTTCCCGCCGAAGGATGGGTGCTGGCACCGATGGCGCTGATCTTCTGCCGGGCATTGGCCAGGTTGATGTCGGCTTCCTGAAAGTCCTGACGGGCCTGCAAGTAATCCTGCTCGGCCGAGATTCTGTCTTCCCAGAGCTTCTTTTCGCGTTGCAAGGTCAGGCGCGCCAGTTCCTGACGTCGTTGTGCAGCGTTCAATTCGCTGCGTTGATCGGAAATCTGCTGGCTGGCAATCACCGCCAGCACCTGGCCCTTCTTCACCGATTGACCCAGATCGACCTTCACCGCTTCGACCACGCCGCTGACCCGCGGCACGACATGCGCAGTGCGGTCTTCATCGAAGCGGATTTCACCGGGGAAGGTCACGGTCGTGCTCATCTGCCGGGGTTCTGCGGTGGCCAGCTCGATGCCTGCCGCCTTGATCTGCCCGGCAGTCAGCTCGATGTGTCCCTCATCCTCTTCGTGAGAAGCTTCCGAGGCTGCGGCGTCCGATTTTTTCGCCTCGTCGGCGTGGCCTGGCTCTTCAGCATGGCCCTGCCCGGATTCATGCGCGTGCTCATCGGCTGACGGTTCTGGTCCGGCTGCGAACGGCAGCCTCTGCGGGTTCAGGGTCAGACTGCCCAGACCAATGATGACCACCACCGCCAGCGCGATGGCAATGCTTCGTTTGTTGTTCATGAAGGCTCCCGGCGATCAGGTGCGTGCAGCACTTTTGGATACGCTCGATACAGGCGGAAAAGGAAAGTCAGGGGTTGAGGCTGAAACGGTTGAGATCACCGTGGATTCGCTCGATGGCGACTCTGGCGTCGGTGGCGGTGGCCAGCGATTCGAGGTACTGGCTGCGCGCCGAGATCAGCGTTCGTTGCGCGTCCAGCACTTCGAGAAAGCCGAACTTGCCCATCTCGAAACCGCGCGTTGCCGTGTCGACGGCACGTTGCGCGGCGGGCAGGATCACGCGGTCGAAGGACTCGACTTCCTGCGCGGCGGTGTTCCATTGATCGAGGGCTGACTGCGTCTGGGTGCGCAGCTTCAGTTCGACGGCGTTACGCAGGTCGCGCGACTGATCGGCACGGCGTGATGCCGCGAGCACGTTGCCCTGGTTCCGGTCGAATAGCGGGAGCGGCATCGACAGGCCCACGACGTTGACCCGCTCGCGCTCTTCGCGGCTGTACTGGCTGCCGACGCTGACGGTCAGGTCAGGGATGCGCTTGGCGCGCTCCGAACCCAGCGCGGCTTCGCGCTGCTCGATCTGGGTCTGCGCCAGGCGCAGCTCGGCGGACTGATTGAGGGCGGTCAGTAGCTTTGCGCTCGGTGGCAGCTTGCCTGGCGACAGGTCGCTGTAGTCCAGGTGCTCGAAAGAGGCGAGCGGCGAACCGGTGGTGCGCGCCAGTTCCCGGTTACTGCTGACTTTCAAGGTCTCGGCGCGGCGTACCAGCAGGTCGGTTTCGGCCAGTTGTACCTGGGCGCGTGTGGCTTCCACCGGTGACACCTTGCCTGCCCGAACACGCCCCTCGGCAACCTGCAGGCCGCGTTCGGCCAGTGCTCTGGACTGGCGCGCCAGGTCCAGACCTGCCTGCGCCCGCGCCGCTGCGTAGAACGCCTGAACCACTTCGGCCCGCAGTTCGTTGCCGCGACGCTCCAGCTCCAGCCGGGCGGCGTCTTGGCCCTTGCTGGCGGCCTCGATGCGCGCCCCGCGCTTGCCGCCCAGTTCCAGTGCCTGGCTGAGCATCACGGTGGTGGTGCTGGTCTCGCGGCGGGTGTCTTCCACTTCCCATGACACGGTCGGGTTGGGGATCAGCCCGGCCTGTTGCCGATCACCCTCGGCAACGCCGATCTCCCACTGGGCTGCGGCAAGTTCCGGGTTACGGGCGAAGGCTGCCTCCAGTGCCTGAGCCAGGCTGATGCCTTGGGCTGCGGCGATGCCAGGGGCAACAAGCGGTAACAACACCAGGCACAGTGCGGCGACTCTCATAGCGCACTCCCTGCCAATCGATCTATACGCTGAGCGCGCACGTTATTCTCCAGTCGCATGACTCACCCCATCGAAAGCAAAAAACAAACAGGCACCAGGGCGCTGAAGTTGGCTGAGGGGACTTTATGCAACCGGAGTTATCAGAGGGATTGCTGCAAAATTACGATTTTGTTATCCAGCGGGATGGGCGTTTCTTTTCAGTACACTGCACGGCATCGTCATTCATCGTTCATCAAACAGGAAGCCTGGTTATGCGAATCCTTGTCGTCGAGGACGAGCCAAAAACTGCCGAATACATGCATCAGGGGCTGACCGAAAGCGGCTATATCGTCGATATCGCTGCAACCGGCCTCGATGGTCTCTATCTCGCGCAGCATCAGGCTTACGATGTGGTGATACTGGACGTGAACCTGCCGGAGATGGACGGCTGGGAGGTGTTGAGCCGCCTGAGGAAGACCGTCAGTACGCGCATCATGATGGTCACTGCACGAGGCCGTCTCGAAGAGAAGGTCAAGGGCCTGGAAATGGGCGCCGATGATTACCTGGTCAAGCCATTCGAGTTTCCCGAGTTACTGGCACGGGTCCGCACGCTGATGCGCCGCAGCGAGCAGACCACCACGTCCAAGGTGTTGCAGGTCGGCGATCTGGAGCTGGATCAGGGGCGCCACAGGGCCTTCCGTGGCAGCCAGCGCATCGACCTGACGACCAAGGAGTTCGCGCTGCTGCACCTGTTGATGCGGCACAGCGGCGAAGTCATGTCGCGCACCCAGATCATTTCTCTGGTCTGGGACATGAACTTCGATTGCGACACCAATGTGGTGGAGGTGTCGATCCGCCGTCTGCGGGCGAAGATCGATGATCCTTTCGAGACCAAGCTGATTCACACGCTGCGTGGCGTCGGTTACGTACTGGAAGTGCGTGAATGAAGCTGACCCGTCTTTCGACACGCCTCGGATTGACGGTCGCGGCGCTCATCGGGTGTCTGGTGCTGGTCATGGAAATGCTTGCCTACACAGCCATTTCCCGTCAGCTCGATATACGTGCCGAAGACAGTTTGAGCGAGAAGTTCAGGCAGATCGAACACAGCATGAGCGAGGGGTTTCTGGGCATCGAGGACATCGTCCAGTACCCGCACACGCTGCGTGACCAGATCGTCGGGCATGACAGCTTCTCGCTGACCATTCTCGACGCGGGCAACCCTCGGCAAGAGCTGATGAGCGTTGGTAGCGTAGAGGGGCGAAATCTGCCGGTTCCCAATACCGATGCGCTGCCGCCAGGCTTTCAGGAACTGAAATCCGCCCAGGGCCACAAGATTCTGCTGGGTTACAGGACCGTACGCCTCAAGACCGGTCAGGACGTGCTGGTCAGGCTGTCCATGGACAGGGAAAGCGACACCGCGCTGCTGCACGCTTACGTCAGATCGACCTGCATGGCCTTGCCGGTGATTCTGTTGCTGGTCGGCTTTGGCGTCTGGTGGGTGGTGCGTCGCGGGCTCAGGCCGCTGCGGGCATTCAGGAAAGTCACCGCGCTGATCTCGGCCCGCGACCTGTCTCATCGCATGAAAGTGAAGGGCCTGCCTGACGAGTTGCGCGACCTGGCACATGCCGTCAACTTCATGCTGCACAGGCTGGACGGCGATGTGCAGCAATTGGCGCAGTTCTCGGACGACCTCGCGCATGAGCTGCGCTCGCCGATGAACAACCTGATGGGTCGGGCGCAGGTCACGCTGTCCAGACCGCGCCCGTCGGAGGACTACAAACAGGCGCTGGAATCCTGCAGCGAAGAGCTGGAGCGCATGTCGCGCATGATCAGTCAGATGCTGTTTCTGGCCAGCGTCAGCCAGCCCTCAGCGCCATTGCCGGTCGAGGTCATCGACCTTCGCGAGGAGGCAGACAAGGTCGCCGAACTGTTCTCCTCCTCGGCGGAGGATCGCGACATCACCCTGCAGGTTCATGGGCACGCCAGGGCGACCGGGGACAGGCTGATGATTCAGCGAGCGATTTCCAATCTGCTGTCCAACGCCATTCGCCATGGTCTGTCCGGCAGCGTCATTACCCTTACGCTTGCCACGCACGAAGATGAAGTGTCACTGGCGGTGCGCAATGCGGGGGATGGCATTGATGCCGAACACCTGCCGCGCCTGTTCGATCGTTTCTATCGGGTGCATGTCAGCCGCGCGCGACAGCAGGGCGGGACCGGGCTTGGGCTGGCGATTGTGCGCTCCATCATGAGCCTGCATGAAGGGCAGGTGACGGTGCAGAGCGAGCCGGGCCAATTCACCACGTTCAGCCTGATCTTTCCTAAACTGGTGTAATGCGTCAGGTTGGTGGTCGTTCTTCAAGAACCTTTCGCTGACCCCCTGCTCATAGTGTGTGAGCGGGTATTGCCCGGATGCTTCAGATGAAGCTGAACCTATAAGGATGGACGTATGACAGTTGCTTTCTGGTGCGTGCTGGTCGCGATCCTGCTGCCGATTATGTGTGCCGGTATCGCCAAGTTCGGCAGCGGCAAATTCGGCAGTGGGCATAATCATGATCCGCGTGCCTTTCTCGACAAGCTGGAGGGGTTCCCGCGCCGCGCGCATGCTGCCCAGTTGAACAGCTTTGAAGTGACCCCGGCGTTTGCCGCAGCGGTGATCATTGCGCACATTGCCGGTAACGCGCAGTTGGTGACCATTGATGTGCTGGCGGTACTGTTTATCACCAGTCGCCTGCTGTACATCATTTTCTACCTGGCCGATCTGGCCGCACTGCGCTCGCTTGTCTGGCTGGTGGGCATGGGCCTGATCATCGCGTTGTTCGGGGTATCGGCTTTCCCGGCCGTGTCCTGACAGGCTGTTCGCGACGCTGCCGATCATGCGCAGCGTCGCGACCTGATCAATCGTCTGGCTGGACTTTCTCGAGTTCGGTCTGCGCTTCCTGCAATTCCTTGCGCGAATCGGCGAGCTTGTCCTTGCGCTTGTTGATCTTCTCCGGATCGCCCTTTTCCATGGCCTTGTTCAGGTCGGTCTGACGGCGGCTGACTTCCTGCTTGGCGTCGAGCACCTTTTGCTTGCGCTGTTTGATCAATGACGTTTCGGTGCAGTTGGCGTTGACCTCGGCGAGTGCCTTTTCAAGGCCGGCCTGTTCTGCCTTGTTGCCCTCGGTCTTGGCATCCTGAATCTTGCTGCTGATCTCCTGGCTTTTGATCTGGCATTCGGACGGCACCGGGGCCTGAGCGTCTGCGAACACGGTTGTGGCGAGCAGCGTGCAACTGGTGAAAAGAATCAGTGGTGATAAAAACTGCATATGAACTCCGTTTGAATACGGACAGAAAAATGAACGTCCGCTACCTAAAACCTGAAATGCTCTGTGCCTGCAATTGCTGGCTCAGTGCCTGTACCTGCGGGTCCTGAAAAAAAGCCCTGAGCCTGGTTGCGCGACCAGGACCGATGCCTGGCTCTGCTTGCCATTGCTCCACACTGCGTTCAGCCAGCTCGTGCCAGTTGTCGGGCAGTCTGGCGCCTCCGGTGGGCGGCAGTCCGATGGCCTTGAGCCATGTCTGAAACGGCCGTTCGCGTGCGGTCTGCAGGCTGTTGAGCAGTTTAGCGCTACTGCGTTCAGCGAAGCCGGGAATGTTAGCAAGCTCAGCATGATTCAGGGTCATCCAATCGAGTAAGCCCATGATTTGGCCGTTCTCGATAAGCGTGTTCCAGGTCCCTGGACCCACGCCGGGCAACGCCAGGCCTTTCTTGCCGCTGAGCCATGCCAGTCTGGCGCGGAACTGGCTTTCACAGCCCGGTGTGGCTTGCCAGCAGCTCAGTTCATGAAAGTCTTCGGCTCGCGGAATGATTATGTCGGCTCGTTCGGCTGCACGGGTCACCACGCCGTCGAGTCGTGGGATCGTCAACCCGGCCAGGCTCACGGCGATCTGATCGCCAGGCCTGATATCCAGTGTTTGCCAGCGCTGCAGCGAGCCCGTGCTGATGCGGCTGACGGTACGGTCGTCGAGGCGTACCGGGGTCAGCTCCAGCACCGGCGTAATTCTGCCGCTGCGGCCGATCTTGAAGTTGACCTTGCGCACCTCGGCCAGCGCCTGGGCGTAGGGATGTTTCCAGGCGGCGATCCAGTAAGGCGCACTGGCTTGCCAGCGTTGAGCAGGTGGACGTTGGCCTTGACGCATGATCACGCCATCGGTGGCGAACGGCAGGGGATTGCGATACCAATGCTCGCGCCAGCGTGCGGCCTTGGCGTAGTTTTCCAGTGGGTGCGAATAGGCCGCGCTTTCCTCGAAACCCATGGCTTGCAGGCCTGCGAGACGTTGCGCCATATCGCCAGGCCCGTTCGGCCAGTCCCAGACGAACAGCCCGATGGCGTCGGCCTGCTGCGGGCTGATCGTCTGCCGCGCCAGCAATCCCGCGACCTTGCTGCGCGCGTTGACGCTGCCGGATGCTGACTGAATATGGTCGTCCAGACGCCAGTACAGCTCGCCTTGTAATATTGCGGAGTCAGCCTGGGGCAGTTGTTGAGGAATGGCCTTGATCAGTCGCGCCTGCGAAGTCCAGTCCTGCCCCTTGCGCCCGTCACCACGACTGATCGCCTGCACAAGCTGGCCGTTTTCGTAGACCAGGGTGACGGCTACGCCATCGACCTTGGGTTGAATCCACAGATCGTTGCGGCCCTTGAGCCAGTCCTTGACGCTGCTTTCGTCGGCCAGCTTGTTGACGCCCGTGTGCGCAACGGGATGAGGCAACGGGCCGACTGCTGTCTTTAGCGGATCGGCCTCGGGGGTGGAAGCGGCAAAGCACGAGCGCCACAGGTTCAGCTTCTGCCGCGCCTGATCGTAGAGCTCGTCCGGAATGTGCGAAATGCCCTGGCGGTGGTAGCTGTCGTCCCACGCAGCCATCTGCTGTTGCAAGTTTGTGACCTCGCTGCGCGCCTTGGCTGCAGGCCAGTCAGGGCATTGACTGGCATTGCCGAGGCCGGGCAGAAGAACCACAAGAGCGAACGTCATCAGGCGAATGGTGGGCAGCATCGAAGCATCCTTGCTTTAGGAATGGGCTCGATGAGGCTAGTCGTTGTCGTGTGGTGAAGGGGCAGGGCTTGGTTACCGGGTTTTGCGATGGAGCAGGCGGCATGTCCACGCAGAGTGCTCAGTGACTGCACCGGCGTCTTCGTGAGCAAGCTCACACGCCCTTCGGGCAGAAGCGCAGATCATCGGGCACGATAGTTGAGGTTATCGTTCCTCACGCTCCAGCGTGGGAACGCAGTTCTCGACGCTCTGCGTCGTCAAGAGGACGCGGAGCGTCCAGAAAGGCATACGACGCAGAGCGCCGCACGATAGTCGCGCCGGCACCGGCGTCTTCGTGAGCAAGCTCGCACGCCCTTCGGGCAGAAGCGCAGAGCATCGGGCACGATAGTTGAGGTTATCGTTCCTCACGCTCCAGCGTGGGAATGCCTTGGGTGACGCTCTGCGTCACAAGTCTGCGGCGCGCCGCATTTTCTTGATCGGACTCGGACCGTCCATATCTCCAGACGAAAAAAAGCCCCGAAACGACCAGGTCGTCCGGGGCTTTTTTCTGGGTTTTTACAGGCCGGCAGCTGCGCGCAGGGCGTCGGCGCGGTCGGTTTTTTCCCAGGTGAAGGCGGTGAAGGTGTCATCGCCAACGGTCATTTCGACCGGGATACGACCGAAGTGGCCGTAGGCTGCAGTGGCCTGGTACATCGGGTGCAGCAGGTCGAGCATGGTGGTGATTGCGTAAGGACGCAGGTCGAAGTTGTCGCGGACCAGTTTGATGATCTTGTCATCGGACAGCTTGCCGGTGCCGAACGTGTTCAGCGAGATCGAAGTCGGTTGAGCGACGCCGATGGCGTAGGACACCTGGATCTCGCAACGCTCGGCCAGGCCGGCAGCGACGATGTTCTTGGCCACGTAACGACCGGCGTAGGCGGCCGAGCGGTCAACCTTCGATGGGTCCTTGCCGGAGAAAGCGCCGCCGCCGTGACGGGCCATGCCGCCGTAGGTGTCGACGATGATCTTGCGGCCGGTCAGGCCACAGTCGCCTACCGGGCCACCGATGATGAAGTTGCCGGTCGGGTTGATGTGGAACTGGGTGTCCTTGTGCAGCAGGTGCGCAGGGATGACGTGCTTGACGATCAGCTCCATCACGCCTTCGCGCAGGTCCTTGTACGACACATCCGGGTTGTGCTGGGTCGACAACACGATAGCGTCAACGCCGACCACCTTGCCGTTTTCGTAACGGCAGGTAACCTGGGATTTGGCATCCGGGCGCAGCCACGGCAGCAGGCCGGATTTACGCGCTTCGGCCTGACGCTGCACCAGCTGGTGGGAGAAGGTGATCGGCGCTGGCATCAGCACGTCGGTCTCGTTGCTGGCGTAGCCGAACATCAGGCCCTGGTCGCCAGCGCCCTGATCTTCAGGTTTGCTGCGGTCAACGCCCTGGGCGATGTCTACCGACTGCTTGCCGATGATGTTCATCACGCCGCAGGTCGCGCCGTCGAAACCGACGTCGGAGCTGTTATAGCCGATGTCGAGGATGACGTTACGCACGATGTCTTCCAGATCGACCCAGGCCGAAGTCGACACTTCGCCAGCGATGATCGCCACACCGGTCTTGACCAGTGTTTCGCACGCTACACGGGCGTATTTGTCTTCAGCGATGATGGCGTCCAGAACCGCGTCGGAAATCTGGTCGGCGATCTTGTCCGGATGCCCTTCGGACACGGACTCGGAGGTGAAAAGTGAGTATTCGCTCATCTCTACGGGTTTCCTTCATTTTACCGATGGTGAGTGTCGCCAGCCGGTCGCTGAAAATGGCGAACCTGGATCTGGAAACCATTACGTAAGCCTACATAGAGGCTTTCCCCGGGAACTAGCCCCGCAGCGATGGCCCAACGGGCCAGGTCTTCCTGCTCGAAACCTAACCAGAGATCGCCACAGGCCTCCCTGGCCCAACTCTGGTCATGACTACACAATTCTGTTACCAGCAGGCTACCGCCGGGTTTTACATGTTCGGCCAGTTGCCTCAAGGCTTCGGCCGGTACCGCGAAATGATGCAGCACCATGTTGAGGACGACGCAATCGGCACTGACTTTAGCGTCGGTCAGTGCATCGGCCAGCCTCAGCTCAACGTTAGCCAGCGCCTTGCGCTCGCAGACGCCGCGCGCCAGGTCCAGCATCACCGGGCTGTTGTCCATCGCGATGACCTGACCGAAGCGCCGCGCCAGCTCAGGGAGGAAGCCGCCGTCACCGGGGCCTACTTCCAGAGCGGTTGCCTGCGCACCAAAGCTCAGTTTGTCGAGCAGGGTCAGCAGGCTTTCGCTGTACTGCGCCAAACCGGCGATCAGGTCCTGCTGGGCGCGAAACTTTTCTGCGGTACGGGCGAAAAAATCCTGACTGGCCAGTGCCCGTTGCCGATGCACCAGGCCGATACGGCTCTGTACGTCGTCCGGCAAGTCCAGCGTATCCACTTCGTCGAGCAACGCCGCATGCAGCCTGCCACCCGGCAGTTCGGTGTGGGGCAGGGCGCGCCGGTAGAAAATGGCGTTGCCTTCACGCCGTGTCGCGACCAGATCAGCCTGCGCCAGCACCTTGAGGTGATGGCTCATGCCGGACTGGCCGATAGCGAAAATCTGCGCCAGTTCCAGCACGCCGAACGAGTCGTTGGTCAGCACACGCAGCACGTTCAGCCGCAAGGGATCGCCGCCGGCCTTGCACAATGCAGAGAGGTCGTCGCATGCATCGTGGCGAATGGCAGGTACACGCAGGTTCATAGCTGCGCAGTCTAGAGAGCGATCCGGAGTGTCGCAAGGGCAATATCAAAAAGTTTTGATATTGCTGGATGGATGGCGCCGGTCAGGCGTTGTGAACTTGTCGTGCAGGCGGGTGATCCAGTCTTTGCGTGGCAAATAATGTCCGCAACCCCGGAAAAAAGCCTATGGTCGTCTATCTGTGATTGCCCCCGGCCTGTCCGTGAGGGAAAATGACCTTCTTTTTCTCAATCCTATTTCTTAATTCCCAGGAGATCAGCGATGCCAAGCCGTCGTGAGCGTGCCAACGCTATTCGTGCCCTCAGCATGGATGCCGTGCAAAAAGCCAACAGCGGCCATCCGGGTGCCCCCATGGGCATGGCGGATATCGCCGAGGTTCTTTGGCGCGATTATCTGAAGCACAACCCGGCAAACCCTGCGTTTGCCGACCGTGACCGTTTCATCATGTCCAACGGCCACGGCTCGATGCTGGTCTACTCGCTGCTGCACCTGACCGGCTACGACCTGTCCATCGACGACCTGAAAAACTTCCGTCAATTGCACAGCCGCACTCCGGGTCACCCGGAATACGGTTACACGCCTGGCGTCGAGACCACCACCGGTCCGCTGGGTCAGGGCTTTGCCAACGCCGTCGGTTTCGCTGCTGCCGAGAAGACCCTCGCCGCACAGTTCAACCGTCCAGGCCACTCCATCGTCGATCACCATACCTACGTGTTCATGGGCGATGGCTGCATGATGGAAGGTATTTCCCACGAAGCGGCGTCGCTGGCCGGCACGTTGCAGCTGAACAAGCTGATCGCGTTCTACGACGACAACGGCATCTCCATCGATGGTGAAGTGGAAGGCTGGTTCACCGACGATACGCCTAAGCGTTTCGAGTCGTACGGCTGGTTGGTGATCCGCAATGTCGACGGTCATGACCCTGAAGAAATCAAGACAGCCATCGAAACCGCTCGCAAGAGCGACCAGCCAACGCTGATCTGCTGCAAGACCACCATCGGTTTCGGTTCGCCCAACAAGCAGGGCAAGGAAGAGTCCCACGGTGCGCCACTGGGTGCTGACGAAATCGCCCTGACCCGTGCCGCGCTGAAGTGGAATCACGGTCCTTTCGAAATCCCGGCTGATATCTATGCCGAGTGGAACGCGAAGGAAAAAGGTCTGGCGGCCGAAGCCGAGTGGGACCAGCGCTTTGCTGCCTATTCCGCCGCGTTCCCGGAGCTGGCCAACGACTTCATTCGTCGCATGAGTGGGCAATTGCCTGCAGATTTCGCTGAAAAATCAGCGGCTTATGTCGCTGAAGTCAACGCCAAGGGCGAAACCATCGCCAGCCGCAAGGCCAGCCAGAACGCACTGGGGGCACTCGGCCCGTTGCTGCCTGAAATTCTGGGTGGTTCGGCTGACCTTGCCGGATCCAACCTGACCATCTGGAAAGGCTGCAAGAGCATCACCGGCGAAGACCCTAACGGCAACTACCTGCATTACGGTGTTCGCGAGTTCGGTATGGGCGCCATGATGAACGGCATCGCCCTGCATGGCGGCTTCGTGCCTTACGGCGCAACCTTCCTGATCTTCATGGAATATGCTCGCAACGCGGTGCGTATGGCCTCGTTGATGAAGAAGCGCGTGATCTACGTATTCACTCACGACTCCATCGGTCTGGGCGAAGACGGCCCGACTCACCAGCCGATCGAGCAATTGACCAGCCTGCGTACCACGCCGAACCTGGACACCTGGCGTCCTGCGGATGCCGTGGAGTCGGCCGTGGCATGGAAACACGCTATCGAGCGTGACGATGGCCCGTCGGCACTGATCTTCTCCCGTCAGAACCTGACTCATCAGGCGCGTGACGAGAAGCAACTGTCCTACATCGCGCGTGGCGGTTACGTACTGCGTGATTGCGCTGCCGAGCCTGAGCTGATCCTGATCGCGACCGGTTCGGAAGTCGGTCTGGCTGTCCAGGCTTACGACAAGCTGACCGAGCAGGGCCGCAACGTGCGCGTGGTGTCCATGCCATGCACCAGCATTTTCGAAGCTCAGGATGCTGCTTACAAGCAGGCGGTGCTGCCGTTGCAGGTCAGCGCGCGTATTGCCATCGAAGCGGCTCACGCCGACTACTGGTACAAATACGTAGGTCTGGAAGGGCGCGTGATCGGCATGACCACCTTCGGCGAGTCGGCCCCTGCGCCAGCGCTGTTCGAAGAGTTCGGGTTCACGCTGGAAAACGTCCTGAGCACTGCTGAAGAGCTGCTCGAAGACTGATCAGCATATGTGATGTTGATGTTGTGGGAGCGACCGGGGCGGCGATCCGCCTTGCTCGCGAAGGAAGCGCCTAGGTGAGTCAGGCAAACCGGGTGCTCCCATTCGCGAGCAAAGCGGATCGCCGCCCCTGTCGCTCCCACAGGTTTTATCGTTTACGCAATCAGATCCAGCCCCTGGCGAAAATTTCATGCCCCAGCCCCGCCCTTACAAAGTTGCTCTGAACGGTTACGGCCGTATTGGTCGTTGCGTTGTTCGCGCGCTGTGCGAGCGAGGGGCCAAGGCCGGGTTTGAAGTGGTTGCCATCAACGATCTGGCCGACATGGCCAGTCTTGAATACCTCACGCGCTTTGACTCCACACACGGCCGGTTTCCCGGCGAAGTGCGGGTCGAAGGGCAATACCTGCACATCAATGACCACCGGATCAAGGTCCTGCGCAGTGCGACGCCCGAAGGCATCGACTGGGCCGGTCTGGAAGTCGATCTGGTGCTTGAGTGTTCCGGTGTCTACAACACTCGCGAAGATGGCCAGCGCTTTCTGGAGGCCGGTGCGCCGCGGGTGCTGTTTTCCCAGCCGATGGCCAGCGAACGGGATGTCGATGCCACCGTGGTGTTCGGCATCAATCAGCACAAGCTGACTGGCCGCGAGCTGCTGGTCTCGGCCGCGTCGTGCACCACCAACTGCAGCGTGCCGCTGCTGCGCTTGCTGGATCAGGCCATCGGCCTGGAATACATGACCATTACCACCATCCACTCGGCGATGAACGATCAACCGGTGATCGACGCTTATCATCACGAGGATCTGCGCCGTACGCGCTCGGCCTTCCAGTCGATCATTCCGGTGTCCACCGGTCTGGCGCGAGGAATCGAACGGCTGCTTCCGGAACTTGCCGGCCGAATTCAGGCCAAAGCTGTTCGCGTGCCGACGGTGAATGTGTCCTGTCTGGACATTACGTTGCAGATGTCGCGAGACACCGATGCCGTGGAGATCAACCGTATCCTGCGTGAGGCCGCCACCAGCGGTCCGCTCAAGGGACTGCTGGCCTACACGGAATTGCCGCACGCCAGTTGCGATTTCAACCATGACCCGCATTCGGCCATTGTCGATGCGAGTCAGACCCGCGTTTCCGGACCCCGGCTGGTCAATCTGCTGGCCTGGTTCGACAACGAATGGGGCTTTGCCAATCGAATGCTCGACGTCGCCGATCACTTTCTGCGCGTCGCTGACCAATAACAGTAAAAAAACAGGAATGCTCATGACCGTCTTGAAGATGACCGACCTCGATCTGCAAGGTAAACGTGTACTGATTCGCGAAGACCTCAACGTCCCGGTAAAGGACGGCGTAGTCAGCAGTGATGCACGTATCCTCGCTTCGCTGCCGACCATCAGGCTGGCGTTGGAGAAAGGCGCGGCCGTCATGGTCTGCTCACACCTTGGCCGCCCGACAGAGGGTGAGTTTTCTGCCGAGAACAGCCTCAAGCCGGTTGCCGACTACCTGAGCAAGGCGCTGGGTCGTGACGTTCCGCTGGTTGCCGATTACCTGGAAGGGGTCGACGTGAAAGCGGGTGATGTCGTCCTGTTCGAGAACGTTCGCTTCAACAAGGGCGAGAAAAAGAACGCCGACGAGCTGGCGCAGCAATACGCAGCACTGTGCGACGTGTTCGTGATGGATGCCTTTGGCACCGCCCACCGTGCCGAGGGTTCTACTCACGGCGTGGCAAAATTCGCCAAGGTGGCAGCGGCAGGTCCGTTGCTGGCCGCCGAGCTTGAAGCACTGGGCAAGGCCCTGGGCGCTCCGGCCCAGCCGATGACCGCCATCGTGGCGGGCTCCAAGGTCTCCACCAAGCTGGACGTACTCAACAGCCTGAGCGGCATCTGCAATCAGTTGATCGTCGGCGGCGGCATTGCCAACACCTTTCTGGCTGCGGCTGGTCACAAGGTCGGTAAATCGCTGTACGAACCTGACCTGCTCGACACCGCTCGCGCCATCGCCGCCAAGGTCAGCGTGCCATTGCCGACGGACGTGGTGGTTGCCAAGGAGTTCGCCGAGAGCGCTGCCGCTACTGTCAAACTGATCGCTGACGTCGCCGATGACGATATGATTCTCGATATTGGCCCGCAAACTGCTGCGCATTTCGCCGAATTACTGAAATCTTCCGGGACTATCCTGTGGAACGGTCCGGTCGGCGTTTTTGAGTTCGATCAGTTCGGTGAAGGCACTAAAACGCTCGCCAAGGCCATCGCTGAAAGCCAGGCGTTCTCCATCGCGGGCGGTGGCGACACGCTGGCGGCCATCGACAAGTATGGTGTGGCAGAACAGATTTCCTACATTTCGACCGGTGGCGGTGCGTTCCTCGAGTTCGTGGAAGGCAAGGTTCTGCCTGCGGTGGAAATGCTCGAACAACGCGCCAAGGCTTGAGTGAAAGCCTTGGACAAGGAGTGGTCAATGGTCAGGGCGTTACCGTGGTTTCTCATCGCAGGTTTACTGGCCGGTTGCGCGGGCAAGCCTGCGGCTGAAGAGGTGGAGAGCGACTCCCCGACCCAACCGCTCCAGTTAAGCTGCTATCAGGCGGGCTGGCAGGCAGAAACGGTGCCGGTGGTCTACAAGCGCGGCGGCCCCGAGGTGTGGGATCGTTACGAATTCATGCCGCGGACAGGCAATGTAGGGTGTCTGTGAGCCAGGTCTGAAACCCGTTGGCAACATTGACGGGCTTCAGCGGTCTTTAAAGGGTGGATATTTTTCCGGGAAAGGAGTTTCGCCATGAAGATCGCTGCCCTGGCTCTGATGAGCTGCATTGTACTGGCTGGTTGTACCGGTTCTGGCTCGCGTGCCAAGACCTGTCAGATATTCAGCCCGGCCGCCGTGAATGTGCCCACGACTGAAAACAGTCAACGGGTTGAGGCACATGTCACCGGTGAGCCGGCCGATGACCGAAAACAGGAACAGAACTGCCCCTGACAGTTGAAACGAACGGCACACGCCGCGTTTCGCAGGGCAGCCAGGAGACGTAATGAAAGGCGTGATTGCCCTCGGGGTGTTGGCAGTGCTTGGCGGTTGTTCGAGCATGAGTTCACCGCAGCAGAATGACCCTTGGAATCGCTGGGTATGTGACAGCAATGCAGAGGTCAACTGGCGCTACATCGACTCGGCCAAAAAGGAAGTCGATGTTCGTCTGAATCAAAGCGATCAGGTGTTCAGGCTCAAGGCTGAACCCGGCGCTGCCAGCGGTACGCTGTACAGCAACAATGTGTTGGCATTCGTCAACAAGGGTAGCGAGGGCCTGATCTATTGGGACGCTACCAACGATCTGATCGGTCGCGGCTGCAAGGCCAGATAAGTCGGATCTCGGGCACACACGCGCAGCCTTGTGGCTGAGCTTATAACTTGAATGGCAGCCGCCACTACGGCAGGCTTGCTCGACTAACGACCCTACCGGGAGAGACACAGACAATGGCACTTATCAGCATGCGCCAGATGTTGGACCACGCAGCCGAATTCGGCTACGGCGTTCCAGCTTTCAACGTAAACAACCTGGAACAGATGCGCGCCATTATGGAAGCGGCCGACAAGACCGACTCCCCGGTGATCGTCCAGGCTTCTGCCGGTGCCCGCAAATACGCCGGTGCGCCGTTCCTGCGTCACCTGATCCTCGCCGCGATCGAAGAATTCCCGCACATCCCGGTGGTCATGCATCAGGACCACGGTACCAGCCCTGACATCTGCCAGCGCTCGATCCAGCTGGGCTTCAGCTCGGTGATGATGGACGGCTCGCTGCGTGAAGACGGCAAGTCCCCGGCCGATTACGACTATAACGTTGACGTGACCCGTCGCGTTGTGTCCTTCGCTCACGCCTGCGGCGTTTCCGTGGAAGGCGAGCTGGGCGTGCTGGGCTCGCTGGAAACCGGCATGGCTGGTGAAGAAGACGGCGTGGGTGCGGAAGGCGTTCTGGATCACAGCCAGATGCTGACCGACCCGGAAGAAGCCGCTGACTTCGTCAAGCGCACTCAGGTCGATGCCCTGGCCATCGCCATCGGCACCAGCCACGGCGCTTACAAGTTCACCAAGCCGCCTACCGGCGACATCCTGGCGATCGAGCGCATCAAAGAGATCCACAAGCGCATCCCTAACACTCACCTGGTGATGCACGGTTCTTCGTCCGTTCCACAGGAATGGCTGAAAATCATCAACGAGTTCGGCGGCGACATCAAAGAAACCTACGGTGTGCCGGTCGAAGAAATCGTTGAAGGCATCAAGCACGGCGTGCGCAAGGTCAACATCGATACTGACCTGCGTCTGGCATCGACCGGTGCGATCCGCGAATTCATGGCCAAAAACCCGAGCGAGTTCGACCCGCGCAAGTACCTGGCCAAGACTGTCGTGGCCATGCGTGACGTATGTATCGCCCGTTATGAAGCATTCGGCACCGCTGGCAACGCCTCGAAGATCAAGCCGATCTCCCTGGACGCCATGTTCGAACGCTACGCGCGTGGCGAGCTGGATGCCAAGGTCAACTGAGTTGATTGAGCATTGAAGAAACCCGCAGAAATGCGGGTTTTTTTATGTCGGGTCAAAAGTAACTGCGCGGCGAATGAATGTGACGCGGAGCGTCACGAACTGCATTCCCACGCTGGAGCGTGAGGAACGATAATCCCNTCGAAAGGCTTAAACGCTCTTCATCACACCCGCACACGCCGCCTTGTACGCTTCGTGCTGATACTTGTTCAGGGTGTCGGGCAGGGCGAAGGTGTGTTTCTTGTTCTGCGCATTGACGGTCTGCGGCGATATGAGCACCACGTTGCAATCAGACATCAGTTGAAAGATGGTTTCGATCTTGAAGGTGGTCGGCCCGCCAGCGAATTCGCCTTTCTTGCTGCGCTTCTTGATAACCACATGGCTGATGCCGTTTTCACGTACGAAACCGGCGAGTTGCGTGGAGAAGGCTTTGACGTTGGCGGCCTCGTCATCGTCCTCCAGCGCAAGCTTCTTGGTGGCGAGCGGCAAGTGCTCGATGCCGCCATTACGTCGAGTGGCGAGGGCGAAGATAGCTTCGCTGCCTTTGATTTCTACACCGCAAATAATCATGAGAAAACCTGATGAGCTCGTTCATATAAAGAGGCAGGTTATCTCATCGTAGACGTTATTCCTGCGCTATCGACTCCAGATACTCCGAGCGCTCGTCACTCATGCGCGCAATGCAGTCGTTTTCGCTGATAGTGAAGGCTTTGCTGCCTGCTGCAGAAGGGAAGACCTCAACCGCGCAGTCGGCGTCACGCAGCTTCTCCCAGGCTTGCTGGGCGTTCTTGAGTTTGCTGGTAAAGTCGTTGAACTGCGTCTTGTTGGCGACGAACTGCGACTGAACGCGCTTGAGCAGGTTGTCGAAGTTTTCCTTGAGCAACTGTTCGGCAGTGGTGCGGCTGTAGGCCGAGCATTCCAGGGTCTGCTTGTCGTCCTCGACACCGTCGCAGGGCGACGCGTCCGGATTCTGGGCGGCGTGTACGCCTGTCACGGCCGTCGTCATAAGGGCCAGGGTCAGCAAAAACGTTTTCATCGAGTCGCTCCGATCCATTGATAGGCTCGATTCTGTCTCAAGCGTGAGACATTGAACAGGTTTACGACATCGCCCGACGACTCGCCGTCCCCCTTTGTCGCATCTTGACGCTTTCGGCAAACCCCCTGTCGTTTTTGCACCCGGTTCCCCTGACCCTCCGGCATATGCTGACCCCATTAGCGCCGACAGCCGATTCGGCGCACCGCAATCAAAAAAGGGGACAGCCTGATGAGCCCAGCCGAATTACACGCCGACAGCATCGTTATTGACGGGCTGATCATCGCCAAGTGGAACCGCGAGCTGTTCGAAGACATGCGCAAGGGCGGCCTGACCATGGCCAACTGCACCGTGTCGGTGTGGGAGGGCTTTCAGGCGACCATCAACAGCATCTGCACCAGCCAGAAACTGATGCGCGAAAACAGCGACCTGGTCATGCCGGTGCATACCACAGCCGACATTCGCAAGGCCAAGGAACTGGGCAAGACCGGCATTCTGTTCGGCTTCCAGAACGCACACGCCTATGAAGACCAGATCGGCTACGTCGAGATCTTCAAGAAGCTCGGCGTCGGCATCGTGCAGATGTGCTACAACACCCAGAATCTGGTGGGCACGGGCTGCTACGAGCGCGACGGCGGGCTGTCGGGTTTCGGTCGTGAGATCGTCGCTGAAATGAACCGTGTCGGGGTGATGTGCGACCTGTCCCACGTCGGCTCGAAAACCTCGGAAGAAGTCATTCTCGAATCGAAAAAGCCGGTCTGCTACTCACACTGTCTGCCTTCCGGCCTCAAGGAACACCCGCGCAACAAGTCCGACGCCGAACTGAAGTTCATCGCCGATCATGGCGGTTTTGTCGGCGTGACCATGTTCGCGCCGTTCCTGGCCAAGGGCATCGAGTCGACCATTGACGATTACGCCGAAGCCATCGAATACGTCATGAACATCGTCGGCGAAGACGCCATCGGCATTGGCACTGACTTCACTCAGGGTCACGGCCAGGAGTTTTTCGAGTACCTGACCCACGACAAGGGCTACGCCCGCCGCCTGACCAACTTCGGCAAGATCATCAACCCGCTGGGCATCCGCACCGTTGGCGAGTTTCCCAATCTGACTGAAACGCTGCTCAAGCGCGGTCACTCCGAACGCGTGGTGCGCAAGATCATGGGCGAGAACTGGGTCAACGTTCTGGCCGACGTCTGGGGCGAGTAACCCGCCCGCCATACCTTATCGAATTGAACCCCCACGGCCCTTCGAGCGGTGGGTGTAGCCCGAATCATCTGGAGTTTGACCGCCATGGCTAAAATCGCCCCGCAACTGCCCATCGAAGTCGACAGCGAAACCGGCGTCTGGACCTCCGATGCGTTGCCGATGCTGTACGTGCCCCGGCACTTTTTCGTCAACAACCACATGGGCATCGAAGAAGTGCTGGGCGCCGATGCCTACGCCGACATCCTCTACAAGGCGGGTTACAAATCCGCCTGGCACTGGTGCGAAAAGGAAGCCGAATGCCACGGCCTGGAAGGCGTTGCGGTGTTCGAGCACTACATGAAGCGTCTGTCGCAGCGTGGCTGGGGTCTGTTCAAGATCCAGGACATCGACGTCGAGAAAGGCACTGCCAGTGTGAAGCTGGAGCACTCCTGTTTCGTGTACGTCTACGGCAAGGTCGGGCGCAAGGTCGATTACATGTTCACCGGCTGGTTCGCCGGGGCCATGGATCAGATCCTCGCTGCCAGTGGCAGCGCTGTGCGTACGGTTGCCGAGCAGGTTTACGGTGGTTCCGAAGACGGTCATGACGACGGTCTATTTGTCGTCAAGCCGCTGTAAATCGAGGATCGGGTTATGGCTTTCGAAGCGATGTTCCAGCCGATCCAGATCGGCAAGCTCACCATCCGCAATCGCGTGCTGAGCACTGCGCACGCCGAGGTCTACGCCACCGATGGCGGCATGACCACGGATCGTTACGTGAAGTACTACGAGGAAAAAGCCAAGGGCGGCATCGGCCTGGCCATTTGTGGCGGCTCTTCAAGCGTGGCCATCGACAGCCCGCAAGGCTGGTGGAAATCGGTCAACCTGGCAACCGACAGAATCATCCCGCACTTCCAGAACCTTGCCGACGCCATGCACAAGCATGGCGCCAAGATCATGATCCAGATTACCCACATGGGCCGTCGCTCGCGCTGGGATGGCGATCACTGGCCGACCCTGATGTCGCCGTCGGGCATTCGCGAGCCGGTGCATCGGGCAACCTGCAAAACCATCGAGCCCGAGGAAATCTGGCGGGTGATCGGCAACTACGCCAGTGCTGCGGCGCGTGCCAAGGCCGGTGGTCTGGATGGCGTCGAGTTGTCGGCGGTGCATCAGCACATGATCGACCAGTTCTGGAGCCCGCGGGTCAACAAGCGCACCGATGAATGGGGTGGCAGTTTCGAGAACCGCATGCGCTTCGGCCTGGAAGTGATCAAGGCGGTGCGCAAGGAAGTCGGCCCCGACTTCTGCGTAGGGTTGCGCATCTGTGGCGACGAGTTTCATCCCGATGGCCTAAGCCACGAGGACATGAAGCAGATCGCCAAGTATTACGACGACACCGGCATGATCGATTTCATCGGCGTGGTGGGCTCGGGATGTGACACCCACAACACCCTGGCCAACGTTATTCCGAACATGAGTTACCCACCGGAGCCGTTCCTGCACCTGGCGGCCGGGATCAAGGAAGTGGTCAAGGCCCCGGTGCTGCACGCGCAGAACATCAAGGACCCGAACCAGGCAACGCGAATTCTGGAAGGTGGCTATGTCGATATGGTCGGCATGACCCGCGCGCACATTGCCGACCCGCACCTGATCGCCAAGATCAAGATGGGCCAGATCGACCAGATCAAGCAGTGCGTCGGTGCCAACTACTGCATCGATCGCCAGTATCAAGGGCTGGATGTGCTGTGCATCCAGAACGCCGCCACGTCCCGCGAATACATGGGCGTGCCGCACATCATCGAGAAATCCGCCGGACCCAGGCGCAAGGTCGTGGTGGTCGGTGCCGGTCCTGCAGGGATGGAAGCCGCACGGGTCTCCGCCGAACGCGGACATGACGTGACCCTGTTCGAGAAAAAGGACTTCATCGGCGGGCAGATCACCACCGCATCGAAGGCACCGCAGCGCGACCAGATTGCTGGCATCACGCGCTGGTTCCAGCTTGAGCTGGCGCGCCTGAAAGTCGACCTGCGTCTGGGCACCGCAGCAGATGCGGCAACCATTCTCGATCTGCGGCCCGACATCGTGGTGCTGGCGGTCGGCGGTCACCCGTTTCTTGAGCAGAACGAACACTGGGGGGCGTCTGAAGGCCTGGTGGTCAGCAGTTGGGATGTGCTGGACGGCAAGGTGGCGCCCGGCAAGAACGTGCTGGTCTACGACACCATCTGCGAGTTCACCGGCATGTCGGTGGCCGATTTTCTGGCCGACAAGGGCTGCCAGGTCGAAATCGTCACCGATGACATCAAGCCGGGCGTGGCGATTGGCGGAACCTCGTTCCCGACCTACTACCGCAGCATGTACCCCAAGGAAGTGATCATGACCGGCGACATGATGCTGGAAAAGGTCTATCGCGAGGGCGACAAGCTGGTGGCGGTGCTGGAAAACGAATACACCGGCGCCAAGGAAGAGCGGGTCGTCGATCAGGTGGTGGTGGAAAACGGCGTGCGTCCCGACGAAGCGATCTACTACGCGCTCAAGGAAGGCTCGCGCAACAAGGGCCAGATCGATATCGATGCGCTGTTCGCCATTCAGCCACAGCCATCGTTGAGCCAGCCGGGTGACGGTTATCTGCTGTTTCGTATCGGCGATTGCGTGGCGCAGCGTAATACCCACGCGGCGATCTATGACGGCTTGCGGCTGTGCAAGGACTTTTAAGGCTCGCCTGTCTTTGATTCCGGCCGCAGGCCGTGGGAGCGAACGGGTTCGCGAATGCGATAGATCAGCCGACATGCGGGTTGTCTGATCCACGGTTTTTGCGAATCAACGAAGCGTCACCCGGACTGCAAGACCGCTTGGTACCTGGAGCTTCAGATGCTAGACACCCTTCTTCCGATCCTGCTGTTCAGCGCCCTGGCCCTTGCGGCGCTGGGCGCCTGGCGGCGGGCAACCCTGTGGCGCAATGGTCGGTCCTCGAAAGTCGATTGGCTGGGTGGTCTGCTGGCCATGCCCAAGCGGTACATGGTCGATCTGCATCACGTGGTCGCGCGTGACAAATACATCGCCAACACCCACGTGGCCACAGCGGGCGGAGCGGTGGCCTCGATTGTGCTGGCGATTCTGGTGCACGGTTTCGGTGTGCATAACCGCGTGCTTGGTTACGCACTGCTGTTGATGACGGCGGTGATGTTCGTCGGTGCGGTGTTTGTCTATCGTCGTCGTCTCAACCCGCCTGCGCGTCTGTCGAAAGGCCCGTGGATGCGCCTGCCGAAAAGCCTCATGGCGTTTTCCGCAAGCTTCTTTCTGGTCACGTTGCCAGTGGCGGGCATTCTTCCCGAGCACTTCGGCGGATGGGTGCTGGTCGCTGTTCTCGGGCTGGGCGTGCTGTGGGGCGTAAGCGAACTGTTTTTCGGCATGACCTGGGGCGGGCCGATGAAGCACGCCTTCGCCGGGGCGCTGCACCTGGCCTGGCACCGGCGTGCCGAGCGTTTTGGTGGTGGACGTTCCACGGGCCTGAAACCTTTGGACCTGAACGATCGAACCGCACCGCTGGGCGTGGAGAAACCTCAGGACTTCACTTGGAACCAACTGCTGGGCTTCGACGCCTGCGTGCAGTGCGGCAAGTGCGAAGCGGCCTGCCCGGCGTTTGCCGCAGGCCAGCCACTCAACCCTAAAAAGCTGATTCAGGACATGGTGGTCGGTCTTGCCGGGGGCACCGACGCAAAATTTGCCGGCAGTCCCTATCCATCGCTGGATGGCAAAGGCAAGCCACTGGGCGAGCATGGTGGTAATCCGCATCAGCCCATCGTCAACGGGCTGGTGGACGCCGAAACGCTGTGGTCCTGCACCACGTGCCGAGCCTGTGTCGAAGAGTGCCCGATGATGATCGAGCACGTCGATGCCATCGTCGACATGCGCCGCCACCTGACCCTTGAAAAGGGCGCTACGCCGAACAAGGGCGCCGAGGTGCTGGACAACCTGATCGCCACCGACAACCCCGGCGGGTTTGCACCGGGCGGGCGAATGAACTGGGCGGCCGATCTGAACCTGACATTGCTCAGCGAGAAAAAAACCGTGGATGTGCTGTTCTGGGTCGGTGATGGCGCGTTCGACATGCGTAATCAACGCACCCTGCGCGCGTTCGTCAAAGTCCTCAAGGCGGCCGGGGTGGATTTCGCCGTGCTGGGCCTCGAAGAACGCGACAGCGGTGATGTGGCCAGGCGGTTGGGTGATGAAGCGACCTTCCAGATGCTCGCCCGACGCAACATTCAGACCCTGTCCCGTTACGATTTCAAACGTATCGTGACCTGCGACCCGCACAGCTTTCATGTGCTGAAAAACGAATATGGCGCTTTTGGCGGTGACTATCAGGTGCAGCATCACAGCACCTTCATGGCCGAGCTGGTGCGCAGCGGCGCCCTGACGCTGGGCCAGCACAAAGGCGCCAGCGTGACTTATCACGATCCGTGTTACCTGGGCCGTTACAACGGCGAATACGAGGCGCCGCGTGAAGTGCTGCGCGCGCTGGGGATCGAGATCAGGGAAATGCAGCGCTCGGGCTTTCGCTCCCGCTGCTGCGGTGGCGGCGGTGGCGCGCCCATCACTGACATTCCCGGCAGACAGCGGATTCCTGACATGCGCATGGACGACATTCGTGAGACGGCTGCCGAGCTGGTTGCGGTAGGTTGTCCACAGTGCACAGCCATGCTCGAAGGCGTTGTCGAGCCGCGACCACTGATCAAGGACATTGCCGAACTGGTCGCCGATGCGCTGATTGAGGAAGTTATCCCCAACACGCCAGCGCCTGCCAAACGTGAACCCGCGGAGGTGCTCTGATGAGTGACATTATCCGCCGTGATCCACGCGCCGAGTGGATTGCCCGCAATCGACTGCACCCACTGCATGCGGCCATGCAGCCGGCGCAGAGCCGCTGGATGGGGCCGAACGGCCTGATGCGCAAGAACGTGCATGGCCAGGGTTTTATCGGCCCCAACGGCATCAAGCGTATCGACCGCAGCGGCGCTCAGCAGGGCGGTACGGTTAAGCGTTCGGCCGCTGCCGACGTGCAGTTGCCGCTGCATACCATCGTCGAGCCAGCGTTCCATATCACGGTGGTGCCCGATATGGTCGGCGGCCGCCTGAGCAGCCACGACCGCGACTTGCTGGGGCTGGCGCGTCAGCTGGCGGGGGCCGACGGTGCCGTGCTGGCGGTGGTGTTCGGCGAACACAAGGAAACTGCTTTCGACGTTGCTGGCGTGGATCGGTTATTAGTTATCGATGGTGCCGGATTCGACGGTTATTCATCGGAACAGCGCGTGCAGGGTTTGCGAGCTGTGGATAACCAGTTCAACCCGCGCCACTGGCTGCTGCCGGATAGCCGAACCGGCGGTGGCGAACTGGGAAGACGTTTTGCCGCCAGCATCGGCGAGCGACCTGCAACGCGGGTCTGGCAGGTCAAGGACCAGCTGTGCATAAGTCGCGCAGGTGCCGGTCGCGAAGACCTGGTTCGGCCTCTGCCCCGTCTGATTCTGGCCGCTGTAGAGTGCGCTGAACCGGTCAGCGATACCCGTCACGAGGTAGTGCCGGTCGAGTTGTCCACAGGCGTGGCGCGCAGCCTGCCGCGTATAGAGGACCTGGGAGCGGTTGCCGTCGATCCCGGAGTTATCCCCATGGCTGAAGCCGAATTCATTCTGTCTGGCGGCAATGGTGTCAAAGACTGGGATCTGTTTCATCAGGCCGCTTCGGCACTCGGGGCCACCGAAGGGGCGTCGCGGGTCGCAGTGGACGATGGTTTCATGGGCCGCGAGCGGCAGGTGGGCGCGAGTGGCACCTGGGTGACCGCAAGGGTGTATGTCGCCGTCGGTATTTCCGGGGCCATCCAGCATCTGCAGGGCATCGGCGCCTGTGACAAGGTCATTGCGATCAATCTGGATGCGGGGTGCGACATGGTCAAGCGTGCAGATCTATCGGTCATCGGCGAGAGCGCCGAAGTACTTAAGGCGCTGATCGCCGCAGTCGAAGCCTGGCGCAGCGGAGGTAAGCGTGATGCAGCCTGAAGTGTCTGTGGATAAGCATGCGGTACAGATCATCAGTCTGGTGTCCATCGGGGCGCACCCGACATCAGGTCGTGCGCGCCGCGCCGAACAGGATGCGCGGGCCGTCGAGCTTGGTTTGCAGCTGGCTGGGGATAACTTGCAGGTACTGCACGCGGGCAATGCCGAAGAACCGGCGCTGCGCGCTTACCTTGGCATGGGGCTCAACGAGCTGCATGTGCTGGAGCAACCCGAAGGCGCCGATGCGCTGATTGCGTTGACTGACTACCTCCGGGATTCTGCCGCGCAGGTGGTGTTGGCCGGCAGTCAGGCTGAAACCGGTGAAGGGTCGGGGATGCTGCCCTTTCTGTTGGCTGAAAGGCTGGGCTGGCCACTGGTGACCGGTCTGGCTGAAGTCGAGTCGTTGAACAACGGCACCGCACTGGTGTTGCAGGCTCTGCCTCGCGGCCAGCGTCGCCGGCTGAAGGTTCGTTTGCCGTTTCTGGCCACTGTGGATAACGCCGCTCCCAAACCCCGCCAGAGCGCGTTCGGGCCTGCACAGCGTGGCACGCTGGACACCGAACTGGTTCAGGTCGTTGTCGATGAGTTATTGACCGACCAAGCGCTGCAGCCAGCCAAACCGCGTCCCAAACGCTTGAAGGTCATCAAAGCCAAGAGCGGCGCTGATCGCATGAAAGCCGCCACTGCCAAGGCCAGTGGCGGNAAGGGGATGCGCCCTGAAGAGGGCGCAGCCGCGATTCTGAAGCTTTTGATCGATGAGGGCGTCGTAAAGTAAGGCTAAAGTCTTGTGCTGCCGTCTTTGAGGGGCGGTTTGCCTTCTGCTCGGAGAGAGGCCGGAAGTAGGCATACGAAATACTCCCTTTCAGATCACCGCCATTGCTGACCTCGACTTTGACATCCGCGTTTTCGTAACGGCGGTTGAAACTCGAAATCGTGATGGGTAGCAAAATGGCTCGTTTGAACGTCACGCCTGTACGGCCTTGACCAATATTCTTTTCGGGAAGACTTACGCACAATCCCTGTGCGTGTGCCTGTGGATAATGTGTTCGTGAACGTCTGAACGGCTTGTAGAACGTGGCTTTTGGAGTGGTGTTCAAAAAACGATCAATCTAACTCTTTATTTTCATTGCATTTTTTTGTGGATAAATGCGCACTGCCATCTGCCAGCCAATGGGTTTGCCCACAATCTCTGTGCGCGTGCCTGTGGACAAGTTGTTTGTGATTGCCTGCAGGCCTTGTAAATAAAGGCTTTGGAGGTTTTGTATGAAAAATGATCAAAGCAGGGTTTTGCGTGCAGCGTTGGTTCATTCGGGTGGTTTTTCAGCCATTTTATACGTTGTCCACAGCAGGCCGTGTGATTGGGACGAAGTTGTACCCAAAGTCTGTTGGCGTTTCTGTGGATAAGGTGTTCGTGCTCGTCTGTAGCCCAATGAAATGAAGCTCTACAGAGATTTGGTTAAAAAACATACAGACTCTGTGACTTAGGTGTTCCATGGTAAGTCGTTGTTGTCCTGACTATTTCAAGGCCCATGAAAAAACGACTTATCCATAAACGCTTTTTGGGCGCTGTGGATAAGTCGTTCAGTTATGACATCGTCACCGTCTGTTTACGAGCCAGAGCCGGTACGCATGAGGCTCACTGCCATTCTTTGGGCCAGTCGCGGAAACCTCTGCCGCCTGCTTGCTCGGTCCAGGGTGCCCATAACGTCGGCACGGTGCCCGGCGCCCAGTCTGGTTGTGAATGGTGAGAATTGATGCAGATGTAAGAGGCACCCGCATGCATCACCTTATTCCCCTTCACGTAGTCAGTATCATCGTCCCATTCAGGCAATGCGTCGCTGGTCGAGGCCTGCACAACGTTGCTGGGCCCAGACAGTTCTAGATCTTTATCGCGTGCACCGACCAGATACTGATAGGTCTTGCCTGGGATCAGGCCTCTGACGGTATAGGTCAGTACGGTTGAATCGACGGTCACAGCAGGCGCGTCGAAACTGTAGACACGGTAGACGTCAACGGCAGTACCCCCGGCAGGTGCATCCCATGCCAGTGAAACACTGGTGGTGGTCTCACCTGTCTGACGCAAGTTGCCCGGTGGCGCAGGTCGATCATTGGATGCCTCGGAGTCTGTAGTGGCCAGAAGTTTTTCAGAGGGTCCTGAGCTGTTACCCATACTGTCGGTCGCGATGATGTGATAATCATAAAGGCGGCTTTGCAGAAGGCCTTCGTCGGTGAAGGGAGGAGCTTTGCCCTCGCCTATCGAAACACCCTTGCGGAACAGCTCATAGTGAAACGGACCGCTGGCATCCGTCGAAACACTCCAGTCCAGCGTTATCGATGTGGTGGTCCGCCCGGTTGACCTGAAATCGACAGGCAATGAAGGTTTATGGGGTTCCGAATCGGTTGTGATTTCTATCAGGTTGCTGACCTCTGACCATTGAAGTTCTTCGTCTCTTGCCACAACGCGGTATTTATACGTACGGCCCGGGGTGAGTTCTTCATCGGTAAACGCATACGTTTCACCGCTGAGCCCTGTAGTAGGCCAGCCGTCCCGGTCAATTTGATACCTGTTGATTGGGCTATCGCTGGTAGACGCTGTCCATGTCAGCGACACACTTTTATCGGTGACGCCTGACAGGCTCAAGACCGGTGTTGTCGGTTTCGCACCACCGCCGCTCCCTGCCTGGGTACTCACGCTGATCGCTGTGGAGAATGCCGAGGTGTTGTCCATGACATCAATGGCACGTACCTGGTAGCTGTAAGTGGTGCCGGGCTGAAGGCCGTTATCTTCAAAGTCAGGACGGCTCACCGTAAAGAAGAGAGTGCCGTTACGGAGCACTTCATATTTCAGAACCGGGTTCGTGCCTTCCGAAAGCGACCAGGCCAGTTTCACCGACGTTGGGGTTTGCTCGGTTGATCTGAGGTCAGTGGGCACTGAAGGCTTGTCCGGTACGGGCGTTTCACCACTGGTGAGATAACCGTAGCGGTTCACGAACTCCCAGCTGTATTCCTTGCCACCCTTGTCTTTCCCGGCATCCCAGTTGACCGACCAGGTCATCAGCCCGCGGATCGAATTGCCGGCGTCTTCCAGCTCTTGCAGTGCATCCTTGACGTCCTGCGGATCAACCACGTAACCGGTGGCGGCCGCGTCATTGTTGGTCGGTAGACCAATGGCCAGCCTGTCTGCCGGAATTTTAGTGAAGCCACGCGTACCGTGGATCAAGCTGTCGGTCAGGTAGTAAAGAAACTCTTTCTTATGGGCGTCGTTGTTTTGAGTGACCCACAGGTTCAGCTCATCGACCCATATGCCATCGCCGCCCTGGTTGTAATACTGAGGCGCGATAAAGTCATAGATGTCTTCCAGCGCATTGATGTAAGCAAGGTAGGCACCGCCGGATCTCAGGGAGTCGAGAAAGGTTACAAATTCTTTCAGGAAAGGAAAATACGTCGTGATCTCTTTCAATATCGGCAGTTTTTTGCTGGCCCTCAGGTAGGGGAACTCGGGGGCCATACTGATAATGAAGTGCTTTCCTTCTGTCTCGTAATGTTCGCGCACCATCCTCAACGCAGCGGGTAATACGGTCCGGTTATCGGCAAAGGTAATAGCAGCTTGTTCAAGGTCGATATCCAGGCCGTCAAAGCCATAGGTTTCAACCAGACGAATAATTTCATAGGCCAGTGCATCTTCCTGACCGGTATATAGCTCAATATGCGCGTCAGCCCCGCCAAGAGAAATCAGCACCGCACGTCCTTGTGCATTCAGTGCTGCCACTTGGGCGCGAAACGCAGCATCGCTCAGGTTATAAGGCTTGAATGTAGGAATGCCGGCACCTTTCATGAAGGCCACGGCCACGACGTTATACGCCTCGGGTATGTCGGTCAGCGCCATCTCTTTGAACAGGCCTTGCTGGTAACCTTGACCGGGTTCGGAAGGCCAGTTATGCCAGAACCCCATGAGAATCTTTTTGCCTCTTATGTCCGGCATGGCCGAGGCTGCATCGACTGTTTTATTTTTATATTGATTAATGTTTTTTGGGCTGAGCATGGTCCGTGTCTCCGTCCGTTGGATTGACTGCAACGGGAGTTGATCACGAAAGATTTTTTTGGGTAACTGTCAGAAATGACGGTATCGGCGCGAGGGTTTTTGTGTCGGCGTGGTCAGTTCAGACTCACTTCGTGAATGAAGTGAGTCTGACTTGATGGGTCGCGTTGGCGGGGGCAATCTCTATTCGTGATTCACCGCCACACCCTTCAAATAAGGCGCAGGTTCTGCGCCAAGGTTTTCCAGCATGCGCGAGCTGTACCAGTCGACGAAGTTGACCACGCCGAACTCATAGGTTTTCGAATAAGGGCCGGGTTGATAGGCGCTGGAGTTGATGCCGCGCTGGTTTTCTTCGGCAAGACGACGGTCCTGATCATTGGTGGCGTCCCAGACCTGGCGCATACGCTCGACGTCGTAATCCACGCCTTCGACCGCATCCTTGTGGACAATCCACTTGGTCGTCACCATGGTTTCCTGCGCGCTGATCGGCCACACCGTGAAGACGATGATGTGATCGCCCATGCAGTGGTTCCAGGAATGCGGCAAATGCAGAATACGCATCGAGCCCAGGTCAGGGTTCTGGATGCGGCCCATCAGTTTCTTGCAGCCGACCTTGCCGTCCATGGTCATCGACACGGTGCCTTTGAGCAGCGGCATGCGCACGATACGGTTACGCAGGCCGAAACTGGCGTGGGCGTACGGGATTTTCTCGGCGTCCCACGCAGCAGCAGACGCGGCCACATGATCCTTGAAGGCCTGATCGGCACGCGGGTCGGTGACGTCGTCCCATTCCAGCAACGTCTTGAGCAATTCAGGGTGCGAGCCGCCGCAGTGATAGCACTCGCGGTTGTTTTCCAGCACCAGCTTCCAGTTGGCCTTTTCCATCAAGGTGGTTTGCACGGCCACCTTGGTATTCTCCATGTCATACGGTTCCATGTAATGCCGCAGCGTCGACAGGAACTCGTCAATGGCAGGCGGGTTTTCCGCGAGGCTGATGAAAATGTAGCCACCTGCGGTCTTGACGTGCACCGGCTTGAGGCCGAACTGCTTCATGTCGAAGTCGTCGCCCATTTCAGTGCCCGCATACAGCAGACGACCGTCCAGCTCATAGGTCCACTGGTGATAATGGCAAACCAGTTTGGCGACTTTGCCTTTCTCGGCAGTGCACAGGCGCGAGCCGCGATGGCGGCATACGTTGTGGAATGCGTTGACGACACCGTCCGGGCCGCGCACGACCAGGATCGGGTTCTTGCCGATCTGCAGCGTCAGGTAATTGCCCTTGGTTGGGATTTCGCACGTCATCCCGGCAATCAGCCACTCCTTGTGAAAGATTTCCTGCATGTCGATTTCAAACAGTCGCTCATCACTGTAGAAAGGCTGCGGCAGCGAGTACGTGCGCTCGCGATTCTGCAGCATCTCGGCAGTGGCCTTGCGTGCAGGTTCCAGCGGATCGCCCAGGCTCAAGGTTGCGGTGACGTCCATCGATTAAATCCCTCATGACCGCGGCATGGGCGGCCTGCGAATGTGGCTGATACGGGTGTGATCGCGTTTCACGCATGACGATAGATCAGTCGACCATGCTTATGACCCTTGGTGGCGAGTGTGGAGCCGGGCGCGCAGCGAACCTTATCCATGGGCGACATGGCCGCATCCGTTCCCGACGCGACAGGCCTTGTTGCACGGGGCTGGTCGCGGTAAGTACGTGAATGTCGTTGATAGGTAAATGGCCGTCTCGCGCGTTACGCAGAATCCGCAGCATGAGAGGCCGACAGTCGGCCGTGGAGATCGAGTATGTCCCAAAGTTTCCTGAGCCCGGTCACGACCCAGACATGGGCCAACGGGCGTCACCTGGTACGTGTCGTCAAAGTCATCCAGGAAACCTGGGACGTGCGCACGTTCTGCTTCATGGCCGACCAGCCGATCATGTTCTTCTTCAAGCCGGGCCAGTTCGTGACCCTGGAGCTGGAGATCGACGGCCTGCCGATCATGCGCTCTTACACCATCTCCAGCTCGCCATCGGTGCCTTACAGTTTTTCGATCACCGTCAAACGCGTGCCGGGCGGCAAGGTTTCCAATTACCTGCATGACACGCTGATTGAAGGACAGGAGCTGGCGGTACACGGGCCGGTCGGGCTGTTCAACGCGATCGACTTCCCGAACCCGAAGATTCTCTACCTCAGCGGCGGGGTCGGCATCACGCCGGTGATGTCCATGGCGCGCTGGTTCTACGACACCAACGCCAACGTCGACATGGTCTTCGTGCACAGCGCGCGTTCACCGAAAGACATCATCTACCACCGCGAGCTGGAGCACATGGCCTCGCGGATCGACAATTTCAGCCTGCACCTGGTCTGTGAAAAGCATGGTCTGGGCGAGCCGTGGGCCGGTTATCGCGGCTACCTGAACCAGAAAATGCTCGAGCTGATGGCCCCGGACTTCATGGACCGTGAGGTGTTCTGTTGCGGACCGACGCCGTACATGACAGCGGTCAAGCGTCTGTTGCAGGAGAACGGCTTCAACATGGCGCAATACCATGAAGAGTCGTTCGGTGCGACGCCGCCCGAGGCCAGGGCAGATGCCGTCGAGCAGGCCGAAATCGCCGCCGACGCGCCCGACATCGACATCGCCGACCTGCATCAGGTGGAGTTCACCGACACCGGCAAGAGCATCCGCGTCGGGCCGGGCGAAACCGTGCATGCCGCCGCCGCCAAACTCGGCCTGATGATCCCCAAAGCCTGCGGCATGGGCATCTGCGGAACCTGCAAGGTCATGAAACTGAGCGGTGAAGTCGAGATGGAGCACAACGGCGGCATTACCGACGAAGATGTTGCAGAGGGGTACATTCTGTCCTGCTGCAGCGTGCCGAAGGGCGATGTGCGGATTGAGTACTGAGCACGCCTGAAACTGTGTGGCGCAAAGGGTCACGAACGGCATACCCACGCGGAGCATGGGTACGATAGACGTTCTTGAGGGCGCCTACCGGCTAAGATCCACTGTGACTCTGCTTATAAGCCGCCAGCGCGGGCAGCAGTTGCTGGTCGATGGCCTGGCGCACGGCGGGGAGGAGGGTGGCGCTGCCGGTCAGAAGTTGTTCTACCAGACGTCGCAAGGCGGTCGCGCGTTCGGCGTTGAGGCCGCAGACGGCGTTTGCGCAGGCTTGTTCAGCGGTTGCGCCGCCGGGGGCTTCGAAGCCCAGGGCTCTGAGCTGGCCGAGCAGGTCTTCCTGGTCAATCAAATCCGCGTGCATCATGACGTCTGTTCCTTTGATCGGGCTTGTTCCGATTCTGGAAGGACAACCGCCTGCGGGCAACCCCTGCCTGTCGTGCGTGGCAGGATTGGCTACAAGTGTGTCGTTTTCAGTTCATGCGGTCATTCGGTTTGCAGGTTGTCTATGGTTCTGTCGACCATGACCTTGGCCATTTCCACCAGGTGCATGATCGAAAGCGTCATGTCGCGCTGGGTGCCGGTCATGCTGTCGCTGAATTCACAGGCGCTGGTGGCGGCGCAGCGCAGCAGGTCGCTGGCATGCATCAGGGCGTCTTCCTGGCTGACGTTGGCGCTGACGGTGAAGAGGGGCGGATCGGGGACGATTTTCAGCATGTGAGACTCCTAATCAATAACTGGAAGGTCGTCACTTCGGCTACTAATCGAAGGTGGCGGCCGCACGCAGGTAGTAGCCCGGTGATTAGGAACCGGTGCATCCGAAGACGCCCCACGCACGGCCACCATAAAGATGCAGGCCGTAAACAAGCGCCTTGCACAAGGTGGCGCATTGCGCCTAATCACATCGAGGGCTACTAATCCTCACCGCTGAATATGCAGCGACGGGCGCAGAGTAGAGATCGAAACAGGCAGGCACAAGGGGCCGGGAGTTTCTCGGAAATTTCCTTCAAGTGAAAGAGACCAGTCCCGCAAATTCGTTACAAATTCTTGTTCATTGCTCAGGTTTGCTAAACTGCGCAGCTTGCCAGGAGCTGCCATGAATTACCGTCACGCCTACCATGCCGGCAACCACGCCGACGTCTTCAAACACCTGACCCTGACTCGCCTGATCGCCCTGATGGCGCGCAAGGAGCAGCCGTTCGCCTATCTCGACACCCACGCCGGGCTCGGCCTGTACGACCTCAAAGGCGATCAGGCCACGCGCACCGGAGAATGGCTGGAGGGTATCGGCCGTCTGTGGAACGCCACGGACCTGCCTGCGCTGGCGTCCGACTATCTGCAAGTGCTGCACGACATGAACCCGGATGGCGAGCTGCGCTACTACCCCGGTTCGCCGGAGCTGGCCCGCCGCCTGACCCGCGAGCGCGAGCGTGTGCTGCTCAACGAGAAGCACCCCGAAGACGGGCGTCTGCTCAAGGAGAACATGAAAGGCGACCGCCGTGTGGCGGTGCATCTTGGGGAAGGCTGGCATGTCCCGCGCGCCTTGCTGCCCGTGGCGGAAAAGCGTGCCGTGATGCTCATCGACCCGCCATTCGAGCAACTCGATGAAATGAAGCGTTGCGCGGTTGCGCTCAAGGAAGCCATCGGGCGCATGCGTCAGACAGTGGCGGCAATCTGGTACCCGATCAAGGATACCCGCCTGCTGCGCCGCTTCTATCAGGACCTGGCAGAAACCGGCGCGCCCAAACTGTTGCGCGTTGAACTGTTCGTCCATCCGCTGGACACACCGGCCAGCCTCAACGGTTCAGGCCTGGCCATCGCCAACCCGCCTTGGGGTCTGGAAGAAGAATTGCGCGAGCTGATGCCGTACCTCGCCCAGAAACTGGGCCAGACCCAGGGCGGCTGGAAGATGGACTGGTTAATTGCGGAGTAGGCTTGCCTGCATCCATCACTGCGTGCCCATGCGGAGCACTCAGCGTTGTACACAGATCCTGGCAAGCCCAGAAGACTGTGTAGGGCATGTAGGTGCGTACCGTGCAACGCTTCGCTGGTTCGCGATCTGCCGGGAACCGGCAGCAAAACCGCTTGCCTCGGTGCGCCAGATACAGCCGAGGTGGCCGGTTTTGGGGCCGCTTCACAGCCCATCGCGGACAAGTCCGCTCCTACGCCCTCCGGGCAGAAGCCCGTTTCCTGACGCCCCGGCAGGGGCGTGTCTCAAGCCGGCATGCACACACCCGTGCCGCCCAGCCCGCAGTAGCCCTGTGGGTTCTTGGCCAGGTATTGCTGGTGGTAGGCTTCGGCAAAGTAAACCGTCGGTGCCTGCTCGATTTCGGTGGTGATGCTGCCCAGACCGGCCTTGTTCAGTTCCGCCTGGAAGGTCTCTGCACTGGCTTTGGCGGCGTCGAGCTGCTCGGGAGTGGTGCAGTAGATCACCGAACGGTACTGAGTGCCGATGTCATTGCCCTGACGCATGCCTTGAGTCGGGTTGTGTACTTCCCAGAACACTTTGAGCAGGTCTTCGTAGCTGATTTTTGCTGGCTCGTAGACCACCAGTACCACTTCGGTGTGGCCGGTCAGCCCGGAGCAGACTTCTTCGTAAGTCGGGTTCGGAGTAAACCCGCCTGCGTAGCCGGCGACAGTGCTCACCACACCGTCCTGTTGCCACAGACGACGTTCTGCGCCCCAGAAGCAACCCATGCCGAAGATGGCGAATTCGACATTGCTCGAAAACGGCCCCAACAGCGGATTGCCGTTGACGAAGTGGGTTTCCGGAAGCGCCATTGGCGTTTCACGACCCGGCAGTGCTTGTTCGGCGGTAGGCAGTACGTTTTTGTTCACTAGAATTTCCGAGCGCAAAGTCATGAACCATATCCTCTCGTGTGGAGATCGGCAGCGGGGCCAGGACGGATGATCAATACACATACATAGGTCCCGTTACACGCAGAAACAAGTGCTGCCGTGCAATAACAGGCGGACAGTGTGCCCGAGAGAGCGGGGTGCAGGGAAGGTTGTCAGGCGGATGGGCGACGAGGATAGCGCTTCAGCTTCTCGATCAGCTCTTCGCCGGGGATAGGTCTGTCGAACAGATAGCCCTGGCCGACATCGCAGCGATGGCGCCGCAGAAAGGCCAGCTGAGCCGCGGTTTCAATGCCTTCGGCAACCACTTTGAGCTTGAGGTTGTGAGCCATCGCGATGACCGCCGAGGTGATTTCCATGTCGTCTTCATCATCCGGAATATCGCGGATGAAGCTGCGATCGATCTTGATCACATCGATGGGGAATTTCTTCAGGTAACTGAACGACGAGTAACCGGTGCCGAAGTCATCCATGGCCAGTGACAGGCCGAGTTTCTTCAGCGAGTCCAGTTGCTGGCGGGTGTCTTCTGTCGCTTCCAGCAACAGGCCCTCGGTCAGCTCCAGTTCCAGCAGGGAGGGGTCAAGCTCTTCTTCTTTGAGGATGGCGGCAATCGATGACACCAGCTCCGGGTCGGAAAACTGCTTGGGGGATACATTGATGGCTACCTGCAGGTTACCGAACCCCGCAGCGGTCAGGTCCTTGCTCATGCGGCAGGACTGACGCGCGACCCATTTGCCGATGGGGATGATCAGACCGGTCTCTTCGGCCACGCTGATGAACTGGTCCGGTCGGATCATGCCTTTTTCAGGATGATTCCAACGCAACAGCGCCTCCATGCCCAGCAGACGACCCGTCAGCAGGCACAGCTTGGGCTGATAGAACACCTCGAGCTCGTTCTGGGTCAGGGCGCGGCGCAGGTTGTTTTCCACGAACAGCTTGTAACTGGCCTCGGCATTCAATGCTTCGGTAAACACCTGAACCTGATGTTTGCCGTTGGCTTTGGCCTTGTGCAGGGCCAGACCTGCGTTTTTCATCAGGGTCTGCGGGTCACGACCGTGCAGCGGCGCGCAGGCAAGACCCACCGAGCCGGTGACGCTGATCAGCTGATTGTCGACGAACATCGGCTTGTCCAGCGTGGCCAGCACTTGTGTGGCGGTGGCCTGTCCGGCTTCCTGATCGGTGTTGTCGATCAGTACGGCAAATTCGTTACTGGCAAAGCGCGCCAATACATCGGACGGGCTCAAGGTGTTGCGCAGGCGCCGCGCCAGGCTGATCAACAGTTTGTCACCGGTCTGGTGGCCGAGGCTGTCGTTGATGCGCTTGAAGTTATCGATGTCGACCAGCAACAGGCTCATCGGCGTATCGGTGTCGCGGGCAAAGCGTTCGTCCAGATTGCGGATAAAGGCCGGACGGTTGCCCAGATTGGTGAGGTTGTCGGTGTACGCCAGGCGCTCGATGCGCTGCTGGGCCAGCTTGCTCTGGGTGATGTCTTCGTAGATGCCGATATAGTGCGTCAGCTCACGATTGTCGCCATACACCTTGGAAATCGACAGCTGGCCCCAGTAGGGTTCGAGGTTCTTGCGCCGGCTTTTGAACTCGCCCTGCCAGCTGTTGCTGTTGGTCAGGCTGGAGTTGGCTTCCAGCAGCAACTGGTTGAGGTTTTCCAGTGCGGGCAATTCCGACAACTTGTGCCCGGAGACTTCCTCCGAGCTGTACTGGGTGATCGCTGTGAAACTCGGGTTTACGTACTCGACCACGCCATTGCAGTTGACCAGCAGAAAGGCGTTGGCGCTTTGTTCGACCGCGCGCTGGAACAGGTGCAGCGCGTTGGTCGCAGCCCGCCGGTTATGGTTGTTGATGACCTGCGCAAACTGGTCAGCCAGTTCGCCGGCGAAGGCGATCTCGTCGGACTGCCACTCGCGTGTCGTGCCGGACTCTTCCAGACACAGCACGCCGATCACCTGCCCGTCGATACGAATACTGGCATCGAGAACCGCTCTGGTTTCTCCAGGATTCAGGCTTTTGGCCATTTCGCAGGTGCGTGGGTCAGTCTGGATATTGCTGGCGTCGATCGCCCGGCTGGTATTCAGCGCTTGCAGGTAGGTGGGGTAAGGGCTGATATCCACCGGCGTGCGAGACTGGTAGTCGCCGGTTTCACGGCTGTAGTCGGTGATCGGCTCAAGGCGTTTGTCGTTGAGGTTCCAGATACTGACATGGTCGACATCGTAGATATCACAAGCACTTTTGGTGATCAGCTCTGCCGCTTCGAGCAAGGTATTGGCCGTGGTGTAGCGATGTCGGGTCAGGCGCAGGATCAGGTCCTGCTGGGCGCGCACGCGTTCCAGGTGGGCAAACTGGTCGCGCTGGGCGCGCTGGTTGAGTTCCAGGGCAATCTGCAGTCGCAGGTTGCGGGTTTCCAGATCGGAGTCCGTGACCGGTTCGCCAGTCGTGACAAGGTCTTCGACGATCAGAAAGTAACCACGTAACAGATGCCGGTTGTGCTGTTTGTACGCTTCGCCGATTTCCAGCAGGCCAAGGGGGCCTTTGGGGCTGTGAAGGGTGTAGCGGATCAGGTAATTCGGGGAAGAGGCCAGTTGCAGCTGGATGTCATCGTGCAGTTGATAACGTGCTTCCGGCTCCATGAGGCTGGCATAAGGGGATCCAATCAAGGCGCAAAGGTCAACAGCTGCCAGCCCGAACTGCCTTTCGCAATTCGGATCGAGAAACAATAGCGCCCAATTGGCTTCATTCAGCCGCTCGAAACGCAGCATGCCCAGGCGCGAAGGCACTGGCAATTGCGTCACTACCTCGGCTGCGGATCTACCGGCAGCATCGGTTTGGCTTTTCATGAACAAACTCGCTTCCGGAATACTAGTCGCGACGGGGATAAACCCCACTTTCGCGTATGGCAAGGTTGCATCATGCGGCCCATGCTTACAAGAGACCACAGTGGCTTAGTGCTATAAAAGTGTCGGCCGGTTGTCCAGGTTCTTCAATGTATCTGGTCGGATACTCAAATTCGTTGTTTTTTCGGGTAAAACCCCTGTTTTCCAGGGGAATTCGCTTTGCAGATTTGCTCCAGTTACGGGCTGTTGTCAATCAGGCTTTTGCCATCCTGGGCTCCTTTGCCGGCAATTGCAGGAAAATACCTGCCGCAAACATGGCCAGCACCCCGACACTCAGGAATGTCAGCTGAAATGCCCCCAGCATGCTGCTGACCTCGCCGGTGGTAACTTCTTCGCTGAACCCCCCGAGCAAGGCTGCTGCGCTTGCCACGCCAAGACTCAGCGACAGCTGTGCCACCACCGAAAGCAGGCTGTTGCCACTCGCTGCACTGGCATCGTCCAGATCGATCAGGGTGACCGTATTCATGGCCGTGAATTGCAAGGAGTTGACGGCGCCGAGCAGTCCCAGATGTACCAGCAACACCCAGTATGGGGTTTGCACATCCACCAACGCCAGGCTGGCCAGGAGGATACCCAGCAGCAGTGTGTTGCCGGTCAGAATCATGCGGTAGCCCAGCCGCTCGATCAGCCAGCGGGCGATGGTTTTGGCGAACATGCCAGCGGCCGCCAGCGGCAACATGCTCATGCCTGCCTGAGACGGCGAATACCCCAGCGCCACCTGCAGCAGCAACGGCACCAGAAACGGCAGGGCACCGCTGCCCAGGCGGGCGAACAGGTTGCCCATGATGCCGACCGCAAACGTCCGGGTACGGAACAGTGAAGGGGCAAACAATGGCGATTCGATGTGCCCGGCACGCAGCCAATACGCTGCCAGACAGCCCATTCCGGCAAACAGCAACAGCACCACGCGCATGTGCGGCAGGTGCAACTCGCCCAGGCCCTCCAGGGCAATGGTGATCAATACCATCGCCGCGCCAAACAGGATGAAGCCGACGCCGTCAAACCGCGTTCGACCGCCTCCCGGAAGATCAGGGATGAAGTGTTTGACGGCGTAGCAACCGAGGATGCCGACCGGAATGTTGATCAGGAAAATCCAGTGCCAGCTCAGGTACTCGACCATCCAGCCGCCAAGCGTCGGGCCCAGCAACGGACCCAAAAGGCCCGGCACGGTAATAAAGCCCATGATCCGCACCAGCTCCGATCGCGGATAGGCGCGCAATACGATCAGGCGCCCGATAGGCAGCATCAGCGCGCCCCCCAGCCCCTGAATCACCCGGGCGGCTACCAGCACGTTCAGTGACCAGGACAGCGCGCACAGCAATGATCCGAAACTGAACAGCAGGATGGCGCTGAAGAAGATGCGCTTGATCCCGAACCGGTCGGCGATCCAGCCCGAAGCCGGGATCAGCAGCGCAATGGTCAGCATGTAGGCGATGACCACCGACTGCATGCGCAGCGGGTCTTCTGCCAGTGAGCGGGCCATGGACGGCAAGGCGGTGTTGAGAATCGTGCCGTCCAGGCTTTGCATGAAGAATGCGATGGCGATGACCCAGGGCATCCAGCGCAGGGTCTTTTCGTCCATGATCGGCGCTGCTGAGTTCGGCATAGGCTCCTGCTATAGCGTGAGGGTGAGTCGGCTGATCAATGCGCCCGGCAACTGGATTGAACCGGTCTGGCGCTGACTGTAGGTGCTCGATTGGAGAATCAGTTCCCTTTCTTTGGTCAAGTCCTCCAGTGCGCTGCCCAGCAGGCTGTAGGCGCTGTCATCGAAGCGCATGGTGCTCACCGGCGCGACGATCTTGCCCTCTTCGACCCAGAACGTCGCGAAGCGTGTCATTCCGGTAAGGCGCGCAGCGGCGCGGTCGGAGAAGTTCAGGTACCAGAGGTTACTGATGTAAAGCCCGGTGCCGAGCTTGGCGAGGATCTGATCCAGCTCCAGTGAACCGCCGGCAATGCTCAACGCGCTTGGGCCTTCGCCATAATCCGCGCCGTTGGCAGGCAGGTCGTATTCGGCAGCGCTGCTCGAATCCACCAGCCGATCGCGGGCTTGCCCGTCGACGATCAGTTTCAGGTCCTTGCGCGGGTAGCCTTCCCGTGAAAACGCTGGTGAAAGCGAACCGCTGACTTTTTCGTCGAAGTTGACCAACGGGCTGAAAGGCGTCTCGCCGTCATACAGCCTTTGCAACGGGCTGCGTTTACTGGCCAGCGACTGCGCGGAAAATCCGCCCCAGGTGAGCATGCCGATGACTTCGTCCAGAGCCGCTGGCGCCAGGTACGCGCGGTATTGTCCGGGCTTGAGCGCATGCAGCGGGCGGCCGAGAAATTCGAGCTGTTCGCGGGCTTGCTGAAAACGCTGCGCGAAGGCTTCGTCGCTCCAGTCGTGACCCGCGTAGTTGGCTTTCACTGCCTGGCCGTTTTCGTGAAACAGGCTCCAGTCGAAATTGAAGCTGTTGGCCTGGTGCCAGCCCTGCGCCCCCCACGAACTGGCGAAGCCGCGGTAAAGCGGGCCTGCCGCATAGAAACCTACCAGGTCCAGATCGCCTGCCAGTTCGCTGATCTGCTCGACGACCCGGGCGCTGTCCGGCAGCGGCAAATCTTGAACGTTACTGCTTTGCCAGGCATTGGTGTTCGGCAACAGATAGGGATCCTTGGCCAGCGACGGCAGTGTTTCGCGCAGTTGTTGCAGGGCGTCGACAAGGCGCTGCTGGTCGGTCTCGGCGTCGCCGGACAGTGTCAGCTCGAGATTGGCATGCCGGCCGTCATCAATCAGTTTGAACGTTGCAATGACCTGCTGGACGCTCCCGGCCTGTCGAACCTGGCCGTGGTTGAACCGAATGAAGTCAGACGCCTCGGCGTCGTAGGCCAGAGTGAAGTGTTCCGTTGGGCTGATGGCAGCCTTGAGCACGGCGACCAGCGCCTCGAACTGCTGTTGGTGCGACATCAGGCATCTCCTCCAAACACATCGACATTGGCAAACACACACGCCGGAGAGGCATGGCCTACACGGATCACCTGGTTGGGTTCGCCCTTGCCGCAGTTCGGCGTGCCCAGCACTTTGAACGTGCTGGCATCACCCACTGCGCTGAGGTTTTTCCAGAATTGCGCGGAGATCGCCCGGTAATTGGGGTTCTTCACCACGCCCTTGAGCTCGCCGTTCTCGATCAACTGGCCCCACTCGCAGCCGAACTGGAATTTGTTGCGTGCGTCATCGATGGACCAGGAGCGATTGCTCGACATCAGGATGCCGTGCTCGATGTTACCGACCAGACTGTCCAGCGACTGGTCACCCGGTTCGATGTTCAGGTTGGCCATGCGGTCGATGGGGGCACGGTTCCAGCTGGAGGCGCGGCTGTTGGCGACGCCTGCCAGGCCGCTGCGGTATTGCGACAGGGCACCGCCGAGCGGGCGCTGCAGCAGGCCGTCACGAATCAGGAACTGCTTGCTGGCTGACGTGCCATCGTCATCGTGCGCGTAGCTGGCCAGTTGCTCGGGAATCTCCGGGTCGAAGGTCACGTTCAGCAGGCTGGAACCGTATTGCAGGGTGCCGAAGTCAGTCGTTTTGACGAAACTGGTGCCTGCGTAATTGCGCTCGTCACCGAGAATCCGGTCCAGCTCCAGGGGATGGCCGATGGACTCGTGAATCTGCAGGACCATCTGATCGGGCATCAGTAGCAGGTCGCGTGGGCCTGATGGCGTGTTGAGGGCGAGGATCAACTGCAACGCTTCGTCGGCGACGTTGGCGGCAGACCCGATCAGGCCACAACTGCTCAGCACTTCGATGCCACCCTGCTGGCCGAAGTTTTGTCCGCCCAGGGTGCGCGTCTGGCTGTCGCGACCGTCGTAGGCCGTTACGCTCATGCCCGGAAACACAAAGCGCTGCGCCTGACGCAATTGCGCGCCCGCGCTGTTGAGATAGATTTGCTCGACGGTTTCCAGGTCCAGTATGGCCTGCCAGTTGACCAGGCGTTCGTCTGCCGGGACCGCGCTGGACTCGGCCATCAGCAGGCCGATGCAATCGCTCAGCGGTGGAAAGGCTTGATCCATGTTTGGCGACAGGTAGTCAGCCTTTGCGCTCGAGACCGCTTGATCGCTCAGGTCCAGCAGCGCATGCGGTGCCAGACGGCGCGCCAGCGTTTCGGCCTGCTGCAAGGCAGCCTGCAAACCCTTGAGGGAGATGTCGTTGGTAGCCGCGTAGGCTTCAACGCCATTCAGGCGCACGGTCAGCATGGCGCCCTCGTCGCTGATCAGTGACGGCGGCTCGGCCACATTCTTGCGCACGCACAGGCGTTGGCCGGTGCGGTGCACGTGACGTACGGAAAAAAATGGCGCTTCACTCTGCAGGGCAGCGAAATGCTGCTTGAGCCGGGCGGAGAAATCGAACATGCAGACAAGCTCCTTCTTGAGGGTGGTCAGTGAAGTCCGGGCGGCCTTTTGAGCCGATTGCCGTTAAGGGGGAGATTACCCCCCCACGATTGCCAAGCTGCACCTGCAAGCTTTGAGCCAGACGCTTCAGCCCTGCATCACCAGCTTGATATCGGCGGCCAGTTCACGCACGCGCTCTTCTTCGGTGTCCCACGAGCACATGAAACGTGCGCCGCCGTTGCCGATGAAGGTGTAGAAACGCCAGCCTCGCGCGGTCAATGCAGCAATGGCCGGCTCCGACAGTTGCAGGAACACGCCATTGGCCTGCACCGGGAACATCAGCTCCACGCCAGGAATGTCCTTGACCAGTTCGGCGAGCAGTTGCGCACAGCGGTTGGCGTGGCGGGCGTGTTTGAGCCAGGCGTCGTTTTCCAGCAGGCCGACCCACGGTGCAGATAGGAAGCGCATTTTCGACGCCAGTTGCCCGGCCTGCTTGCAGCGATAATCGAAGTCTTCAGCCAGATCATGGTCGAAAAACAGAATGGCTTCGCCCACCGCCATACCGTTTTTGGTGCCGCCGAAGCACAACACGTCAACGCCCGACTTCCAAGTCAGTTCAGCCGGGGACGCCTCCAGAAAGGCGCAGGCATTGGAGAAACGCGCGCCGTCCATGTGCAGATGCAGGCCCAGTTCCTTACAGGTCGCGCTGATCGCCTTGAGTTCTTCCGGCTGATAGACGCCACCTACCTCGGTGGCCTGGGTCAGGGTCACGACGCGCGGCTTGGGGTAGTGAATGTCCTGACGCTTGAGCGCCACTTCACGAATCGATTCCGGGTTCAGCTTGCCGCCCGCGCTGCGGGCTGTCAGCAGTTTGGAGCCGTTGGAGAAAAACTCCGGCGCACCGCATTCATCGGTTTCGACGTGAGCCGTTTCCGAACAGATGACACTGTGGTAACTCTGGCACAGCGATGACAGCGCCAGCGAGTTGGCCGCCGTGCCGTTGAAGGCGAAAAATACTTCGCAGTCGGTTTCGAACAGTCGGCGGAAATCATCCGAAGCGCGTGCAGTCCATTGATCGTCACCATAAGCGCGTTGATGGCCCTTGTTCGCCTGCTCCATGGCCGCCCAGGCTTCAGGGCAGATACCGGAATAGTTGTCGCTGGCGAACTGTTGGCTTTGGTCTGTCATGGCCGATTCCTTATGGGCGATTATGGTGCGCACTGTAGCGACAATATAAGGTTCGGTCATGTGTTGGCTGCATGACGCAATTCCTCATTCAGGAGCACTATGGATCTTTCCAACCCGCCTTTTCTGCCCGGACGCAACAAGGCGCTGGACCTGCTCAAGTGGCTGGCGATGTTGAGTATGGTGCTTGACCACCTTCGCTATGTGGGCTGGTCAGTCGATTTTCTATACGTGCCGGGGCGTTTTGCCTTTCCCTGGTTCTGCCTGGCAATCGCTGTGAATCTTTCCCGGCGCAGCGCAGCCATCGTGGCCCCGCGGGTGCAATGGCGTTATCTGGGCTGGTTGCTGGTGTTTGCCGGGCTGGCGGAGATCCCCTATCGGCTGTTCATGGCTGACGCCACAGTGCTGAATGTAATGCCGACGCTGCTACTGGGGCTGGTGATCGCTCAGGGCTGGCAGCATCGCAATCCGACGACCCGAGTGATGGCCCTTGTCGCACTGCTGCTGACGGCGATCTTCCAGAAATACCTGATGTTTGGCTTTGCCGGTGTATTGCTGCCGCTGGTCTTTGTGCTGGTGCTGGAAAGAAGGCTTTGGTATGCGATATTTCCGGCGGTCTTTTGTCTGGCGGGTAATGCCTGGTCGCAGATGTTTGCCGGTGCGAGTTGGGGCGATCCGATTTCCATCGGTTCGATACTCACCTGCGTGTTGGCGCCTGTACTGGGCATCGCGCTGCTGCGGGCAAAGCCCGGGTTCGCAGTGATCCCGATGCGGCGCTGGGCCTATGCGATCTACCCGCTGCACTTTCTGCTGTTGCTGGGCGTGCGAATGGTGGTGGGCAGGGTTTGATCGGGAGGACGCAGAGCGTCTGGAAAGGCATGCCAACGCAGAGCATTGGCATGAGAGTTAACGGGGTTCAGGCGCTTTGGTATCAGCTGTTGGGCAGCAGCCGGCAGGTGATGCTCTTGATGTAGCGCGTTTCGGCAATGGCCGGGTGTACCGGATGGTCCGGGCCCTGGCCGCCGCGCTCGAGCAGCTGGATGTTGCGGTCCAGATGGCGGGCGCTGGTCAGGAGGATGTTCTGCAGGTCGTCTTCCGGCAGGTGCATCGAGCACGACGCGCTGACCAGAATGCCGTCCTTGCTGAGCAGGCGCATGGCTTGCTCGTTCAGGCGGCGGTAGGCGCCTTCACCGTTTTTCATGTCTTTCTTGCGTTTGATGAATGCAGGCGGGTCGGCGACGATTACGTCGAAACGCTCTTCTGCGGCTTTCAGTTCCTTGAGCGCTTCGAAAACATCGCCTTCGATGCAGGTCATCTTTTCGGCAAAACCGTTCAGGGCTGCGTTGCGCTCCACGCCATCGAGGGCGAAGGACGACGCGTCGACGCAGGTGACGTCGCTGGCACCGAAAGCCGCTGCCTGAATGCCCCAGCCGCCGATGTAGCTGTACAGGTCCAGCACACGCTTGCCTTTGACATAAGGGGCGATGCGCGCGCGGTTCATGCGGTGGTCATAGAACCAGCCGGTTTTTTGCCCGGCCATGACCGGTGCTTCGAACTTCACGCCGTTCTCTTCCAGCGCAACCCATTCCGGCACCAGACCGAAAACGGTTTCGACGTAACGATTCAGGCCTTCCGCATCGCGAGCCGCCGAATCGTTCTTGAACAGAATGCCGCTTGGCTTGATGACCTGAACCAGCGCCGCAATGATGTCTTCCTTGTGGTTTTCCATCGTGGCCGAGGCCAGTTGAACGACCAGAATGTCACCAAAACGGTCGACTACCAGACCCGGCAGCAGGTCGGAGTCGCCGTAGGTCAAACGGTAGAAAGGCTTGTCGAACAGGCGTTCACGCAGCGACAGCGCAACGTTGAGGCGATGGACGAGCAGCGACTTGTCGAGCGGCAGCTTGATGTCGCGGGACAGCAGGCGTGCGCAGATCAGGTTGTTGGGGCTCATGGCGACGATGCCCAGCGGCTTGCCGCCCGCAGCTTCGAGGATGGCCTGATCACCGGCTGCAAAACCATGCAGTGGAGTGGCGGCTACATCGATCTCGTTGCTGTAGACCCACAGATGACCGGCGCGCAAGCGGCGGTCGGCGTTGGCTTTGAGGCGCAAGCTAGGCAGGGACATGACGTCGCTCCTGAAAAAAGAGCGGGATTATAGCGCGTCATACCGGCGCTGGGCCGGGATGACTGCAATTAACTGAAGGAATCTGTCAGGCAGACAGCGCTTCGATCAGTTTGCTGTTGAAGGCGGGGATATCATCGGGCTGGCGGCTGCTGATCAGTTTGCCGTCGGTGACGACTTCCTGATCGACCCATTTTGCGCCCGCGTTGACCAGGTCATCTTTCAGCGTCTTGAAGCTGGTCAGGGTTTTGCCTTTTACCAGGCCGGCCGAGATCAACAGCCAGCTGCCATGGCAGATAACCGCTACCGGCTTGCCCGAGGCTTCGATGTCCTTGACGATCTTTTGCGCGTCGCTGTCTATGCGGATGGTGTCGGAGTTCTGCACACCGCCCGGCAGTACCACGCCATGATAGTCACTGGCGTTGGCAGCCTTGAACGTGCCGTCGATCTTGAAGTCATCGGCAGGTTTGTCGTGATTCCAGCCTTTGACCTTGCCCTCTTCAGCGGAAAGGATTTCCACGGTGGCACCTGCTTGCTCCAGCGCTTCTTTCGGACCGGTCAATTCAACCTGTTCGAAACCGTCGGTTACAAGAATTGCTATGCGTTTGCCAGTCAATGCTTTAGACATGGGATCCTCCAGTGTCGGGCTTAAGAGTAGCGTCTGGCAGGCCTTTTTGAAGCCGCCGTTTACGCCGTTAACACAACGTCCGAAGCTTCGTATAAGGCAAAGTTCCGAGAATATCTTCGTCTCGGGTGATGGACCGTTTCTCCGCAAGGGGTCAGAATCCAGTCATCAAGGTGAGTGAATTCCTATGTCCGAAGAGCTAAGCCCAGAACAGATCCAGCAAGCGTTGCAGGGCATCAGTGTGCCTCCGCAGCCGCAAATCATGGTGGATCTGCAGATGGAGCAATACATGCCCGATCCGGACCTGGGAGCGATTGCACGATTGATCGCTCAGGATCCCGGGTTGTCCGGGGCGTTGTTGAAGATCGTCAACTCTCCACACTACGGCCTGTCCAACAAGATTGCCTCGATCGACAAGGCGGTAAACCTGCTGGGCAGTCGGACTGTGATCAACCTGATCAACGCGCAGTCGATCAGGGGCGAGATGACCGATGAAACCATCGTCGCGCTCAACCGTTTCTGGGATACGGCGCAGGATGTCGCGATGACCAGTCTGACCCTGGCCAAGCGCATTGGCTCGCAGACGGTGGACGAATCCTATGCCCTGGGCCTGTTTCACGACTGCGGCATACCGCTGATGCTCAAGCGTTTTCCCAACTACATGCCGGTGCTGGAAGAGGCCTACGCCAACGCGGGGCCCGATTGCCGCATCGTCGATACCGAAAACAGCGCCTTCGACACCAACCATTCGGTCGTCGGCTATTACACGGCCAAATCCTGGCGTCTGCCTGCACACGTTACCGACGCGATTGCCAATCATCACAACGCATTGGCGATTTTCCTGGACGATACCAGTCGCAATGCCACGCTCAAGAACCTCCTGGCTCCGCTGAAAATGGCCGAGCATATCTGCCAGTCCTATCGGGTGCTGGGCAATCAGGACGAGGATCACGAGTGGGAATGCATCGGTGCGCTGGTGCTGGACTACGTGGGCCTGTCCGAATATGACTTTGAATACCTGAGGGAAAGCATCCGCGAGCTGGGCGCGCGCTGATCCGGCGCCGCCCCGGCCTGTCCTTTCTGCACGACCGAGTTGTCCATGCCTGAATTACCTGAAGTCGAAACCACCCGTCGTGGCATTGCGCCGCATCTTGAAGGTCAGCGCGTCAGCCGCGTGATCGTGCGCGACAGCCGCTTGCGCTGGCCCATTCCCGAGGATCTGGACGTTCGCCTGTCCGGCCAGCGTATCGTGCAGGTGGATCGACGCGCCAAGTACCTGCTGATCCAGGCCGAGGTGGGCACCCTGATCAGTCACCTGGGTATGTCCGGGAATCTGCGTCTGGTCGAAGCCGGGCTTCCGGCGCTCAAACATGAGCACGTCGACATCGAACTGGAGTCCGGGCTGGCCTTGCGTTACACCGACCCGCGTCGTTTTGGCGCGATGCTCTGGAGTCTCGATCCGCACAACCATGAACTGTTGATCCGCCTGGGGCCGGAGCCGCTGACCGATCTTTTCGATGGCGAGCGTCTTTACGAGCGCTCGCGTGGCAAGTCGATCGCGGTCAAGCCGTTCGTCATGGACAACGCCGTTGTGGTCGGGGTGGGCAATATCTATGCGACCGAAGCGCTGTTCGCCGCCGGCATCGACCCGCGCCGCGAAGCGGGCAGTGTGTCCCGCGCGCGTTACCTGAAGCTGGCCATCGAGATCAAACGCATTCTGGCCTACGCTATAGAACGTGGCGGCACCACCCTGCGTGACTTCATCGGCGGTGACGGCAAGCCTGGGTATTTCCAGCAGGAATTGTTTGCGTATGGTCGTGGCGGTCAGCCATGCAAGGTGTGCGGTACGACGCTGCGTGAAGTCAAGCTCGGCCAGCGCGCCAGCGTGTATTGCCCGAAATGTCAGCGCTGAAATACAGATGACAGGGGCTCTGGGCCATTTGCTTAACCCACAGCCCTGTTTATAGTGATGGCACCTTAATTATTTGCGACGCCTGAAGGATCAAGCCATGAGCCCGTTTCGTATTCTCGCTGCCGCGCTGGCGTTGTTCATCGGCCTGCAGGCGCTGCCAGCGGTGGCCGCCGATGTCACCACAGGCAGCGGCGATCCGGTCTACACCATCCAGAACCCACCTGCGTTTGCCATGATCGGTGACCTTCTGATTGCCCGACCCTTGTTGATCGCGGCCACCGTTATCGGTACAGGACTGTTCGTGATCGCTGCGCCTTTTGCGGCGGCAGGCGGCAACCTTGGGGCAACAGGCAAGGCGCTGGTGGTGGATCCGGGCAAGGCAGCCTTCGTGCGTTGTCTGGGTTGCACGGGCGACGGGTACGGCAAGCAGCAGTGAAGGCGTAATCAAGCCCTGCTGGTGATGATCCGGTACTTGTCCATCAACTGCTCTTTGCTCTCGACATGATTCTCATCCAGAGGGATGCAGTCGACCGGGCAAACCTGCTGACATTGAGGCTCGTCGTAGTGACCGACGCATTCGGTGCACAGGTTCGGATTGATCACGTAGATCTCCTCGCCTTGTGAAATCGCCTCGTTTGGGCACTCGGGTTCGCAGACGTCGCAATTGATGCAATCGTCAGTGATGATAAGGGACATGAATTGCTCCTGCCGCAGCCGACGCCGGGGCACATTAAAACCAATGCGGCGAATTGTGCCGCATTAGGCTTCGGGATGCACCTTCACATGCAGCGAGTCTAGCGCTTGAAGCGCTCGGTCAGCGCCTGGGCCACTGCAGGATGAACGAATTTGGTGATATCACCGCCCAACGCGGCGATTTCACGCACTAACGTCGAGGATATGAACGAGTAGCGCTCCGAGGGCGTCAGGAACAGGCTTTCGACGTCCGGTGCCAGCTGGCGATTCATATTGGCCAACTGAAATTCGTATTCGAAGTCCGATACGGCACGAAGTCCGCGCAGAAAGACGTTGGCATTCTGCTCCTTGGCAAAATGCGCCAGCAGGGTCGAAAAACCGACCACCTCCACATTGGGCAAGTGCTTGGTGACTTCGCGGGCCAGCTCGACGCGTTGCTCCAGAGGGAACAGCGGGTTTTTCTTCGGGCTGGCGGCAACCGCAATGACCACTTGGTCGAACAGGCGCGAGGCGCGCTCGACCAAATCTCCATGGCCCTTGGTAATCGGGTCGAAGGTGCCTGGGTACAACACTCGGTTCATCGCGTCGTCCTGGTCGGAGTCCGTTGTGGGACTCGGATGGTATCGCAGCCTTCCCGATGGGCCAAGCTGCGCGGCAGGTATCAAACGTCGTATTGCGCCGATTATCGGCCATGTTTATGTTGAAATCCCTGATTTTGGGGCTATTTAGCGCAGTCACAGCGGCTGGTCGGCCGATGAAAAACTTTGTAAGACGGACACTGATTGACGAGCGGGATGTCATCCGGATTTTCGATCTGTCCGGTCTTGGCCTGGGCGGGTGTGCCTGCGTCGACGTGACACCCTTATCGCCGCGATTCTGCCACCATCGCAGTATCAGCCTGCGCTAAGATTGCCATCACCTGATCAGCAAAGAGTGGCCTGGCCCAGCATGGCACCGCGTACCAAAACCCGTGAACGAATCGTGCAAACCAGTCTGGAACTGTTCAATCAGCAGGGCGAGCGTTGCGTGACCACCAATCACATCGCTGCGCACATGGAAATCTCGCCCGGCAATCTCTATTACCACTTTCCCAACAAGCAGGCGATCATCGCCGAACTGTTCTCCGAGTACGAGATGCTGATCGGCAGTTTCCTGACCCTGCCAGCCGACCGTGCGCCGACCATTGAGGATAAGCGCGATTACTTCCTGGCGATTATCGACGCCATGTGGCGCTACCGTTTTCTGCACCGTGATCTTGAGCACCTGCTGACCTCGGATGAGGAGTTGGCGCGGCGTTATCGGCGTTTTTCGTACCGCTGTCTGATGCAGGCGATGACCATCTACCGGGGATTCATCAAGGCGGGCATCCTGAAAATGGATGAGTCGCAGATCGAGTGGACCAGTCTTAACACCTGGATCGTCCTGACGTCGTGGGTGCGCTTTCTGTGCACCAATCGGGAAAACTCCACGCAGATCAACCAATCGGCTATTCGACGTGGCGTCTATCAGGTACTTATGCTCGAATCTGTTTTTGTCGCGCCTCAGGCTCGCGAAGCGTTCGATGCCCTGTGCAAGACGTTTCACGCGTCACTGCCCGAGGTTCTGATGTGAATTCCGGGACCGACGAGCAGCCAGCTTGTCGGTTCTCTGCCACAGGAGTGTGTCATGTCCATTGCGCAACTGATCAACCCTGAGCAACTGGCTGAACGCCAGAAAACTCCAGGCCTGGTGATTCTCGATTGCCGTTACGCGCTCGAAGATTCCGACTACGGTCAACGCAGTTACGCCCAGGGGCGTATCGAGGGCGCGTCTTTTGCCGATCTGAAGCGCGACCTCAGCGGGCCTGCTATAAAAGGCAAGACCGGACGTCATCCACTGCCCGATCCCGCCGCTTTGCTGCAATGCTTTCAGGCTTGGGGCATCAACGCCGACAGCGATGTTGTGCTGTATGACGATGGTCCGGGAATGTATGCCGCGCGGGCCTGGTGGTTGCTGGCCTGGATGGGCAAGCGCGAAGGCGTCTACCTGCTCGATGGCGGGCTGAAGGCCTGGCACGCTGCGGGGCTGCCGTTGAGCCTGGATGCGCCGAATCGTGAGCCCGGTCATTTCAGCGGCGAGCCGAACATGTCCATGGTGCTCAGCGGCAGTCGCTTGCAGGGTCGTCTGGGACGCCCGGAAATGACCCTGATCGATGCCCGTGCCGAAGCCCGCTTTCGAGGCGACGTAGAACCTCTGGATCCGGTTGCCGGGCATATTCCCGGTGCGCAGTGTGCAGCCTGTACTGACAACCTCGGTCCCGATGGACGCTTTTTGCCGCCCGAACAGCTCAGGCAGCGTTTCGCTGAAAAGCTGCAGGGCCGCCCGCCGGAGAGTCTGGTGTCCTATTGCGGTTCAGGTGTCACCGCCTGCCACAACCTGTTCGCCCTGTGTCTGGCCGGCTATCCGCTGGCAACGCTGTATGCGGGTTCGTGGAGTGAATGGATCACCGATCCTGAACGGGAAATCGCCACGGGCGCCGATTGATTCGTTATCAACTCGTGGGCGAGCCGTCGCGCGCCTGGGCGGCGCTTAGCCACAGCGGGATGCGGCGTTCGAGGTAGTAACGCGGATTACGAAGCGAGCCTTCGACGAAGCCGACATGCCCGCCTTTGGTGTGCAGTTCGAATTCGGTGCAGGACGACAGCTCGCTGGGTTCGGGCAGGCTGTGAGGGAATACGAATGGGTCGTCGCTGGACTGGATGATCAGCGTCGGCGTCTGAATCTGGCCCAGGTAGTAGCGGCTGGACGCTCTGCGGTAATAATCCGTGGCATCGGTAAACCCATGCAACGGCGCAGTCACCCGGCCATCGAAGTCCCAGAAGGTGCGCATGTTCTCCAGTGAGCCCAGCGCGGCGAGTTCGGCCAGGCCCTCGCTGATGCCTTCATGCTGGAACCGATGCTGCTTGTCACGGATATAAGCCAGCATTTCGCGCATGAAGTGCCGCTGATAAACCCGCGAGAAGCCTTGGCCGATACGGTTGGCGCATTCGTCCAGACGGAATGGCACGGACACCGCCACGGCGCCCCGTAAATCGCTGTTGGCGCCGGATTCGCCGAGGTACTTGAGCAACACATTGCCGCCCAGCGAATACCCCACCGCATAAATCGGAGCCAATGGCCGCAGCGAGCGCAAATGAGCGATCACTTCGGCCAGGTCCTCGCTCGCGCCTGAGTGATAACTGCGCGACAGCAAATTGGGTTCTCCCGAGCAACCGCGCCAGTTCAACGCCACACTCGGCCAGCCCTGCGCTGCCATGGCCTTTTGCAGGCCGGCAACATAGGGCGAGTTGGACGACCCGGTCAGGCCGTGCAGTACCAGCACCAAGGGTTTACCGGACTCATCCGGGCCATGCCAGTCCATGTCCAGAAAGTCCCCGTCCTGCAACCACAACCGCTCGCGCGTACGCGCCAGCAGCGTCGGCTTGCGCAGCAGCGGCCCCCAAAGCGTCTGCAAATGCGGATTGCCCATGCCGACGGCCGGGACGAATGGATTGGCATGGGACAGAAAGGTAGGGCGTGTGGACACGTGCTTGCTCAACGATCAGTTCAGGGGCTGAAGCTGTACGTTGCCATTAAGTGGACCGGGATGTAAGTGGCTTGACGGTGTCGTTGCGTATAGAGATGCGTTTCGTGACGCTCTGCATCGCAAAAGAGTACGCACAGCGTCCAGAACGGCATGCGACGCGGAGCGTCGCACGATAGTTGTAGTTGCTCCAAGGTGGGAATGCCTTTCATGACGCTATGCGTCGTCAACAGGACGCGGAACGTTCAGAGCTGCATGCCAAACGCGGAGCATTGGTTCGTGAGCTGTCAGCCCTGGCCCCGCTGCCACAACGCGTAATACACCTGACCAGCCTTTTTCTCGCGGTGCAATCGCCAGCTGCCCGGCAAGCCGGTGGTCGATGGCGGTGTTTCGCTTTCCGTGTAAATCCAGGCGGTGTCGGCCAGCCAGCCGTGGCTTTCCAGCAGGTTGCAGGCTGAAGCCAGCAGGTCCTGATGGAAGGGCGGGTCGAGGAACACCACGTCGAAGGGCGAGGCGGTGGCGGTTTCCAGGTGGCGCAGGGCGTCGGTCTGGGAGACCTGACCGCTGCTGCAGTTCAGCGCATTGAGGTTCTGGCGCAGGCTGGCGATGGCTGCCGCGTTGCTGTCCAGGGCCAGTCCCATGCTGGCGCCACGCGACAAGGCTTCGAAATACAGCGCGCCGCTGCCCGTGAAAACGTCCAGCACCCGGGCACCGGCGATGTAGGGTGCCAGCCAGTTGAACAGGGTTTCGCGCACGCGATCAGGTGTCGGGCGCAGGCCGGGGGCGTCGGGGAAGGTCAGGCGGCGGCTGCCCCATTCTCCGCCGATGATACGAAGCTGACCCAGGCCGTTGTGGCCCTTCGGACGTGGATTGGCCATCAGTGTTCCGGGACCCCTGCAGGTTGGCGGACGGGTTTGTCGGTCGGCGCCGGCAAGGGTTTTTGCTCGACGGTCGGACCCACCGTGACGATGACCATCTTGTCAGCGCTGAGGTGTTTGCTCATTGCCGCTTTCACCTGTTCGACGGTCACGTTCTGCGCGGCGGCCATGTAGTCCTCGAGGTAGGTCAACGGCAGGTTGTAGAAACCGATGGCACCCAACTGGCCCACGATGGCCGAATTGCTGGCTGCAGTCAGCGGGAAGCTGCCGGTCAGTTCGCGCTTCACATCGTCGACTTCTTTCTGAGTCGGACCGTTGGCGAGGAAGTCGCGAACGATGTCCTGCACCAGCTTGAGGGTGTTTTCGCTCATTTCCGCACGCGTCTGCAGGCCGATCATGAACGGCCCCGCCACCTGCATGGCAGTGAAGCCGGAAGACACGCCGTAGGTCAGGCCGCGTTTTTCCCGCACTTCGGTCATCAGTCGGCTGCCGAAGCCGCCACCGCCCAGTACCGAGTTACCCACGGTCAGTGCCGCGTAGTCCGGATCGTTACGGTCGATGCCCAACTGCGCGAGCATCAGGTGCGTCTGGTTGGAGGCAAATTCGATGTGCGTGGTGCCTGCCTTGGGCTCGACCGGGTCAGCGACCTTGGCCAGCGCCGGGCCTTTGGGCAACGAGGCAGATACCTGTGCCGCGATGGCCTGCGCGTCGTCTCGCGACAGGTCTCCGACCAGAGCAATCACTGCATTGCCCGCTGCATAGCCTTTGGCGTGGAACGCCTTGAGCTGAGCCAGAGTGATGGCGTTGACGCTCTTGGCGTCGCCTTCGCTCGGGTGAGCGTAGGGGTGATCACCGTACAGACGATTGAACAGTTCCTTGCTGGCGATAGCGCCAGGGTTCTGTTTCTGAGTCTCGAAGCTGGCGATCAACTGGTTCTTGATGCGGGCCAGAGAATCGGCAGGGAAGGTGGGCTTGCCCACGACCTCACTGAACAGCTTCAGGGCCGGATCGCGCTTGTCCGCAGCACTCAGGCTGCGCAACGAGACCACCGCCATGTCACGGTAGGACCCGTTGCTGAAGTCGGCGCCCAGGCCTTCGAAGCCCTGGGCGATCGCGTTGACGTCCTTGCCTTTGATGCCCTCGTTGAGCATGGCGTTGGTCAGCAGGGCAATACCGGGGGATTTCTGGTCCTGGCTGCTACCGGCGGCGAACGTCAGGCGCATGTCGAACATGGGCAATTCGCGGGATTCCACGAACAGCACCCGGGCGCCCTCGGCGGTATTCCAGGTCTGGATGTTCAGGGCGCGACGGGCCGGAGCCTTGCCGTCCAGTTCCTTGAGGGTCTGCAGGTTGCTGCCCAGCGCGGGAGCGGCCTGGCCCTGCTCGGCAGGCGCGTCGTCGGCCAGGGCTGGCAGTGCGACAAAGGCGCCGAGCGAACCGGCCAGGATCAGGCCAAGCAGCGCATGACGTGGAGCATTGCGCGTGATCATTTGGCTTTCTCCTCAGGCAGAACGTGCGCAACGCTGAGGCGCTCACGGGTGAAATAGGTGTTGGCAGCTTTCTGGATGTCTTGCGGGGTCACGCTTTGCAGCGCCTCCAGTTCATTGTCCATCAGCTTCCAGGACAGGCCGACGGTTTCCAGCTCTCCGATCATGGTCGCCTGGCTGGTGATCGAGTCGCGCTCGTAGACCACACCGGCAATGACCTGAGCCCGGACACGCTCCAGCTCCTCGGCGGACGGTGCCTTGGTTTTCAGCTCATCGAGCAGGCGCCAGATCCCGGCTTCCACATCGGCCAGGGTTTTCTTCTTCTGCAGGTTGGGTGTGGCGCTGATCATGAACAGGCTGTCGCCGCGAGCGAACGCGTCGTAACGCGACGAGGCACCGGAGACCAACTCTTCGCCACGTTCCAGGCGCGATGAAATGCGTGCGCTGTAGCCACCGTCGAGCAGCGCTGCGATCAGACGCAGGGCGTTCGCCGAGCGGGGATCTTCAGCGGTTGCGACACTGGGTACGTTGAAACCGTAGATCAGACTCGGCAACTGGGTTTTGACGTGCAGGGTGATCTTGCGCTCGCCTGGCTCGGCCAGTTCCAGTGGTTTTTTCGAAGGCGGTACATCGCGGCGCGGGATCGACCCGAAGAAGCGCTCTGCCAAGGCTTTGACTTCGTCCGGCTGCACATCACCGACGACCACCAGCGTGGCGTTGTTCGGCGCATACCAGGATTCGTACCAGTGGCGCAGTTCTTCGACCTTCATGCGCTCCAGGTCCGCCATCCAGCCGATGGTCGGCGTGTGATAGCCGCTGGCAGGGTAGGCCATTGCCTTGAAGCGCTCGAACGCCTTGCCCATTGGCTGGTCGTCAGTACGCAGGCGACGCTCTTCCTTGATGACCTCGATCTCGCGGCTGAATTCGTCGGCGGGCAATTTCAGGGTTGCCATGCGATCGGCTTCCAGTTCCAGCGCGACGTTCAGGCGGTCGCGCGCCAGGACCTGGTAATAGGCGGTGTAGTCGTCGCTGGTGAACGCATTCTCTTCAGCGCCCAGATCGCGGAGAATCAGCGAGGACTCGCCCGGCCCGGTTTTGCTGCTGCCTTTGAACATCATGTGTTCAAGTGCGTGGGACAGACCGGTCTGGCCCGGCGTTTCGTAGCTGGAGCCGACCTTGTACCAGATCTGCGATACCACCACAGGAGCGCGGTGGTCTTCGCGAACAATAACCTTCAGGCCATTGTCGAGGGTGAATTCGTGAGTCGGTTGCGGATCAGCAGCCAATGCTGTCAAAGGCAGACAAATTGTGCTGAGCAGCAGGCCTGCGGCGCGGCGGGCTAGAGCATTCATTCGTAGTTTGAACCTGTAGGACGGCCCGCTTGAACTTAGCGTCGGCGGGCGCGGGGGTGTTAGGATACTGATCCGTTTGCTTCAGAGACAGCCTTCACTGGCCGATTGCGAGTGAAACCTGTCTGAAACGCAGGTAAAGGTAGCTGCACACGCGGCCGATGAGTGAACAAGAAGTCCTAAACGCAGTCTGTTTTGCATGTCAGAATTTTTCCGGGTCGCCCTCTGGCGCCCCGCAACCTTGAGATAGCCGTCCTCCATGTTTGGTTCCAACGACGACAAGAAGACCCCAGCCGAGGCTGGAGAGAAGAAAGGCCTGTTCGGATGGCTGCGCAAGAAGCCGCAGCAAACCGAGTCGAAGCCAGCAGAATCATCCCCGACGCAACCCGACCCGATCGCCGATCAGGTTGCAGCGACGCCGCAGGTTGAGCCTCATGTTGCCTCGCAATCGGTGTCTGAAGTCACCGTCGAAGCGGCTGAGCCTGCCTCGCAACGTCATGTCGAGCCCGGTGCTCCGTCGCCCCAGCCCTGGCTGACCTTGCCGGTGACTGAAGAGCCGGTGGCATTGAGTGACGAGCGAGAGCCGCATGTCACGCCGGCCATCCCTGAACAGAACCATGCCCCTGTTGCGCCCGAACCGCGGGAGCCTGAACCCGTCATAGCGGAGCCGGTGGCGGATATCGTGCCGCTCGCGATGCCTGAGCCGGTCCTGGTTCAACCTGTTGCAGAGCCTGAGCCAGTGGTCGCGCAGGCAATGCCGCAACCTGTTCAGCCTGCTGCGCAAGCGGTTGCAGTGCCGGCGCCCGCACCGACACCTGAGCCAGAAACCGGCAAGGTCGGCTTCTTTGCGCGTCTCAAGCAGGGCCTGTCGAAGACCAGTGCCAGCATCGGCGAAGGCATGGCCAGCCTGTTTCTGGGCAAGAAGGCCATCGATGATGATCTGCTGGAAGAAATCGAAACCCGCCTGCTGACCGCCGATGTCGGCGTTGAGGCCACCTCGGTCATCATCAAGAGCCTGACTCAGAAGGTCGCGCGCAAGCAGTTGACCGACGCCCAAGCGTTGTACACCTCGTTGCAGGGCGAACTGGCTGCGATGCTCAAGCCTGTCGAGCAACCGCTGGTGATCAAGGCCGAACACAAGCCGTTCGTGATTCTGGTGGTCGGCGTCAATGGCGCGGGCAAGACCACCACCATCGGCAAGCTGGCCAAGAAGCTGCAACTGGAAGGCAAGAAGGTCATGCTGGCGGCGGGCGACACGTTCCGCGCTGCAGCCGTCGAGCAATTGCAGGTCTGGGGTGAGCGTAATCACATACCGGTCATCGCTCAGCACACCGGTGCCGACTCGGCTTCTGTCATCTTCGATGCCGTGCAGGCTGCCAAGGCTCGTGGCATCGACGTGCTGATCGCCGACACCGCCGGACGTCTGCACACCAAGGACAATCTGATGGAGGAGCTGAAGAAGGTTCGCCGCGTGATCGGCAAGCTGGACGCAGATGCCCCTCACGAAGTCCTGCTGGTCCTCGATGCAGGCACCGGGCAGAACGCTATCAATCAGGCCAAGCAATTCAACCAGACCGTCACGCTGACCGGGCTGGCGCTGACCAAGCTGGACGGCACCGCCAAGGGCGGCGTGATTTTCGCTTTGGCCAAGCAGTTCGGCTTGCCGATTCGCTATATCGGCGTTGGTGAAGGTATCGATGATCTGCGTACCTTCGAGGCCGAACCCTTTGTTCAGGCACTGTTTGCGGAGCGGGAGCGTCCATGATTCGATTCGAGCAGGTCGGTAAGCGCTACCCGAATGGACATGTCGGGTTGCATGAACTGAGCTTTCGAGTACGTCGCGGCGAGTTTTTGTTCGTCACCGGTCATTCCGGTGCCGGCAAAAGCACGCTGCTGCGCCTGTTGCTGGCCATGGAGCGTCCGACCACCGGCAAACTGATGCTGGCCGGTCAGGACCTTGGGCAAATCAGCAACGCACAAATCCCGTTTCTGCGTCGTCAGATCGGCGTGGTATTCCAGAATCACCAGTTGCTGTTCGATCGCACGGTGTTCAACAACATTGCGTTGCCCTTGCAGATCCTCGGCCTGTCCAAGCCCGAGATCGCCAAGCGGGTCGATTCGGCGCTTGAGCGGGTAGCGTTGTCCGACAAGGCCGAGCTGTACCCGGGTGATCTCTCTACCGGTCAGCAACAGCGTGTCGGCATTGCCCGCGCCATTGTTCACCGTCCGGCCCTGCTGCTCGCCGATGAACCGACCGGTAACCTCGACCCACGGCTGGCGGCGGAGATCATGGGGGTGTTTGAAGATATCAACCGACTGGGGACCAGCGTGCTGATTGCCAGTCACGATCTGGCATTGATCGCCCGCATGCGCCATCGCATGCTGACCCTGCAGCGCGGTCGTCTGATCGGTGATGGGGAGGCCGGAGTATGAGTGCCACACGCAGCCCCAAGGTTTCAGAGCGCGTCGCGCCAAAAGCGGCCGATCCGCTACCGCCGAAACAGAAAAAGCAGCGCCACGACCACGATGACGATGGCCCTGATTTCAGTGCGCTGATGTCCGCCTGGCTGGAAAGCCATCGTTCCAGTCTACTGGACAGCCTGCGACGCCTGGGCAAACAGCCGATTGGCAGCTTTTTTACGTGTCTGGTGATGGCGATTGCCTTGAGCCTGCCGATGGGCTTGTCGTTGCTGCTGAGCAATGTCGAGCGTCTGGGTGGCTCATGGCAGCGCGCGGCGCAGATTTCGATTTATCTGAATCTGGATGCCAGTACTGCCGACGGCACGCGCCTGCGCGATGAAATCAAGGCGATGCCCGGTGTGGCAGATGCCGAGTACATCAGCAGCGAACAAGCATTGGGGGAGTTCAAGCAGCAGTCCGGGTTGGGCGAGGCGCTCAAGGAATTGCCAGAGAACCCGCTTCCGGGCGTGGTGCTGGTGACGCCGGACGAAGTGGACAAACCTGCGCTGGAAGCCTTGCGTACGCGACTCGCCGGATTACCTAAAGTAGAACAGGCGCAACTGGACCTGGTCTGGGTCGAAAGGCTGGCCGCGATCCTCAAACTGGGTGACCGTTTCGTTTTCGGCTTGACGGTTCTGCTGGTCTCGGCTTTGCTGTTAGTAATTGGTAACACAATTCGTCTACACATTGAAAACCGCCGCATCGAAATCGAAGTGATCAAGCTGGTGGGCGGTACCGACAGCTACGTGCGCAGGCCTTTCCTTTATATGGGCGCGCTGTACGGCTTCGGGGCGGGCATCCTGTCCTGGGGCGTTCTGGCTTATGGCCTGAACTGGCTGAACGGCGCGGTTGTCGGACTGGCAGGTCTCTATGGAAGTGACTTTGCGTTGGCCGGTGTGCCGATGGGTGATGGTCTTTCCCTCTTGCTTGGAGCGGTTCTGTTAGGGTATATCGGTGCCTGGATTGCGGTGGCCCGACATCTTCGTGAACTGGCGCCCCGGTAGAGCCACATTATTGTTTCACCAGACTGGCCTCTGAAAATCAAGGAACTTGGTTAGCGGTTCCGGGTCAATCTGGCTAATGCTGAACTGCACATAACCTGTGCGCTGGAGGTTTTTTCGTATGACCACTTCTTTGCAACCTGCTTATGCTCTAGTCCCGGGTGCGAACCTCGAGGCCTACGTGCACACGGTCAACAGCATTCCCTTGCTGACGCCCGAGCAGGAGCGTGAACTGGCTGAGAGTCTCTACTATGAGCAGGATCTGGACGCGGCCCGTCAAATGGTTCTCGCCCACCTGCGATTCGTCGTGCACATCGCGCGCAGTTATTCGGGTTACGGTCTGGCTCAGGCCGACCTGATCCAGGAAGGTAACGTCGGTCTGATGAAGGCCGTGAAGCGTTTCAACCCGGAAATGGGCGTGCGTCTGGTGTCCTTCGCCGTGCACTGGATCAAGGCTGAAATTCACGAGTTCATCCTGCGTAACTGGCGCATCGTCAAGGTCGCCACGACCAAGGCGCAGCGCAAGCTGTTCTTCAACCTGCGCAGCCAGAAGAAGCGTCTGGCCTGGCTGAACAACGATGAAGTGCATCGCGTCGCTGAAAGCCTGGGCGTCGAGCCGCGTGAAGTGCGTGAGATGGAAAGCCGTCTGACGGGCCATGACATGGCCTTCGACCCGGCAGCCGAGGCGGATGACGACAGTGCGTTCCAGTCGCCAGCCAATTATCTGGAAGACCACCGCTACGACCCGGCGCGTCAACTGGAAGACTCCGACTGGACCGACAACTCCACCGCCAATCTGCATCAGGCGCTGGACGTGCTGGACGAACGCAGCCGCGACATCCTCTACCAGCGCTGGCTGGCAGAAGAAAAAGCCACGCTGCACGACCTGGCGCAGAAGTACAACGTTTCTGCAGAGCGTATTCGTCAGCTGGAAAAAAGCGCGATGAACAAGCTCAAGACGTCGATTGCCGCGTAAGGCTGCCTAACAACGAAAAACGCCCCGAGACAATCGGGGCGNCTCTTATCCGAACTAGCGCCAGCCCATAACCAGCGACGACTGTTGTTCAACCCCTGCAAATACTCATCCCCACCCAATTGACGCATTTGCTGACGAATCCAGCCCGCGCGGCGGGAGACATAGCTGCTCGGGTGGCTGGCGCTCCACTGGCGCGGGTTGGGCAGGACGGCGGCGAGGTAGCTGGCCTGCTGGGCGGAAAGCGCGCTGGCGTTGGTGCGGAAGTGATGTTGCGCCGCAGCCTGGGCGCCGAATACACCTTCGTCCCACTCGACACTGTTGAGGTACACCTCGAGGATGCGCTCCTTGGACCAGAGCAGCTCGATCAGCATGGTGAACCAGGCTTCCAGCCCCTTGCGCAGGTAGCTGCGGCCGGACCACAGGAACAGGTTTTTCGACACCTGCTGGCTGAGCGTGCTGGCACCGCGTATCGAGCCGCCGCGCTCGTTGTGCAGGATGGCCGCTTGAATGGCGTCGACGTCGAAACCCCAATGCTCGGCAAACTTCTGGTCTTCGCCGGCAATGACCGCAATTTTCAGGTCGTCGGAGATTTTGTCCCACGGTTCCCAGTCGCGTTGCAGGTCGATAGGCTCGCCATCGACCCAGGATTCGACTTTGCGCTCGACCATCAGCGCACTGCCCGGTGGCGGCACCCAGCGCAAAACCAGAACCACGAGAACACTGCCTGCGGCGAACCACAGCAGGGCTTTGACAATACGACGAAGAATAGACTGCAGCATAGAGATGGCTTGGCCGAACCCGTTGAGCGGGCCATTATACAGACCGTGCGCCTTTCGACGATTTTTCACTGGAGTTCCTGATGCTTCGTAGCTTTTTGATGCTGGCCGCTTTCTTCGGCTTCACCGGTGTCGCCCTGGGCGCATTTGCTGCCCACGGTCTCAAGGAACGCCTGAGTGCCGAGTATCTGGCGGTGTTCCACACCGGTGTGCTTTATCAACTGATTCACGCGCTGGCCCTGCTCGGCGTGGCGATCCTGGCAACGCACATCCCCGGGCGCCTGATCACCTGGGCCGGATTCTCCTTCGCGGTCGGTATTCTGCTGTTTTCCGGCAGCCTCTACGCGCTGACCCTGACCGGTTTCAGCAAGCTGGGCATCATCACGCCGTTCGGTGGGCTGGCATTTCTGTTCGGCTGGTCGATGCTCGGTCTGGCGGCCTGGAGGCTGGGCTCGCCTCCTTGAGCGCCTGCTCCCCGGAAAGCAGGCCGCGCTTGAGACGAATGGCGTGGCTTTGCCTTGGTCATACCGGCTGATCGGGCTAGAATGCTGGCCCCCTAAAATGATGGCTGCTCTCGCATGCACATTCAGTTGAACGGCGAACCCTTTGAATTGCCCGATGGCGAAACCGTCGCGGCATTGCTGACCCGTCTGGACCTTGCAGGGCGCCGGGTCGCGGTGGAACTGAACCTGGATATCGTGCCGCGCAGTCAACATGCGGCGACCGTCCTGAGTGAAGGCGATCAGGTCGAAGTGGTTCATGCCATTGGCGGTGGCTAGTTCGCAATCCGCACTGCGCCCAACCCAATCTGCACGTTATGAGGATTTCCGATGAGCAATGTTCGCAGCGACAAGCCCTTCGTCCTGGCCGGTCGGACTTTCGAGTCGCGCCTGCTGGTAGGCACCGGCAAGTACATCGATATGGAACAGACCCGTCTGGCCATCGAAGCCTCGGGCGCCGAGATCGTGACCGTTGCCGTGCGCCGTACCAACCTGGGCCAGAATCCCGGCGAGCCGAACCTGCTGGACGTGCTGCCGCCTGATCGCTACACCATATTGCCGAACACCGCTGGCTGCTTCGATGCGACCGAGGCCGTGCGCACCTGCCGCCTGTCCCGCGAACTGCTCGACGGCCGCAATCTGGTCAAGCTCGAAGTGCTGGCCGACCAGAAAACCCTGTTCCCGAATGTGATCGAAACCCTCAAGGCTGCCGAGATCCTGGTCAAGGACGGTTTCGACGTGATGGTCTACACCAGTGATGACCCGATTATCGCCCGTCAGCTGGCCGAAATCGGCTGTATCGCGATCATGCCGCTGGCCGGCCTGATCGGCAGCGGCCTGGGTATCTGCAACCCGTACAACCTGCAGATCATTCTTGAAGAAACCAAAGTGCCGGTGCTGGTCGATGCCGGTGTCGGTACTGCCTCCGATGCCACCATCGCGATGGAACTGGGCTGTGAAGCCGTATTGATGAACTCGGCCATCGCCCATGCCCAGCAGCCGGTGATGATGGCCGAAGCCATGAAGCACGCCGTAATTGCCGGTCGTCTGGCCTACCTGGCCGGGCGCATGCCACGAAAACTCTATGCCAGCGCGTCTTCGCCGCTGGATGGCCTGATCAAGTAAGAGCCCGTTGATGACTGATTCGCACGTTCCGCACCCAGAGTCGCCTGCTGTCGAAGAAGGCGAAGAGCGCCCGCACCGCCGCATCAAGAGTTTTGTGATGCGTGCCGGCCGCATGACCGAAGGTCAGCAGCGCGGCCTCGATCAAGGCCTCCCGCTGTATGGCCTGTCGCTGACCGACACGCCTGTTGATTTCGATCAGGTATTCGGTCGCTCTGCGCCGCGTACGCTGGAAATCGGCTTCGGCATGGGCCACTCGCTGCTGGAAATGGCCGCTGCGGCTCCCGAGCACGACTTCATCGGTGTCGAGGTGCACTCTCCAGGCGTAGGCGCATTGCTCAACGGCGTACTCACCCAGGGGCTGACCAATGTGCGCGTCTACGATTGCGACGCCATTGAAGTGCTGAACCGCTGCGTTGCGGACAACAGCCTGGATCGACTGATGCTGTTCTTCCCGGACCCGTGGCACAAGAGTCGTCACCACAAGCGCCGCATCGTGCAGCCTGAATTCGCCGCACTGGTGCGCAGCAAGCTGAAGGCAGGCGGCGTGTTCCACATGGCCACTGATTGGGGCCCGTACGCGGAATACATGCTGGAAGTGATGAGCGTGGCGCCCGGTTATCGCAACCAGGCCGAAGACAACCAGTACGTTCCGCGCCCTGCGGAACGGCCGATCACCAAGTTCGAGCGCCGTGGCGAGAAGCTCGGACACGGCGTCTGGGATCTGAAGTTCGAGAAAGTCGACTGACCGGGTTTGCGGGTTGCTGACAACCCGCAATGTCGTGTCGCTTACTGAATCTCGTCCGGCTTGACGATCACCCAGTTCTTGTCCGCCGTGACCGGCAGCTTCTCCTTGGCCTGAGCTTCGGCATTGTCCTTGATCATGCCGTTCAGCTGGGTCATGTACTTGTCCTTGCGGTTGATCCACAAGTGCACGCCGCCCTTGCTCACGTCGACGCTGTGAAACAGCATGTAGCCGTCGCTGGTCGGGGTATCGCCGCCGACCAGGACCGGTTTTTTCCACTGGTCGATGTAGGTCAGAATGGCCGCCTGCTTGCCCGCCATCCAGGTTGCCGGTGTCCACAGGTATGGCGTCAGCTCCAGACCCATGTTGCTTTTCGGATCGTACTTGCCCGCTGTGATCTGCTTGCGTGCCGTGGTCAGCTCGCCTGTCTTGCGGTCCTTGAGCAGCGTGCTCACGCCGATCACATTCTGCGGTTTGACGTTGTAGCCGTACTTCGGATCGGCAGCGACCATACGCACCAGCTCTTCGGACGCGGCGGTCATCACATACACCTCGATGCCGTTTTCCATCAGCTTGTTGTACAGCTCGGTCTGCCCGGTGAATACCCGCGGCGGTTCGACATTGAGCTGCTTGACGGTATCGCCTTCGTAGTAGGTCGCAGGGATCGGCTTTTTCAGGGCCATCAGCTCATCGACATAGCCTTTGAGCTCCTGAAGCGTAAAGCCGGAAAACACCTGCGCGACCCACGGGTAGCAGACCATGTCGTCTATTTCGCAAAGACGATAGTAGTAGCTGAACAGGCTTTCCTTGTGCTCGGCGGTGTCTTTGAAGGGGATCAGCTTGAGCGAGGGATCGAGTTTTTCGCGGGTGATCAGGCCTTTGTTTTCCATGTACGGCAGCAGCGACTCTTCGAGGTCGAAGCGGTAGCTGGTGTTGTCCATGTCGAAGACTGCGTAATTGCCCTTGTTGGCATTCGCCGCAATCATCGCGTCGAGCGCCTTGGCAGCAGGCTCGGGCCAATGCTTCAATTCGGTGGCCGCGATAGCCTGGCTGGCAAGCCCGAAGCAGACGGCAGCAGCCAACAGTTTTGGCACGAGTTTCATAGGCGATTTCCCCTTGTCGAAAAAACGAAGGGGCAGACCGTAACAAATTATTGTGAAGGCAAAAGTACGTCAGCGACCCGAAAAAGGCCAAATGACGCCGTTTGCCTCTTTATTTGCGACAGTGAAACCAAAAACGACACTTTTGTTGCAGTTTTTCGTCAGCGGCCGCAATTGCTCCAGAAATTGCTGATCAGACGCGTTCCCACACTTCGAAGTTGTAGGCAGGTTTGTCATCGACGGCGGCGTTTTCGATGTTGGATACCAGCGCCCACTGCGCCGTATCGAATTCAGGAAACCACGCGTCGCCATCAGGGCTCAGTGCCACGCGAGTCAGGTACAGGCGATCCGCCTCGGGAAGGCCCTGGGCATAAAGCTGCGCGCCGCCGATCAGCATCACCTCGTCGACACCCTGTTCCTGCGCCCACTGCTCGGCGCGCACGACGGCGGCGTCCAGCGAAGCGAAGACTTCCGCGCCTTCAAGCTGCAGATCAGTCTGGCGGCTGACCACCAGGTTGAGGCGGCCAGGCAGCGGGCGACCCAACGAATCCCAGGTCTTGCGGCCCATGATGATCGGCTTGCCGAGCGTCGTTGCCTTGAAGTATTTGAAATCCCCCGGCAAATGCCAGGGCATGGAATTGTCGACGCCAATCACTCGGTTTTCACCAAGGGCGGCAATCAGGCTGAGGGGGAGATGAGTTTTCATGCCGCGAGGATATCAGAGGTCGCAGGGCAGGCGAATGAACTGACATGCGCCGTGCTCAGTCCCATGACTGCGGTTATGCTCACCGCTGAATTCAATCAAGAGACACTGTGTGACTGCACTGACCCCCCTCGATACCCTCTGGCTGACCGAAGCCGTGCGCCTGCGTGAACAGCAGGCGGGCGTGCTGGATGATCAGGAAGCCAATCGCCGTGCCCGCGCTGCCGGAGGCGACCTGACTGCGCGCATTACCCACCGCGCCCTCGGCCTGGCGCAGCGCGACGGCATGCTTGGCGCACTGCACCACTGGAAGCAGGGCGCACGGCTGGCGTTGATTGCGCTGGCGGTGCTCTCGGTGATCAGTGGCGCGGGCTTGGCGTTCGCTGCAATGGGCGACGGGCAGGCAGCGGTCAATGTGTTCTGGGCGCTGGGCAGCCTGCTGGGGCTGAACCTTGTGCTGTTGCTGACCTGGGCGCTGGGCCTGATCTTCGCCGGGCGCAGTAACACCGGGCTGGGCCGAGTGTGGCTGTGGCTGAGCGAAAAACTCGCCCGTGACGCCCAGGCCGCGCAGCTTGCCCCCGCGCTGGTTTTGCTGCTGCAACGCCAGCGCTTGAACCGCTGGGCGCTTGGGCTGGTGGTTCACAGCCTGTGGCTGCTGGCGTTACTCACTGCGCTGGTGTTGCTGTTGATGCTGATGGCGACCCGACGCTACGGGTTTGTCTGGGAAACCACCATTCTGAGCAGCGACACGTTCGTCAGCCTTACCCAGACGCTCAGTACGATCCCGGCGTGGCTGGGGTTCAGTGTGCCGGACGAAACCATGATTCGCTCCAGCGGCAATGGCGCGTTGAGTATCGAGAATGCGCGTCAGGCCTGGGCGGCATGGCTGGTCGGTGTGCTGCTGGTGTACGGCATCGTGCCGCGTCTTTTGCTGGCCGGGTTCTGCCTGTGGCGCTGGAAGCAGGGCAGGGCAGCGCTGCGCCTTGATCTGGATTTGCCCGAATATCTTGAATTGCGTGAGCGCCTGATGCCCAGCAGCGAGCGCCTGGGTGTCAACGATGCCGAGCCTGCCGCACTGCATCAGGTGCAGTCCGGCGCAGGGGCGAGCGAAAGCGACGGCGCGTTGCTGGTGGCCATCGAGCTGGATGATCAGCAGGTCTGGCCGCCATCGCTGCCGTCGGGTGTTGCTGATGCAGGTGTTCTCGACAGCCGTGAGTCGCGCCACAAGCTGCTGGAGCAACTGACCCAGTATCCGCCTGCGCGCATAGTGATCGCCTGCGACCCGCGCCGCTCGCCGGACCGTGGCAGTCTGGCGTTGATCGCCGAACTGGCACGCTGCGCCGGTGCAGCGCGCATCTGGCTGCTGCCCGCGCCTGCCGGGCAGAGGCTTGACCCCGAGCGCCTTGGCGACTGGCATGTCGCGCTGGATCAGCTGCAGTTGCCACACGCCGACAGTGCGCCCTTGAACTGGCTGGAGACAGGCCATGACTGAAGCAGACAGCACTCGTGCGATCAAGCTGGCGGTGGTCGGTCATACCAACGTCGGCAAGACCTCGCTGCTGCGTACCCTGACCGGTGATGTCAGCTTTGGCGAAGTGTCCCATCGCCCCAGCACGACTCGTCATGTCGAAGGCGCGCGCCTTTCTGTGGACGGCGAGGCCTTGGTCGAGCTTTACGACACGCCTGGCCTGGAAGACGCTATCGCACTGCTCGATTATCTGGAGCGCCTGGACCGTCCCGGCGAGCGTCTGGACGGACCGGCGCGACTGGCGCGCTTTCTGGAGGGCAGCGAGGCGCGCCAGCGTTTTGAGCAGGAGGCCAAAGTCATGCGCCAGTTGCTCGGCTCGGACGCTGGACTGTATGTGATCGATGCACGCGAACCGGTACTCGCCAAGTACCGTGATGAGCTGGCGGTGCTGGCCAGTTGTGGCAAGCCACTGCTGCCGGTGCTGAATTTCGTCAGTGCACAGCAACACCGCGAGCCGGAGTGGCGCGAAGCGCTTTCACGCCTGGGGCTGCATGCACTGGTGCGCTTCGACAGCGTCGCACCGCCGGAAGACGGCGGTCGACGTCTGTATGAAAGCCTGGCGCTTCTGCTGGAAAGCGCGCGGCCGCGGCTCGAGCGTTTGATTGAGGATCAGGAAAAACAGCGCACGGCCAAACGTCACAGCGCTGCTCGCCTGATCGCCGAACTGCTGATTGATTGTGCGGCATGCCGGCGTAGCGTCGAAACCACTGCCGAGCAGGAGCAGCAGGCTGTGGAAGCGCTGCGCAAGGCGGTTCGCCAGCGCGAACAGCAATGTGTCGAGGCGCTGCTCAAGCTGTATGCGTTTCGCAAGGATGATGTGTCCAGCAGCGATTTGCCGTTGATGGACGGTCGTTGGGGTGATGATCTGTTCAACCCGGAAACCCTGAAGTTGATGGGCGTGCGTGTTGGCGGCGGGGTGGCGGCTGGCGCTGCGGCCGGTGCAGGGGTCGACCTGATGGTCGGCGGCGTAACGCTTGGCGCGGCGGCTTTGGTCGGCGCGATTGCTGGTGGTGCGTTATCCACGGCGCGCAGCTACGGAGGCCGGTTGCTCGGCAAGTTCAAGGGGCGCAGAGAACTGACCGTCGATGATGCGGTACTGCGCCTGCTCGCCCTGCGTCAGCGCCACTTGCTGCTGGCGCTGGGTGTCAGGGGCCACGCGGCTCTGCACAGCATCGAACTGACCACACCGCAGGACAAGACCTGGCGCAAAGGCAAAATCCCCGAGCCCCTGAACCGCGCCCGCGCCCACCCGCAATGGTCCACACTCAACCCGCACGCCAAACCGAATCAGGCGGAGCGGCAGGAAGCGATTGATCAACTGGCGGATGTGGTTTTGCAGGATTGACTGTTCCAGCGCTGAAGACCGGACGCGGAGCGTCGCACGATAGTTGAGGATGAAGCTGAGCACGATAGTTGAGATATCGTTCCTCACGCTCCAGCGTGGGAATGCAGTGGGTGACGCTCCGCGTCACAAATCTGCGCCTTGACGCATCCTCCAGAACCCCCGCATTCAGGCGCTTTTCAGCTTGCCGTTTACCGGCGAAAACCCGCCTATTATTTTTATTGATTGATCGTTCAATAAAAAATCTTTAGACTGGCCTCACCGTTTTGGTACAACGATCACTGCAGACACCCGGGAGAATCGCGCCAATGCCCAAGGTCGGAATGCAACCCATCCGCCGCCAACAGTTGATCCAGGCCACGCTGACTGCGGTCGATCAGGTCGGTATGGGCGATGCCAGCATTGCGCTGATTGCGCGACTGGCAGGCGTGTCCAACGGCATCATCAGTCACTATTTTCAGGACAAGAACGGCCTGATCGCCGCCACGATGCGGCATCTGATGAACGCCTTGATCCAGAACGTCCGCGAACGCCGTCAGGCGCTGACCGAGGACAGCCCCAGGGCTCACCTGCAAGTGATCATCGAAGGCAACTTCGACGCCAGTCAGGTCAGCGGCCCGGCCATGAAAACCTGGCTGGCCTTCTGGGCGACCAGCATGCATCACCCTTCGCTGCACCGATTGCAGCGCATCAACGACCACCGTTTGTATTCGAACCTGTGCTGTCAGTTCCGCCGCACCTTGCCACTGGAACAGGCACGCAGCGCCGCCCGCGGGCTGGCAGCCCTGATAGACGGGTTGTGGCTGAGAGGCGCGCTGTCAGGCGATGCATTCGACACCGAGCAAGCGCAACGGATCGCTTACGAGTACATGGATTTCCAATTGGCGAAATCGGCGAGCTGAGGCTTTCGAAGCCCCTTACCGAACGACTGTAAAAGCCTGTTGCCGAACGAACCCGGCACACTGAAATCAGTCATCGCCCCCCCACTGAATTTGCGAGGACTTTATGGCCCGTTTTGAACTGCAGAAACTTTACATCGATGGCGGTTATGTCGATGCCAGCAACCCTGAAACCTTCGACGCCATCAATCCGGCGAACGGCGAAGTCCTGGCGCAGATCCAGCGCGCCGGCAAGGACGATGTCGAGCGCGCCGTCGTCGCCGCCGAAAAGGGCCAGAAAATCTGGGCCGCTATGACCGCCGTTGAGCGTTCGCGCATCCTGCGCCGTGCCGTCGACATCCTGCGTGAGCGCAACGATGAACTGGCCGCTCTGGAAACGCTGGACACCGGCAAGGCCATCTCCGAAACCCGCTACGTGGACATCGTGACCGGTGCCGACGTGCTGGAATACTACGCAGGTCTTGTACCCGCCATCGAAGGTGAGCAGATTCCGCTGCGCGACTCTTCATTCGTGTACACCCGCCGCGAGCCGCTGGGTGTGGTGGCCGGTATCGGCGCCTGGAACTACCCGATCCAGATCGCACTGTGGAAATCCGCCCCGGCGCTGGCCGCGGGTAACGCGATGATCTTCAAGCCGAGTGAAGTCACTTCGCTGACCACCCTGAAGCTGGCAGAAATCTACACCGAAGCGGGCGTACCGAACGGCGTATTCAACGTGCTGACCGGCAGCGGCCGTGAAGTCGGTACCTGGATCACCGAGCACCCGCGCATCGAGAAAGTCTCCTTCACCGGCGGCACCGACACTGGTAAGAAAGTCATGGCCAGCGCCTCGAGCTCGTCGCTCAAGGAAGTGACCATGGAGCTGGGCGGCAAATCACCGCTGATCGTGTTCGACGACGCCGATCTGGACCGTGCGGCCGATATCGCGATGATGGCCAACTTTTACAGTTCCGGTCAGGTCTGCACCAACGGCACCCGCGTGTTCGTGCCGAACGCTCTGAAAGCCGAGTTCGAAGCGAAAATCCTCGAGCGTGTGAAGCGCATCCGCGCCGGCAACCCGGAAGACGAAACTATCAATTTCGGCCCGCTGGTCAGCTTCGAGCACATGGAAAGCGTGCTGGGTTATATCGCCAAGGGCAAAGAGCAGGGCGCACGTCTGTTGTGCGGCGGCGATCGCCTGACCGGCGGTGTGTTCGACAAGGGCGCGTTCGTTGCGCCGACCGTGTTCACCGACTGCACCGACGAGATGACCATCGTGCGTGAAGAAATCTTCGGCCCGGTGATGAGCATCCTCGGTTACGACACCGAAGACGAAGTGGTGCGTCGCGCCAACGACACCGACTTCGGTCTGGCTGCAGGCATCGTGACCCGCGACCTGAACCGCGCCCACCGCGTGATTCATCTGCTGGAAGCCGGTATCTGCTGGATCAACGCCTGGGGCGAGTCGGCAGCACAAATGCCGGTCGGCGGCTACAAGCAGTCGGGCGTCGGTCGTGAGAACGGCATCAGCTCGCTGGCCCAATACACGCGCATCAAGTCGGTACAAATCGAACTGGGCGATTACGCCTCGGTTTTCTAAACACGGTTTCAGTGGCACGCGGCAGGCCTCAAGCAGACGCACTCAAAAGCTGCCTGCCGCACCCCATTTTCACGAGTATCGCCTCGCTGCTTCTGCTTGCGGCCAAGGCTTGAAACTCGCAGCTCTATGAGGGAGCCTCTATGACGACTCAATCCGAATACGACTACATCATCATTGGTGCCGGCTCGGCCGGTAACACCCTGGCAGCCCGTCTCACCGAAGACGCAGGCGTCACCGTTCTGCTGCTCGAAGCCGGTGGCCCGGACTACCGGCTGGATTTCCGCACCCAGATGCCTGCCGCCCTGGCATTTCCGCTGCAGGGCCGTCGCTACAACTGGGCCTACGAGACCGAGCCAGAGCCGCACATGAACAACCGCCGCATGGAATGCGGCCGCGGTAAAGGCCTGGGCGGCTCATCGCTGATCAACGGCATGTGCTACATCCGCGGCAACGCGATGGACTACGACGGCTGGGCCAAGGAGCCGGGTCTCGAAGACTGGAGCTACCTCGACTGCCTGCCGTACTTCCGCAAGGCCGAAACCCGCGACATCGGCCCGAACGACTACCACGGTGGTGAAGGTCCGGTCAGCGTGACCACGCCCAAGGCGGGCAACAATCCGCTGTTCCACGCGATGGTCGAGGCGGGCGTGCAAGCCGGTTTCCCGCGCACTGACGACCTCAACGGTTATCAGCAGGAAGGTTTCGGTCCGATGGACCGCACCGTGACGCCTAACGGTCGTCGCGCCAGTACCGCCCGTGGTTATCTGGACGAGGCCAAGAAGCGCTCGACCCTGACCATCGTCACTCACGCGCTCACCGATCGCATTCTGTTCGAAGGCAAGCGTGCCGTCGGCGTGGCGTACCTGATAGGTGACAGCGACACCCGCATCCAGGCCCGTGCCCGCAAGGAAGTGCTGCTGTGTGGCGGCGCGATCGCTTCGCCACAGATTCTCCAGCGTTCCGGCGTCGGCCCGGCCGAAGTGCTGAACAAGCTGGATATTCCGGTGGTTCATGACCTGCCGGGCGTTGGCCAGAACCTTCAGGATCACCTGGAGATGTACCTGCAGTACGCCTGCACCCAGCCGGTGTCGCTGTACCCTTCGCTGAAGTGGTGGAACCAGCCTGCCATCGGTGCCGAGTGGATGTTCCTCGGTACAGGTATCGGTGCGAGCAACCAGTTTGAAGCCGGTGGTTTCATTCGCTCCAGTGAAGCGTTCGAATGGCCTAACATTCAGTACCACTTCCTGCCGGTCGCGATTAACTACAACGGCACCAAGGGCGTTCAGGAACACGGTTTCCAGGCTCACGTCGGCTCCATGCGTTCGCCGAGCCGTGGCCGCGTGCAGGTCAAATCCAAAGACCCGCGCGAGTACCCGAGCATCCTGTTCAACTACATGGCCAGCGAGCAGGACTGGCAGGAGTTTCGCGATGGCATCCGCCTGACGCGCGAGATCATGCAGCAGCCGGCACTGGACCCGTACCGTGGCCGCGAAATCAGCCCCGGCATCGACGTGCAGTCTGACGAGGCACTGGACCAGTTCGTGCGTGAGCATGCCGAGACGGCTTATCACCCGTCCTGCTCGTGCAAGATGGGCACCGACGAAATGGCGGTTGTCGATGGTCAGGGTCGCGTGCATGGCCTGCAAGGCCTGCGTGTGGTCGATGCCTCGATCATGCCGATCATCACCACCGGTAACCTGAATGCACCGACGATCATGATCGCCGAGAAAATCGCCGACAAGATCCGTGGTCGCCAGCCGCTGCCACGCAGTACGGCCGACTACTTCGTCGCAGGCGACAAGCCGTCACGCGGCAAGCCGCTGCGCGAGATCAGCCACCAGGCCTGATCTAACGCCCAGGCGTCCTCCCGGGACGCCTGTCGTTGTGCACGCTCCAGCGTGAATGTATTTCACACTGGAGCATCGGCGCGATAGTTACAGGATTCTTGTTCCTCACGCTTCAGCGTGAGACTGCATTTCCCGACGCTCCGCTTCGCAATGGCGCTGAGCATGGGCACGAGCGCCCACTCGATTCAGACCCGCCTCCCGACAGACGCGAATTGCCACTATCCCTCCGCTCTGCCACAATCGCGAATGATTCTCTTTAGTTAGAACTTTCTCATCGAGGCCATTCGTGTCGTCAGTCCCAAGCACTCATAGCGAGATCGTTGGTGCGCTGTATCGCGATCATCGCGGTTGGCTGCTGGCCTGGCTCAGACGCAATGTCGCCTGCCCGCAACGTGCTCAGGATTTGAGTCAGGACACGTTTGTGCGCTTGCTGGGGCGCCATGAATTGCTCACGCCCAGAGAACCGCGTGCTTTCCTGGCAACCGTCGCCAAAGGCTTGATGTTCGATCACTTCCGACGCGCTGCGCTGGAGCAGGCCTATCTTGGGGAGTTGATGCAGGTGCCCGAGGCCGAGCAGCCCTCTCCGGAAGAGCAGATGCTGATTCTGGAAGACCTCAAGGCGATCGACAGCATGCTCGGCACATTGTCCAGCAAGGCGCGGGCAGCCTTTCTGTACAGTCGCCTCGACGGCATGAGTCACGCTGAGATTGCCGAGAGGCTGGGCGTTTCGGTCTCGCGCGTCAGGCAATACCTGGCTCAGGCCATGCGTCAGTGCTACGTGGCACTTTACGGTGAGCCGACGTGAACGCCAGACCGGTCTCTGCCCGCGTGCTCGATGCGGCCATCCAGTGGCAACTGAACATGGACAGCAACGACGGCAATGACGCCGAACTGGCGCGCTGGCTGGCAGCCGATGAAGAGCATGCCCGGGCCTGGAGCCAGTTGGGCATGGTCAATCAGCGCTTTGCTTTGCCCGCAGGTCCGGCACGCAAGGTGTTGCAACAGTCGCCGGGTGCCCTGCGACACAGTTTGCGCAAGCTCGGTGGCGGTCTGGCCGGGGTGTTCATGGCCTTGGGTCTGGCATTGTTCGTCGGCGACCGCTATCTGCCGATAGATTACTGGCTTGCCGACCAGCGCACCGCCACCGGTGAACAGCGTGACGTGCGTTTGGCGGACAACACTCTGATTCGCCTTAACACCCACAGCGCAATCGATGTGCGCTTCGATGCGCAGCAACGTCGGGTCATTCTGCAGGACGGTGAAATACTGGTGCAGACCGGCGATCATGACGACCCGCGGCCCTTCATCGTCGAGACGGCGGATGGAAAGATGCGCGCTCTGGGAACGCGTTTTCTGGTCCGGCGCGAGTCCGATGGAACACGGCTCAGCGTGTTGCAATCGGCGGTTGTCGCCCACCCGCGCAATGCTTCCGGTGAACAGGTTCTGCGCGAGGGCCAACAGGTGCTGCTGACCCGCAACGGACTTGGCCCGTTGCTTGGCATGCCTTCCGGTGTCGACGCCTGGACGCGCGGCATGCTGGTGGTGGACAACGCGCGGCTGGCGGACATGCTCGCTGAACTGGGGCGTTACCGGGCAGGACATCTGGGCGTCGACCCGAAGGTGGCTGATCTGCGGGTTACCGGTACCTTCCCGTTGAAAGACACTGACCTGGCGCTCAAGGCGCTGCTGCCGACCTTGCCTGTGCAGATAGAACAACACACGGCGTGGTGGGTGTCCGTGCTGCCCAGGGATCAACAGCCCGGTAATCCTCCGGCAAAACTCTGAAACATACCCGTTCATGCAGACAGCGGATCGCCCTGACACTTTTTCGGTTTCGAGCGGCTTAGTCTTACAAGTCATTTCGGGGACGCGCGTAGCGTTGCGTCTCTTCGTCTGTGGATAAACCATGAAAAGCCAAACCGTGCGCCGCTGGTCCATCGTGCATACCTGGAGCAGCCTGATTTGCACCCTGTTCCTGTTGATGCTGGCTGTCACCGGCCTGCCGCTGATCTTTCATCATGAAATCGATCATCTGCTCGGCGACGCTCCGCATTACCGGGAGATGCCTGCCGACACACCACGCCTGGATCTGGAGCAACTGGCCAGGGCAGCCGAAGCGCATCGCCCCGGTGAGGTGATGCAGTATTTCGGCTGGGACGACGAAGACCCCAATGGCGTAATGGCAATCACCGCTGCAACCGCCGGCACCGAGCCCAACTCCTCGCACACCTTCGCCCTCGATGCGCGCACCGGTGAGGCGCTGGAGATGCCTTCTGCCAACGGCGGCTTCATGATGGTCATGCTGCGCCTGCATGTAGACATGTACGCCAACCTGCCCGGCAAATTGCTGCTGGCGTTCATGGGCTTGCTGTTTGTGGTGGCGATCGTTTCCGGGACCGTGTTGTATGCGCCGTTCATGCGCAAGCTGGAGTTCGGCCAGGTGCGGGTCAATAAATCCAGGCGTACGCGTTGGCTGGACCTGCACAACCTGATCGGCGTAGTGACATTGACCTGGGCGCTGGTGGTCGGCGTGACGGGGGTCATCAGCGCCTGCGCCGATCTGCTGATTGCCTCCTGGCGCAATGATGCGCTGGCGACCATGATTGCCCCTTACAAGGACGCGCCGCCATTGACCCAGCGCGCCCCGGCGACTCGATTGCTGGAAATTGCCGAATCCGCTGCGCCCGGCATGCAGGCCGATTTCATCGCTTTCCCCGGCACGCGCTTCTCCAGCGAGCATCATTACGCGGTGTTCCTCAAAGGCAATACACACCTGACTGCGCACCTCGCCACACCGGTGCTGATCGACGCGCAGACCCTGCAAGTCACCGCCGTGGTCGAACGTCCCTGGTATATGGACGCTCTGGGCATGTCGCAACCTTTGCATTTCGGTGATTACGGCGGCATGCCGATGAAGATTCTCTGGGCAGTGCTGGACGTGCTGACCATCATCGTACTCGGCAGCGGCGTCTACCTGTGGTGGGTGAGGCGTCGTGCCGCGCGCTCGGTGAGCATGGTTCGGGCCCAGGTGGCGCAATGAGTTCCAGGCCATCGCGATTCTGGAGGACCTTTGCGATACCCGCCGTGATAGCGCTGCTTATCGGCGTCGGCTTGTTCGCCGCGCTGCTGGGCGATGGCTGGTGGGATACGCTGGCGTGGCTGGGCATGGGGACGGCTGCCCTGTTGAGCATCAAGGGCTTGCTGGTGCGGCGCGGCTGATTGAAACGCTGATTGCAGACGCGTCACAGGCTGACTAGTCTAGGATCCTGTCTCATTCGAGGAATACCCATGTCAGCGCCCACGATGACGTTGTACTTCAACGAGGCTTCACCCTTCGCCCGCAAGGTGATGGTGATGCTGCATGAAACCGCTCAGCTCGATCGCGTCGAGTTGCAGACCACAGTGCTGACACCGGTCAGCCCGTCTGCCGAGCTCAATGAAGACAACCCGGCCGGTAAACTTCCCGCGCTAAGGCTGGCTGACGGCAACGTCATTCATGACAGCCGGGTGATTCTTGATTATCTCGACCACCAGCACGTGGGCCTGCCACTGATCCCCCGGGAAGGCTCGGCACGCTGGAGGCGCCTGACCCTGGCTTCGCTGGCCGATGCGGTGTTGGATGCAGCGGTAATGATCCGCTACGAAACTGCCTTGCGTCCGCAGGAAAAACACTGGAATCAGTGGCTGGACAACCAGCAGCAGAAGATTGAGCGCTCGCTGCATTACTTCGAAAGCGACGCGGTCACCGAGCTCAGCACGTCCTTCGATGTCGCATCGATCAGCGTCGCCGCTGCACTTGGATATCTGGATTTCCGCCAGCCGGATCTGAACTGGCGCAGCACTTATCCGCGACTGGCCGCCTGGTATCTGGACGTCAGTCAACGCCCGTCGATGATCGCGACCCAGCCGCCGGTCTGAGTCAATCTGCGCCGCACCGCGCCGCGCCGCACATCTCGGATAGGACGCAGAGCGTCCAGAACGGCATACCCACGCGGAGCATGGGCACGATGGTGTTCTTGCGGGCGGCTATCGTTCCTCACGCTCCAGCGTGGGAATGCCGTGTGTGACGCTCTGCGTCACAGATCTGCGCCGCGCCGCACATTCCGGATAGGACGCGGAGCGTCCAGAAATGCATACCCACGCGGAGCATGGGCACGATAGTTACAAGGTGATCGTTCCTCACGCTCCAGCGTGGGAATGCCGTGGGTGACGCTCTGCGTCACAGATCTACGCTGTGCCGCACATCCCGGATCGGGCGCGGAGCGTCACACGATACTGAGGACTGTGGATAACCTCAGCAATCAGGCTCGTCAGCGGTATAACGGCGGGCCGGGTTGACCGCGGCGTCGAACTCACGCAACGCCTTGGCACCGATCAACAGCGGGAAGTTGAAGTGGCTGCGGTCCACCAGGTTGACCTCGACCGTACGCTTCTTGTCGCCCAGACACAGTTCCAGGTCAACGACAGGGCGCTTGGCGGGGTTGATGCTTTCGTCATCGTCGTCGTCACCTTCGGCGCGTCCCTTGATCTTGCTGATCCGCGAGACCTTGTGCTCATACACCTTGTCGTCCGCACCCTTGGTTGCCAGGCGGAAACGTACCCAGTCATCACCATCGCGTTTGAACAACTCGATGTCCTTTGCCGACAGCGAGGCGGTCAGTGCGCCGGTGTCCATCTTGGCCTTGAAGGTCTGGCCTATTTCCGCAACCTTAATGTTCTCGTAGCGACCATACAACGTCGGTTCAGCGGCCATGACCGGCAGGGCCAGCAAAGACAATAGCGCCAGGATCGGTTTCACGTGAGAGGTTCCTCGCAATAGTCAGCGCCTGATTGGCGCCCGTTTTTAGACAGCGAACCTGCAGTAGGTTCGTCAGGATGAATATGACGTCAGCATAAAGGCCGAGACGTGAAACATTTGTAAGCACCTGTGTAATTGGCGTAAAACGCGTGGGTCTTTATTATTGCCGCCCCTGAACCTTCAAGAGTCCGTCATGCGCCGTCTGTTCACCGGCTGTTTTGTTGCCCTGCTGTTACTGATCAATACGCTGGTGCTTATCGGTCCGCTATTGATTTTTGCGCTGCTCAAACTGCTGTTCAGAGGCCGTATGCGCGATCGCTGTTCGGCTGCGGTGATGTGGATCGCCGAAACTTGGGCCGAGATCGACAAGGTCATCTTCGCCACCTGCATACCGACGCAGTGGGACATCCGTGGCGATGAAGGGCTGCGCGGTGACACGTCCTACCTGGTTATCAGCAATCACCAGTCGTGGGTGGATATCCCCGCGCTGGTCCAGGCACTCAACCGGCGCACGCCGTTCTTCAAGTTCTTCCTGAAAAAAGAGTTGATCTGGGTACCGTTGCTGGGCCTCGCGTGGTGGGGGCTGGACTACCCCTTCATGAAGCGCTACAGCAAGGCGTTCCTGGCGAAACATCCGCAGCTCAAGGGCAAGGACCTGGAAATCACCAAGGCCGCGTGTGAACTGTTCAAGCGCCAGCCGGTGACCATCGTCAACTACCTGGAAGGCACGCGCTTCACCACGGCCAAACATGCGGCCCAGGGCTCGCCTTATACCCATCTGCTCAAGCCCAAGGCCGGCGGCGTTGCCTTCGTGCTGGCGGCAATGGGCGAGCAACTCGATGCCATCCTGGACGTGACGGTCGTGTATCCCGATTCAGGCATTCCCGGTTTCTGGGACATGCTCTGCGGCCGGGTTTCCAACGTGATCGTCGACATCCGAACCCGCGAGCTGGACCCGGCGCTGTGGCAGGGCGATTACGAAAACGATCCTGCATTTCGCGAGAAAGTGCAGGGTTGGGTCAATCAGCTCTGGGACGAAAAGGATGCGCGTATTGCGGCGTTGCGGCTGGAGTTGCCTGGGCACTGACAGTTCTGACAGGTAGACGAGGCGAAACGGGCGGATGAAACTGGCCTTTAATGTTGCCGGAATCCGCTCTCATGTCATTGCCCCATGTTTCGCCGATCGGCCTATACCGTTACGACGCACTGAACCGACTGGCAAGCATCGCCCCTGCGGGGCAGGAGGTCGTCAGGCGTTTCTATCGAAACAACCGCCTGACCACAGCAATACAGGGCACTTCCCACCATTCTGTCGTTCAGGCAGAGGGTCTTTTACTGGCGTTGCGCCGTGTGGAATCTGATCAAGTCCTGTTCGATCTGCTTGCGACAGATCAAGCCAACTCGGTGCTGCACAGCCTTGATGCCATGCGCAATCAGGCGTTTGTCTACAGCCCTTATGGCCTGCGATCCCTGCAAACATCCGCACTGAGCGTACCTGGTTTTACAGGGCAGACGATTGATCCGATCACTGGATATTACTTGCTGGGCAATGGACTTCGCGCATTCAACCTGACGCTGATGCGCTTTAACAGCCCGGATACGCTGAGCCCGTTTGGTGAGGGCGGGATAAATGGTTATGCCTACTGTGGAGGAAACCCTGTCAATAATGTCGATCCGACGGGGCGAGTATTTAAGGTGGTTGTAGCAGTTTTCAGTACGCGTACGATAAAGTCTGTAAAGCTGATCAGCGAGCAATTTAACGACGTGATTGAAACAGCCCGCAAAGGGTTGATCCCTGCGGTTGGCTCATCGATGCCTCTGCAAGGCAGTAGAAAATGGCTTGATGACGCGCTTGAGCGATTCAATGACAGCCAGTCTTCATTCATCAAAAACCTCCGTCAAGTGAATCGCCATTTTGCGACTCACGGAGACGGAAAGTTAAGTTTTAAGCAGGCCGAGCATTACGCGGGGCTGGCGTCGCAAGTGTATTCGGGGAAAAAAAGCGACCCGGCCGCCTTTGGGGCGGCTGCTATCAAATGGGCAAGGCAATTTCCTGAAGACCGCAGCACCGCCATGGTGGGTGTGGCCTTCAATTCAGCAGGTGCGTTGATCTCAGGCGCTGTGCAAAAAAAGCAGTACAAGACCGGAGATATATTGAGGAACGCTACACGTATAAGGTCCGCTTCAGCTCCCGGCACCCCATAACCCACTCAAACTCTGCAACGCCGAGCCACTGGCACCTTGCTGCCCCAAGTATTGCAGAATCAGCGGGGCAAACTGGCTGACCATCGTGCTGTCCATGCCCAACGCCTTGAAGGCGTTGTTCACATCACCCATGCTCTGCACGTTGCCCAGCGCGCTGTTGAGCATCGAGCTATTGCCCGACTTGCCGCCCAGCAGGCTGCCCAGCCCGTTGGCGCCGCCCAGACTTTCCAGTGCGGAAGTGCCGGACATTTGCTCCAGGCCCGGGACCGATTTGGCCAACTGCGAATAATCGGTGCTGGTCAGTTTGTTCTTCGCCAGCCCGAGCAGCGCACCTGTCCCGCCAACCGCCTGTTCCGGGGTGACATTGAGCTGCGTACCGAGAGTATTGAGCAGCCCCGCGACTTCGGGTGCCGCCGTGGCTTTCTGATTGCCATTGGTGGCATTGGAGACCGCGTTCGCGGCGTCATTCAGATTGAAGGCAAATGCAGGGCTTGCAGCCGCTGCCATCAACGTTGCCAAAGCCATTGCGCGTGCAGTTTTCATTGCGTCACCTTTATCGAGCTCGAACCGCCCGTGAGTGGGCGATGAAGCACAGGGTTTGACTGGAGGAACAGAAGCTTGTTCCCAGCGCGCGGTAGCGAACAACGGCAGAGCCTGTATTTGCCCGGTGTCTGGCCCGTGTCGTCCGAAAACATCTATGTATTACCTCGTTTTTCCGCGAAACAGCATGGTGTCGGTCATTTGGAATGCACGGAGCATCAGCAATGACCGATACCCACACCTCATCATTTCCTTCCATGCCAGTTGCCGGCCGGGAAAGGCTTCAGCACATGCTGGCAACCGAAGGCAGCGAGCAACTGGCCGCCATTCTGCAACGGCCGCGGCCTGAAGGTTTCACGCTACTGAACGAGATTCAGGTACTTGGGGCTGCCAGCGTGTTCGGGCGATGGGCCGACGATATCGAGCTCCTGAACACCCTGAAATCAGTGCTGTTCGACGATGAACTGAACGTGCTCAGGGACAGCGCAGAACGCGTTACCCGTTCCGTCGCTTCGCCAGCCTTGGAGGCAGGCCCCGAGCACGAACTGGCCAAGGCGGCGCTCGATATTGCGCAGAGTCATCAGCGCGAGTCACATTCGCCGAGCATCCGAATCGAGCGCATAGACCGCACGCGGGGCGATTACCGCAGGTTGCTGAACACGCTGCGGGCACGAATGCGCGACGTGAAGACCGGCACCTGTATGACCAACAGAGTATTCATGACCGTGGCCGACGACTCGCCGCTGTTTGCCGGCGTCACTTTTGGCGGTTCGATATTGCAGCGGTTCAAGGCGTTGCTCAGGGCTATCGCCAGCGCGGGTCCGGCTGGCGAGGTCGATGACGATCTGTTGCCCGGGGTACGCCGTAAAGACCTGCGCTACGTTCTTGATCTGGTCAACACGTCTCAGGTGGACTTCAGGCAGTCTTTCACCTGTGTGCTGCATGTCAGGATGAATGAAGGCAGGCCGGTTCACTCGCTGCGACTGCAGGGCATCTCCGAGGGACGGCAACCTGCGCACGCCACGCTGTCTGACCTGCACCTGCGATTTATCCGTTTCACCGACTGCCTGGCCCGGTTGGTACCGCACCTTGAATCGGCAGATGCCAAGTGCATCCTGGCCATTCGCGACGATCAAACCGTCTCACTGCATGGTCTGCTCGATTACTACGGCGTCGACATTCCGCTGGCTGCCACCCGCGACCATCTGCTGCAGGCGATCACTGCGCTGTTGCCCGGAGAGCGCGAAGCCCATCCTGCGGGGATGGCACCCGCGTTGCCTTTTACCCTCGCCGAACAGCAGCGTTTCATGCTCGATACCTCGCAGGTCTACACCTTTCGGCAGCACAAGGTTCAGGCGCACGGCACTGACGACTACGGTGTCATCGACCTTGAGCTGAAGAAAGAGATGCAGTGGCATCTTGGTCGATGCCGCACCTTGCTGAACAGTTACCGGCATTTTGGCGCGTCGCTGCAAGACAACGAAAACGCGCTGCTGACAATGCTCCAGCAAACCGGTGGCATCACGCTGAAACTGGTCGTTTACGACAGCGATGGCCACCACGACATCTACCGCGAGCAGCACACCGTCAATCCCTGGCGCGCGAAGGACCTTGCGGAATACTTCGACGCGGCGCGCCAGGAACTGTCGTCTTACATGATCAACACCATTCGCTATGGCGAAGCCGAGGGGGCGATCAATATTGAGCGGCTGATCGTGGAAGTGATCGTGCCCAATCCTGTCCAGCGTCGTTATCCGCTGTCCGATATCGACATCGAAGCCTTCGATATCCGCAGCAAAGAACCTCCGTTTCTATACGTGGATCCCCTGGCGCTGGGTGCTTATGACGTCATCAGGTCACGGTTCGTGGAGTTGACCGATGAGTTGCGCGAGGCGCAATGGAACGTCGGCCACTCTGTCACGTTGCTGCGTGCGGTCCGTCACCTGCTGGCACATTACCAGGAGGACCTGCCGGCGTTGCCGCACGCGCAGCGTCAGGCGGCCTATACCCGGCGCTTGAATGATGCCGTCAACACCTACTACAGAGTGATTGCGCAGAACCTCGAGGACCAACAGCGCCTGCAAGTCGTTCTGCAGCCGACCCAGCCGGAATTCGTGGCGCGTGAGCTATGCCGTTATCTGGGGTTGAATGAAGCCTGCTGGCCGGTGATTGCACGGTCTTCGTTCGATATCAGTTATCGGGCCGGCTGGATCAATACCGGAACGTTTTTCCGGCACGAAGAGTCGGTCGGTTATCGAACCCTGCTGAGTGTGGTGTATGACGAAGACCTGCGCCGCGAGCTGGCGCTTGCCGACAATCGTGATGAACGGCTCGGGCAACTGGCTCAGGCGCTCGCCGTTAAAACACGTTACACGGCAAGTCTGGACGTGCTGCAAGCGAAGCTGACGGGTTTATTCGACGCGAACATTGCCTTCGTCAACAACGGCCACCTGCCTGCTCGACTGACCGCACCGCAGGCAGCGTTCAGGCTCGAGGCCGAGACCTACGCCATTCAGGCGACCGAAACCTATCGGATGCTGGAGGCCGAGCGGCTGGTGCTGGTATCCGGTACTGCCGCCGAGCGCCTGCAGATTCTGGAAGGGATTGCGCTGGCGGACAGTGACAGGCCGGTTCATTGCATCGAGTTATTGAGCGCCGACGAGAAGGTCCGGCTTGAAGCCAGTGCTCTGGCGTTCAGGCAGATGTTGAGCGCCCGAGCGAACGACGATGACATTCAGAACATGTCGACCAGCGCGCAGCATGTGCTGCAACTGGTGCATCAGGTCGGCGGACTGATTCCTGTGCTGGGCAACTTCATCAACCTGGGATTCGATATTTACGACGGCAATGATGACGGCATCGCGCTGGATGCACTCAACATCATTGCCGAGCTGGTGCTGTGCAAAATGCGCACGCTCCCTCCCAGAGTGGCGGGTGTGCTGATGCTGCAAGGCACCACTATCTGGACGATGAGCCAGCAGGTCCAGGCCCTCGGCGATTCGATCAAGGCCAACGACTACGAGGAGTCGGTGAAGAACTTCGGTTTTCTGCTGGTCGGTCTGCATTCGGCGCTGCATTGCGGCATATCGGCGGTGAAAGGGCTTCGGTCCGCGATACTGCGTTATCAACAGACCGTCAGCGAGCGCGCTGTTTCTGACCGCTCTGATCTGAACGAAACGGCCCGACACAGCGAGCACGGCGATGCCATCGAACGCGAAGCCGAGGGCGCACACCTCGCGCGGCGTCGCCTATCCACAAGCAGCTCCTATTGGCGGGTCTCGGAGGATGGGCAGATCTCCGAGCTGCCGACGGGCCGGAAGGTCACGAGCCTCGACTGGAATGGCAACGCGATGGTCGAAGGTGGCGCTCGGGCGGTACTGCTCGGTGGAATCAGCGAGAAGATCTACATGCTCAACGGCCATGCCTGCCGGACAGTCAGCGGACTGACAGGGCCGGAATTGCGACCTCTGCATGCGCTGGACCTCGAAGCAGGTCAATGGCGCAGGCACCCGCAGTCAACGGTCGACGCCCCGCAGCTTTCACGTTTTGCCCACACCGAGGATTTTCCGCTTGGCTTCAGCGGTCGCCCGGAGCGTTTTCTGGCTCCCACCAACACAGTCAGCTGGTATGACAACTGCGTGGCGGCGCTTGAAACAGCTTCCGTGCGGGTCATCGACGCAGATGGCAGGGTAAGCCAGCAGAGCATGGCGCTTGGTGTGATCGAGCACAAATACGTCACCGAGCGTAATGGTCATGTCGAAGTACTCGAACATGCGGGCACCGATGTTGAGACGACCGCCTTCATTCGCGCCGACGGCAGCCGCATGGAAGTCGCCAGGGTGTTGCCTGCCATACCGGCCTACAAGCCTGAAATTCAGGCACAGATTGTCGCGGCTCAAGGCATGTTCGTGACCGTCCGAATAAGCGACACGCTGCAAGGTCTGGTCGGCAGCAAGACCGTGGCGGGTGTTCTGGCGACGCTCAGTAATGGCAGCGGACAGGAACTGGTGATCGAAGCGGATCGCGGCGTTCACTATCGCGGCACGCTGCCCATCGAGCACTTCCTGGCGCTGGCGCCGGGCGAGACGTTACACGACCAGCAGCCTGTTGCCCTGAGCCTTCAGAAAATCAGCCCGCACGCCGATCCCAAACGAGCGTTGCCTCAGCTGTGGCACGACCAGTCGGATTATCGCAACGGCATCGCCCATGATGACTTTGCGCTGGAGCTGTTCTATGGCGCGAAGGCGGCGAACGAAGCCTATGTGCGCAACCCTCAATGGGTCGCCAGGAACATCGATGCTGTGGCCAAAATCAAATCGCGGCTGCCCTCGTCCATTACCACAGTGGAAAATCCGTTTTATGTACTCGATACCCCTGAGGAACTGGCCATTCTTTTTGCTGCGCGCAACCAGGCGGCCTTGGCCAATACCTTGCTGGGCCATACCGTTGAATGGGGAGCGGCATCGAGATCCAGAGAGTTACGCCTGGGGGAAAATATCCTCAGACAGCTTCGTCTGAACGAGCCGCTTCTGGCTGCTCAGGAAAACATTCCGCCGCTCGCCAGCGAGCGGAGCGCCTTCGTCAGTCAGCTTAAGGAGAAGCTGGCCCGCAACAACCTGATGATGGCAGAAGTCAGCCTGAAGTCAGGGGGAAAATCCTGGTTCGCCCATTCGCCTGCCAGGCGTCTCGGCATGCTGGCGGGGCATATGCACGACGAGTTTTACCTGAGTCATGCGGGGTCGATCATCGATCATATTGAAGCCTGTTTTACCGACCCGTCGAGAATTGAACGTATCGCCGTGCTGTCCCTTGATGACGTCCCGGAAGCCGATGCGCGACGCATTTTTCTCTCCTCGCAGCGCGGCTATACCTATGAGTCGGTCACCAGTCTGGAGCAGCCGGACGAGCATACACATCTGAGCGGTGCGCAATTGCAACTGCACATCGATAACGCCCTTTATCCCGAGCGGACCCGAGGTGTGGGGATTGCCAGCGCGATTGTCGACCTGACCGGTGCAGAAGCGCTCAGCAGCGGGCCAAAGCGTGGCAGTTACTCGATTGAGGGACGTGACTACATCAAGCTGGATAACGGCAGGATCTACCGCGCCGACTGGGATGAGCGCAACGGGGTGTTTCTGCTGGTACCACCGCAAGGCAGGTCGCGCGCCGAGACCCTGGCACTGCCCTGGGTGCGTCACATCGGCGGACATGAGTTCACGCTGATCAACCGTCCAGCGCTCAAGGGCGGCAATCTCATCGATCAGATGATCTGCAGCATCCGCACCCGGCGGCCGGCCGGTCGTTTGGCAACTCACGAGTCCCATTCCGCTCATGACACAGCGAGCGGAACGCTTCAGGTTCACCACGAAGACCTGCACATCATGAGCGACGACGTTCTGGTACCCGGCAAGCTTAATGTGCCATCGAGCCTGTTCCACTCCATCGCAGCGGATCGTGACGGTTACGTGAGGCTGGAAGCCAGGGCAGCGGTGCCTGAAAGCTGCATCTCCAGCACCGAGTTCCTGGTATCGAAATATGCCGGAGGGCAAGTCGCGTTCGATTACAAGGGCGAGAGCCTGGGTGATCCGGCTCCAGTGGTGCCCAATGTCGAGGTCGTCGCCAGGCAGGATGGTCAGCTGGTGAGCCTGAATATCACCACAGCAGTGCTTGAGCCTTGGATAAATGCACGCGGCCACTCTGACTATTTTGTCGGCGAGCAGTCATTTCCCGAGATCGGCGAAGGTATCGGTTTCATCGAGCGAGGGGGGCTGGAAGGCAGCCCGTCATCGGACTACCCGTTTCATTTCATGTTCGTGGCGGGGAAAGTACTGGACCGGAACGGGCAAATTACCGGCGTGCTGGCCTCGGACTTGTCCGAGCCTGCACGTGAGCCTGATCAAAATGGAGTTACGCCGCAATTGCCCGCCAGACGGAACTGGAATCTGGGTCTTTTCCCTTCGATCGACAGCATGCGCGGGGTGCCGGAACCTGATAGCAATGCCTATGTGCAGGAGCATTACTACTCGGTATTGGTGAGGCCTGTGCGTCAGTAGGGCACGTCTCCAGCGTTTTTCGTCCCGCAGGCGGAACAGCCTAGTAGTTCTGCTAGCTGGGCGGAAACAGAGACTCAGCCCAGACTTGCTGCCATGGGTGACTTCAAAGGAGTGAAACCATGGCTTCGTCCGGGCAATCCGCGCTCTGTGTCTACCGCTACGATCCATTGGATCGCCTGGCCGATTGCGCGCCTGCGGGGCAGAGCAGCACTCGCCTTTTTTATCAGAAGACACATCTGGCTACGCAGGTTCAGGGGCAGGTCCAGCACACGCTTATGCGCACGGATGAGCATGTGCTTGCTTGCCTGAGTACAGAAAATAATCAGCGCGACGGCGCGTTGTTGGCGACGGATCAACAGCAGTCAGTGATTGCCGCTCAGGGGTTGGAGTTTGCCTACACGCCTTACGGACATCGTCATCCTTCAGGCCGCGCAAGCCTGCCGGGCTTTACTGGCCAGCGGGTTGACCCGGTGACGGGGCACTATTTGCTGGGGAATGGGTATCGGGCGTTTAACCCGGTGTTGATGAGGTTCAACAGCCCGGACAGTCTGAGCCCGTTTGGTGAGGGTGGGGTGAATGCGTATGGGTACTGTGGGGGGGATCCGGTTAATCGGGTTGATCCGACGGGGCACGTTAATGCTCGAATACTGGCACTGATATTCCGAAATAGACAAGCTTTGGTCGCTGCGAAAAAAGTCACTGAGCACCGCTATAGCGTTCTTGTGCCTGGCAGTCCAACCTCCTCGGGTTTAACGCGTACAGGAGGTGTTTCAGGGGCCAAAGGGCCCGCAGTTGTTCCAGATTTCATCAATAAACTGGCCCAACCTGAAAATGTGCCGGCTCATTTAAAAACTCGACGGCGTTTACCTGCGGTACCAAGCGACGCGCGGCTGCATACAAGATGGGCCGCCCCTAAGTCCTCAATAGCACCTCGTAATATCTACCACCTCCCAAGCGGAGTGGTGCGCCGTCCAAAGCGTATCGAGCTTCCCGCAACGCCATTCCAGCGGGTGCTCACTGGAGATCTGCCAATGGACACAATTTATGAGTACCCAAGACTTTCACGCTCTAAAGCACGTGCCTTGGAGGTAATTAGAAGAGGGGAAATGTTGCGGAGAGATCATTCTTACAGTAGTTCAGTAAGTGTTAACTTCAGGCAGTCAGATCCCACGTCTTCCGTGAATATTGCCGTGCGGTTTTAGAAAGGAAATTCGACTGGCGCTCTCAGGAAGCAGCGCACCTGCATAAAGTGCGCTGCTTTAAAAGATCGAAGATGGATCTACGCCCCGCCAAACAACCCATGCGGATCAATCACAAACTTCTTCGGCACGCCCGAATCAAACTCGCCATAACCCCGCGGAGCCTCATCCAGACTGATCACCTCGACACCCACTATGTCGGCGATCTTGATGCGGTCCCACATGATCGCCTGCATCAGCTGGCGGTTGTATTTCATGACCGGGGTCTGGCCGGTGTGGAAGCTGTGGGATTTGGCCCAGCCCAGGCCGAAGCGAATGCTCAGGCTGCCCATTTTTGCGGCGGCGTCCACGGCTCCCGGGTCTTCGGTGACGTACAGGCCGGGGATGCCGATCTTGCCTGCGACGCGCACCACGCCCATCAACGAGTTGAGAACGGTGGCGGGTGCTTCGGCCTGAGCGCCAGCATGGCCGTGACCGCGTGCTTCGAAGCCTACGGCGTCGATGGCGCAATCCACTTCAGGCTCGCCGAGCAGGGCAGCGATCTGCTCGTGCAAAGGGGTGTCCTGGGACAGGTCGGCAATTTCGAAGCCCTGAGCCTTGGCATGAACCAGACGCGTCGGGTTGACGTCGCCGACGATCACCACGGCAGCGCCCAGCAAGCGTGCTGACGCCGCCGCAGCCAGGCCGACCGGGCCGGCGCCTGCAACATAAACCGTACTGCCAGGGCCAACCCCGGCAGTCACTGCGCCGTGGTAGCCAGTGGGCAGGATGTCGGACAGGCAGGTCAGGTCGCGAATTTTTTCCATCGCCGCGTCGCGGTCCGGGAGTTTGAGCAGGTTGAAGTCCGCGTAAGGCACCAGCACGTATTCAGCCTGGCCACCAACCCAGTCGCCCATGTCGACATAACCATAGGCACCACCGGGACGCGCCGGGTTGACCGTCAGGCAGACGCCGGTGTTCTGTTCCTTACAGCTGCGGCAGCGGCCGCACGCCACGTTGAATGGCACGGAAACCAGATCACCGACTTTCAGATGCTCCACGTCGCGACCGGCTTCCAGCACCTCTCCGGTGATTTCATGACCGAGCACCAGCCCGGTCTGCGCCGTGGTACGGCCGCGTACCATGTGCTGGTCCGAGCCGCAGATATTGGTGGAGACCACGCGCAGGATCACGCCGTGTTCGATGCGCTTGCCGCGTGGGTCTTCCATTTTCGGGAAAGGAATTGATTGCACTTCGACCTTGCCAGCGCCGAGATACACTACACCGCGATTACCAGACATACATGTCACCTCGCTTTTATTGTGGTGGAGCAGAGAGAAGCCGTTGCAGCTATAAAACCACCGTCCTGTTGGCGTTGAGAAACACCCGCCGTTCGATGTGATAACCGACCGCACGGGCCAGTGTCAGTCCTTCGATGTCCCGACCCTTGGCGATCAGGTCTTCGGGATAGTGGCTGTGATCGACCACTTCCACGCCCTGGGCAATGATCGGACCTTCGTCCAGATCGTTGTTGATGTAATGCGCCGTGGCTCCGACCAGTTTTACCCCCTTGTTGTAAGCCTGATGGTAGGGCTTGGCGCCTTTGAAACCGGGCAGCAACGAGTGGTGGATATTGATCGCCTTGCCGTCCAGCTTGCGACACAGGTCCGGAGACAGGACCTGCATGTAGCGGGCAAGAATCACCAGTTCTGCACCAGACTCTTCAATGACCTGCCAGACTTTGGCTTCCTGCGCGGGCTTGTCGTTCGGGTCCAGTGGGAAATGGTAGTACGGAATGCCGTGCCAGCCAGCCAATGGCTCAAGATCAGGGTGATTGGACACCACCGCGACCACGTCCATGGACAGTTGATTGATACGCTGGCGGTAGAGCAGGTCATTGAGGCAGTGATCGGCTTTCGAGACCATGATCACTACTTTTGGCCGGTAGTTGGGCGCCGTGAGTTCGAAGATCATGCCGAACGTTTCACCGCGCTCGCTCAGTCCGGCCCTGAACGCCTGCTCGTCGAAAGCCTCGGGCTGACGAAATTCCACACGGATGAAGAAGCGTCCCGAGAGACGGTCATCGAAGGAGTGATGTTCTGTGACGTAGCAACCCTGCTCGAACAGAAAGCGCGTCACTGCGTCTACCGTACCCAGCATGCTGGGGCAGTCGGCGGTCAAAATCCATGTGTCGGGCGCGCGGCTCATTGAATCAATGCTCCAGAGTATTTGTTATCCGCAAATATGACTGACAGTGCCAGCCTGTAGGCTTGGGCAGGACGCAGAGCGTCCGGAACTGCGTTCCCACGCGGAGCGTGGGAACGATAATCCAAGAGTCTTCATTGAGACCGACGCTACGGTTTCAGCCCCGGTTCCCGGCGCTTCACGCCTGAATGCTCAGCCCGTACTCGGCACTCGCATCCTGCAACCACAGCCACCAGTAATCCGAGAAGCTGCGGCGGACCAGCAGCTCCCAGGTGTCTTCACCGGTCCGGCGGATCACCAGTTGCGACTTGGCGAACACGGTGCCGACTGCCTTGCCCACCGGGAAGTTGTCCGGGTGCACGTCGTAGCTGGTGGACTTCATCAGTACCTGGCGCACCTTCGGCCCGCTCAGTTCGAGAATCGATTGCCCGCCGCTGACATTGACGATGGCGATGTGTTGCCCGCTCAGTTCGTCACGCAACTTCTGTTCTGCCGCGAACTCTTCGCCGCTCGGCACAATCAGCAGCCACTCATCCGGGCCAAGCCATTGCAGCGAGCTTTCGCCACTGATGACCAGCATCAGTGCGGCGGGCAGCTCCATGCCCAGCGCCTTGTGTACGCCTGCGGCGAAGGCCGGATCGTGGGCATTGCCACGAATCGTCAGATGGCCCAGCAGTTTTTTCTCGCGCAGGAAAACCCCCGGGCTGGCGCGCCCCTTGCCAATCAGGCTGTCGAGGTTTGCGTGGAACAGCGGCGACTCGGCTTTGACGTCGGTGGTCGGGCGCTGCTGGTAAACGTTGGCTGTGCTCATGATTCACCTGCTTGAATTCTGTGTGCTGCGGATGATCGGCTCACCGTGGACTACTCGACGTTCTGCCGCTCGCCTTTCGGATCGAAGAACACCGAAGAAACGATCTCGGCTTCGATCACGCTGCCATCGGCCAGAGGCGCGAAGACCCGCTCTCCCATGCGCGCCAGACCGCCTTTGACCACGCCCATCGCGAACGAATAGCCCAGCGAGTTGTGCGCGTAACTGGAGGTCACGTGGCCGACCATGCTCATCGGGATCGTCTGTTTGGTGTCGAACACCAGTTGCGCACCTTCCGGCAACCATTTGGCAGGGTCCACCGGCTTGAGGCCGACCAGTTGCTTGCGCTGTTCACGCACGCAGTCTTCGCGATTCATGCCGCGCCAGCCGATCCAGGAGAACGGCTTGGTACGACCGACACACCAACCCATGTTCAGGTCGTCGGGCGTCATCGAGCCGTCGGTGTCCTGACCGACGATGATGAAACCTTTCTCTGCGCGCAGTACGTGCATGGTCTCGGTGCCGTAAGGCGTCAGGTTGTACTGCTTGCCTGCCTCGGCGATCTTTTCCAGAACGCCCATGGCGTAGTCGGCCTGAATGTTGACCTCGTAGGACAGCTCACCGGTAAACGAGATACGGAATACGCGAGCTGGCACACCGGCGACCAGACCTTCCTTCCAGGTCATGAACGGGAAGGCTTCACGGCCCAGATCGATATCGGTGACTTCGCTGAGCAGCTTGCGGCTGTTGGGGCCGGACAGCGTCAGCGTCGCCCAGTGATCGGTCACTGAGGTGAAATACACTTTCAGGTCCGGCCATTCGGTCTGCTGATAGATTTCCAGCCATTGCAGGACGCGCGCTGCGCCGCCCGTGGTGGTGGTCATCAGGAAGTGGTTGTCAGCGAGACAGGCAGTGACCCCGTCATCGAAGACCATGCCGTCTTCCTTGCACATCAGGCCGTAGCGCGCCTTGCCCACGTCCAGCTTGGTCCAGGCGTTGGTGTAGATGCGGTTGAGAAACTCGCGTGCATCCGGGCCTTGAATATCGATCTTGCCCAGCGTCGAAGCGTCCAGCAGGCCGACGCTGTCGCGCACCGCCTTGCATTCGCGAGCGACGGCTGCGGGCAGGTCTTCGCCGTTCTTCGGGAAGTACCACGGCCGTTTCCACTGGCCGACATCCTCGAACTCGGCACCGTTTTTGACATGCCAGGCGTGCAGCGCAGTGAAACGCACGGGTTCGAAGATGTGTTTGCAATGACGCCCGGCTATCGCGCCGAAGGTCACCGGCGTGTAGTTGGGGCGGAACATGGTGGTGCCCATTTCCGGGATCGACACGTTCAGCGAACGCGCGGCGATGGCCAGACCGTTGACGTTGCCCAGCTTGCCCTGATCGGTGCCGAAACCCAGCGCGGTGTAGCGCTTGACGTGCTCAACCGACTCGAACCCCTCGCGGGTCGCCAGTTCGATGGCCGCTGCGGTCACATCATTCTGCAGGTCGACGAATTGCTTGGGTGCCCGAGCGGTGCCTTTCTCATGCGGCACCTGAAACAGCGCCAGCGTCGGCTCTTCCGCACGGCTGAGGGCTTTGGGCATCACGCCTTCGACCACCTTGAAGCCCGCTTCACTGGCAGCGCGCACGCCGCCTTCGAAACCATCGGCCAGACTGTCAGCCAGACTGTAGACGCCGTTGACGCCGCCTACGCAGATACGTTTCTGCGGTGCTTCGCCCGGCACGAAGCCGAGGATGTCCTCGCGCCAGACCGGCTTGCCGCCCAGGTGCGAGGCCAGGTGCACGATCGGGCTGTAACCGCCGGAGCTGGCAACCACGTCGCATTCAAGCCATTCGCCAGGGCTGGTCACGCTGTGCGTCTTGACGTCGATGGCGGCAACGCGGGCAGCCGTCACACGCTTGCTGCCACGGGCCTCGATGACCGCGCTGCCGGTCAGGATGCGAATGCCTTTGGCCCGCGCTTCTTCAACCAGCGGGCCGCGCGGGTTATGCCGTGCATCGGCAATCGCGACCACGTGCAGACTGGCGTCGAGCCAGTCCAGAGCGACGCGATAGGCGTGATCGTTGTTGGTGGAAAGCACCAGTTTCTTGCCCGGCGCCACGCCATAACGACGAACGTAAGTCGATACGGCGCCGGCCAGCATGTTGCCGGGCACATCGTTGTTGCCGTAGACCAGCGGACGCTCGTGAGTACCGGCTGCCAGCACCACACGCTTGGCACGTACCCGGTGCATGCGCTGGCGAACCATGCCGATCGGCGCGCGATCACCCAGGTGGTCGGTAAGGCGCTCATGAATGGTCAGGAAGTTGTGATCGTGGTAACCATTGACCGTGGCACGCGGCAGCAGGGTGACGTTGGGCAGGCTTTTCAGCTCGGCGACGACTGTAGACACCCACTCGGCGGCGGGTTTGCCGTCGAGGCTTTCACGGCTGTCGAGCAGGCTGCCGCCGAACTCTTCCTGTTCATCGGCAATGATCACTCGGGCACCGCTGCGACCTGCTGCCAGCGCGGCAGCCAGACCGGCCGGGCCTGCGCCGACGATCAACACGTCGCAGTGCTGGTTCATCGCATCGTAGCTGTCCGGGTCGTTTTCGGTCGGCGAGCGACCGAGGCCTGCAGCCTTGCGGATGTACTTTTCGTAAGTCATCCAGAACGATTGCGGGTACATGAAGGTTTTGTAGTAGAAACCCGGCGGCATCAGTTTGCCGCCGACCTTGCCCAGAATGCCCATGACATCGGTATTCACGCTCGGCCAGCCGTTGGTGCTGGTCGCGACCAGTCCGGCATAGAGCGCCTGTTGCGTGGCACGCACGTTGGGGATCTGCGTCGCTTCGGTCGCGCCGATCTGCAGCACGGCGTTGGGCTCTTCCGAACCCGCTGCGAAGATGCCGCGCGGGCGGGAGTATTTGAAGCTGCGGCCGATGATATCGACGCCGTTGGCCAGCAGGGCAGAGGCCAGCGAGTCGCCTTCAAAGCCCTGGTAGGTCTGGCCGTTGAAAGTAAAGTTGAGCACCTTGCTGCGGTTGATGCGGCCGCCGTTGGGCAGGCGATGGGTCTGGCTCATACCTTTTCTCCCTGATCCGTGAACTGCGGCCTGGTACCGATCGGATAGGTCTCGAGAATCTCGTAGGTCACGGTATTGCGCGTCATGTTGAAATACTGGCGGCAACCGGCGGCGTGTATCCACAGTTCGTGATGCAGGCCGCGCGGGTTATCGCGAAAGAACATGTAATCGCCCCATTGCTCATCGGTGCAGGCACCGGGGTCCAGCGGGCGCGGGATATGCGCCTGACCGGACGGGTGGAATTCCTCTTCGGAGCGCAGTTCGCCACAGTGAGGACAGAAGATATGCAGCATGGTCGGGTTCTCCTGTTAGTGGGCTACGGCTGCAGCGCCGTGTTCGTCGATGAGTGCGCCGTTGTGGAAACGGTCGATGGAGAACGGCTTGGCCAGCGGGTGCATCTCGCCCTTGGCCAGGCTGGCGGCAAATACGTTGCCCGAGCCCGGCGTAGCCTTGAAGCCGCCTGTGCCCCAGCCGCAGTTGAAGAACATGTTCGGCACCGGGGTCTTGGAAATGATCGGGCAGGCGTCCGGCGTGGTGTCGACGATGCCGCCCCATTGACGGTTCATGCGCACGCGGGACAGTACCGGGAACATCTCGACGATGGCCTGGATGGTGTGTTCGATCACCGGGTACGAGCCGCGCTGGCCGTAGCCGACCCAACTGTCGATGCCGGCACCGATCACCAGGTCGCCCTTGTCGGACTGGCTGATGTAGCCGTGTACCGCGTTGGACATGATGACGCTGTCGATAATCGGCTTGATCGGCTCGGAGACCAGTGCCTGCAACGGATGCGATTCGATGGGCAGACGGAAGCCTGCCAGCTTGGCCATGTGCCCGGAGTTGCCGGCGGTTACCACGCCGACCCGTTTGGCACCGATGAAACCCTTGTTGGTTTCCACTCCGATGCACACGCCGTTTTCCTTGCGAAAGCCGATGACTTCGGTCTGCTGAATCAGGTCAACGCCCAGCGCGTCGGCCGCACGGGCGAAGCCCCAGGCCACCGCATCGTGACGGGCGACGCCACCACGGCGCTGAACCGTTGCGCCAATGATCGGATAGCGGGTGTTTTTCGAGCAGTCCAGGTACGGGATTTCCTCGGCGACCTGCTGGCCGTTGAGCAATTCGCCGTCCACGCCGTTAAGCCGGTTGGCGCTGACGCGGCGCTCGGAGTCGCGCATGTCCTGCAGGGTGTGGCACAGGTTGTAGACGCCGCGCTGGGAGAACATGACGTTGTAGTTCAGGTCCTGGGACAGGCCTTCCCACAATTTCATCGCATGTTCATATAGGTGGGCAGACTCGTCCCACAGGTAATTGGAACGCACGATGGTCGTGTTGCGAGCCGTGTTGCCGCCGCCCAGCCAGCCTTTCTCGACCACGGCCACGTTGGTGATGCCGTGCTCCTTGGCCAGATAGTAGGCCGTCGCCAGACCGTGCCCGCCGCCGCCGACAATGACCACGTCGTAGACCTTTTTCGGGGTCGGCGTGCGCCACATGCGCTGCCAGTTTTCATGGTGGCTGAGGGAATGCTTGAGAAGGCCGAAGCCTGAGTAATGCTGCATGTGAGGCTACTCCTGACTCAGCGATAAACCGGAAAATCGGCGCACAGGGCGGCGACCTGGCTGGCAACGTCAGCCTCGACATCGGCATCACCGAGGTTGTCGAGGATGTCGCAGATCCAGCCTGCCAGCTCGATGCACTGGGTCACCTTGAAGCCGCGCGTGGTCACGGCCGGTGTGCCGATGCGCAGGCCGGACGTCACGAACGGCGACTGCGGATCGTTGGGCACCGAGTTCTTGTTGACGGTAATGTGCGCACGCCCCAGCGCCGCATCTGCGTCCTTGCCGGTCAGGCCCTGACGGATCAGGCTGACCAGAAACAGATGGTTGTCGGTGCCGCCGGAGACCACGTCGAAGCCCCGATCAATGAACACCTGCGCCATCGCTTGTGCGTTGTCGATGACCTGCTGTTGATAGGCCTTGAAGGCGGGCTCCATGGCTTCCTTGAAACATACCGCCTTGGCGGCAATGACGTGCATCAGCGGGCCGCCCTGGCCACCGGGGAAGACGGCGGAATTAAATTTCTTTTCCAGCTCCTCGTTGGCCCTGGCCAGGATCAGACCGCCGCGTGGGCCGCGCAGGGTCTTGTGGGTCGTGGTGGTGACCACGTCTGCGTAGGGCAACGGATTCGGATAAAGACCGGCGGCAACCAGACCGGCAACGTGAGCCATGTCGACGAACAGGTAGGCACCCACCTTGTCGGCGATTGCGCGGAAGCGCGGGAAGTCCAGGGTCTTGGAGTAGGCCGAAAAGCCGGCAATGATCATTTTCGGCTGGCATTCGACGGCAATACGCTCGACTTCGTCGTAATCGATCAGCCCGGTCGCGGTGTCGATGCCGTACTGCACGGCGTTATAGAGTTTGCCCGAGAAGCTGACCTTGGCGCCGTGGGTCAGGTGACCGCCGTGCGCCAGGCTCATGCCCAACACGGTATCGCCGGCCTGGAGCAGCGCCAGATAGACCGCTGCGTTGGCCTGACTGCCGGAGTGCGGCTGAACGTTGGCGTAGTCGGCACCAAACAGTTGTTTGGCGCGTTCGATGGCCAGTTGCTCGACCTTGTCGACGTGCTCGCAACCGCCGTAGTAACGCTTGCCGGGATAGCCCTCTGCGTACTTGTTGGTCAGGCCGCTGCCCTGCGCCTGCATCACGCGTTTGCTGGTGTAGTTCTCCGAGGCGATCAGCTCGATATGGTCTTCCTGACGCTGCTCCTCGGCGTTCATCGCCGACAGCAGTGCATCGTCATAACCCTGAATCTGGTCTTGCTTGCTGAACATCGCGGATCTCCCAGCGGCGGCGCGGCGCCTGACTTGTCGTTCGGGCTGACAGAGCCCTCTGAGAGCGATGGTAGGGCCGGACCGAAGACGCCAAATGCCTATGGACGCCACACAAAGGTGCGTTTACGACATGGCGGCGGAGGGAGCAGAAATAGCGGAAGGGAGTTACCCGTGACAACGCTGCAGACGAAAAAAGCCCGCTCCCGGCTGGATGAGTCCAGCGCGGTTGAGCGGGCTTGTCGGTTTCAGGCCTTGTCAGCCGTGGTTTTTGCCCAGCAATGCGTGATACAGCTCGGTATCACCCAGAATGCCGACCACTTTATTGCCGTCCTGCAGGACCAGCTTGTTGCCGGTCTGGTAGCGGATCTGCAGCGCGTCGCGCATGCCAATGTTGGAATGCACAAGCGTAGGGCGCCGATCCAGGGTGGCGACGTCCTGACCGGGGGCCCAGTTCTGCAGATCGAGGGCCGTGGCACCTTGCCGCGCGCCTTTGATCACGTTGCCTTCGGCCAGATCGAGCCATGAGTCGCCGCTCGGGTCCAGGCACACCGAACCGTGGACGTGGGTGCACTCGTCGACAGTGCGCATCAGACTGCGACCGCACAGCACGTTCAATGGGTTGGTATGTGCAACGAAGGTGCGCACGTATTCGTCTGCCGGATTGAGCACGATCTGCTCTGGCACGCTGTATTGCACGATGCGGCCGTCTTTCATGATGGCGATCCGGCTGCCGAGCTTCAGTGCTTCATCCAGATCGTGGCTGACGAACACAATGGTCTTGCTCAGCTTGGTTTGCAGGGCGAGCAGTTCGTCCTGCAACCCCTGGCGGATCAGCGGGTCGAGCGCCGAGAACGGCTCGTCCATCAGCAGGATGTCGGCATCCATCGCCAAGGCCCGCGCCAGGCCCACTCGCTGCTGCATGCCGCCGGACAGCTCGTCGGGCTTCTTGTTGCGCCACTGGGTCAGGCCCACCAGCTCGAGTTTTTCATCCACCAGCTTGCGCCGTTCCTTTTCGGGGCGACCCTGCATTTCGAGGCCAAAGCTGATGTTTTCGCGCACCGTGAGCCAGGGCATCAGGGCGAATTTCTGGAAGACCATGGCAATGCGCTTGGTGCGCATCATTTTCAGTTCGGCCGCGCTGCAGTTGGCGATGTTGATCTGTGAGCCTTCGTGCTCGACGAACAGCGAGCCACGGCTGACGGTATTGAGACCGTTGATACAGCGCAACAGGCTGGATTTGCCGGAGCCCGACAGGCCCATCAGCACGCAGATTTCGCCCTTCTCGATATCCAGGCTGGCGTTCTCGACGCCGACGATCTGTCCGGTTTTCTTGAGGATCTGGTCACGCGTGAGGCCTTCGTCGAGCAGCTTGAGGGCCTCACGCGGGTCCTTGGAGAAGATGACGTCTACCTTGTCGAATTTGATGATACTCATGCGTCGGACCCTACCTTGGCTTCGGGTTGTTTGCAGATGCGGTCGAGCATGATGGCCAGCAATACGATTGCCAGACCGGCTTCGAAACCGAGCGCGATGTCGGCCGTGTTCAGCGCGTTGACCACTGGCTTGCCCAGGCCGTCGGCGCCGACCAGGGCCGCGATGACCACCATCGACAATGACAGCATGATGCATTGGGTAATCCCGGCTGCAATGCTGGGCATCGCGTAGGGCAGTTCAATGCGTGTCAGCAACTGGCGGCGTGACGAGCCGAAGGCCTTGCCGGCATCCAGCAACTCCTGAGGCACATCACGGATACCCAGGTAAGTCAGGCGAATCGGCGCGGCAATGGCGAAAACCACTGTCGAGATCAGACCGGGTACCACGCCCAGACCGAACAGCGTGAGTGTCGGAATCAGATAAACGAAGGTGGGCACGGTCTGCATCAGGTCGAGCAGCGGCCGGATGATGGTGTAGAACAGCGGCTTGTGCGCGGCAATGATGCCCAGCGGCACGCCGATGACGACACACACCAGTGTGGCGAAGAGCACCTGTGCCAGGGTTTCCATGGTCTCCTGCCAGTAATGCAGGTTGAGGATCAGCAGAAACGAAAGGATGACGAAAACCGTCAGGCCCCACTTGCGCTGGATGAAGTGCGCGAGGGCGGCGATAAGGCCGATCAGTACGAATGGATTGAACCAGGTCAGCGCGAAAGTGAACCCGTGGATCATCATTTCCAGTGTCGAGGCTATCGCGTCGAAGTAATCGGCGCCGTTGGCCGTCAACCAATCGACAAATGCGGCGATGTACTCGCCCAGAGGGATTTTATGGTCAGTCAGCATGATTTCGGGTGTCCGCTTGCGGAAGGTGAAGAGGGCAGCAGGCGGGTCAGCCCCGCCTGCTGTCGGCTTACTGGGTCAACTTGGCTTTGGCTGCCTCCAGGCCTGGCTTGCCATCGACGGTGGTCACGCCTGCGAGCCAGGTGTCGAGTACTTGCGGGTTTTTCTTGATCCACGCCTTGGCGGCGGCATCAGGCTTCATTTTGTCGTCCAGCACATTGCCCATCAGGCTGCTTTCCATGTCCAGCGTGAAGGACAGATTCTTGAGCAGCTGACCTACGTTGCTGCACTCCTGACTGTAGCCTTTGCGGGTGTTGGTGTAGATGGTCGCCTGGCCATAGTTGGGGCCGAAGAAGTCATCACCGCCAGTCAGATATTTCATCTTGAAGCGAGTGTTCATCGGATGCGGTTCCCAGCCGAGGAACACCACATCGTTCTTGCGTTTCACGGCGCGGTCGACCTGCGAAAGCATTGCGGCTTCGCTGGATTCAACAACCTTGAAGCCTGCATCTTTCAGGCCGAAGGCGTTCTTGTCGATCATGCTCTGGATCAGGCGATTGCCGTCGTTGCCAGGCTCGATCCCGTAGATCTTGCCGCCCAGTTCCTTCTTGAATTTGGCGATGTCGGCGAAGTCATGCAGGCCTTTGTTATAGAGCGCTTCCGGGACAGCCAGGGTGTACTTGGCGTTCTCCAGATTGGCACGCACGGTTTCGACGGTCCCTGCTTCGCGATAGGGCTTGATGTCGTTTTCCATGGTCGGCATCCAGTTGCCGAGGAACACGTCCATGTTCTTCCCGTCAGCCAGCGACTTGTAGGTCACCGGTACGGAAATCATGGTGGTCTTGGTCTTGTAACCCAGTGACTCGAGTACGGCGCTGGTTACCGCAGTGGTGACGGTAATGTCAGTCCAGCCTACGTCGGAGAAGTTGACCGTATGACAGGCCTCTGGCTCGGCTGCCTGAGCGAGCACCGGCATACAGAGCGTGGCGGCCAACAGCAACGATTTGGAACCTTTCATGGGTGGACTCCTGTGAGTTTCTTCTGGTCATCAGCAGGTGAACGCTGACGCGGCTTATGGGTTGGCGAGGCTTTTCGCGAAGCTCCATCACTGCGCCGGGCGATCGAGTCGGAACCGATCATGTAACAGGGAAAATCAAACGCCTACAGGGGGCGTCGTATCCAGTGCAGGAGGCGTCGTATCCAGTGCGCGCAAGGTCGCTTACAGATTCGTTGCATCGTACGCACGCCCGGTTGCAGTGTCGGAACTGCGAAAAAACGGCCAGTACGTTACACAGTCGCTGCGCAGTTCGGCAGCGGTCGGTTGGCAGGTCGGTGCCTGCGCGAACGCGGTCTTTTGGAGGGGGGTAACGCCGACAAGTTCATTATCGGGTCAGATCCGGCAGTGGTCATGCCCGGTCGCATGCCATTTTGGGCGGCTGCGCGCTTTTCGATCACGCGCCCTGCAGGCCGCCACTTTTTAGCGCGAACGCCTGCCCTCGGCAGGGTTTTATCGGGATGTGCCTTGAGTAGCACTTGGCGTGCGAAGGCCCCTTGGTCGTTTCCGCCAAGTGCTACCGAACTGCTCATCGAACTGCGCCTGCGGCGGCCTTGGCGTCGCTGACAGGTACGTGGGTCGCAGCCGGTTAGACGCTTCGCGACGTCGTTTTCAGGTGTTCTTGAATGAGCGATCAATTTCCGGCATGGGATTTGCGATGTCATCACCAGGCCCTGCAATGACGAGGGCTACAAGAAGAGCCTGTTCTGGGGCCAACCATTGCCATATGAGAGGAGATAGTGTGATGACATCGTTCAATCAAGGGACTCAACCCCAGAACCGCGCGCCACAGTCCATCGGCTTTCTGCTGCTGGATAACTTCACCCTGATCTCCCTCGCATCGGCGGTAGAACCCCTTCGCATGGCCAATCAGTTGTCGGGCCGCGAGCTGTATCGCTGGACCACGTTGAGTGTCGACGGCGGACAGGTCTGGGCCAGCGATGGTCTGCAGATCACGCCGGATGCGGCAATGCACAAGGCTCCTTTGCTCGACACGGTTATCGTCTGCGGCGGTGTCGGTATTCAACGCTCCGTCACGCGTGAACACGTCAGTTGGCTACAGAGCCAGGCACGTCAGTCGCGTCGTCTGGGCGCGGTGTGCACCGGCAGTTGGGCGCTGGCGTGCGCGGGCCTGCTGGATGGTTTCGAGTGCAGCGTGCATTGGGAATGTCTGGCTTCGATGCAGGAAGCCTTTCCACGGGTGTCGATGAGCACCCGGCTGTTCACGCTGGACCGCAACCGTTTCACCAGCTCGGGTGGCACCGCACCACTGGACATGATGCTGCACCTGATCAGTCGTGATCATGGGCGCGAGTTGTCGGCAGCCATTTCCGAGATGTTCGTCTACGAGCGCATTCGCAACGAACAGGACCATCAGCGCGTGCCGCTCAAGCACATGCTCGGTACCAATCAGCCGAAGCTGCAGGAAATCGTGGCGCTGATGGAAGCCAATCTCGAGGAGCCGATCGATCTTGACGAACTGGCTGTGTATGTCGCCGTTTCACGCAGGCAGCTGGAGCGGTTGTTCCAGAAATACCTGCATTGTTCGCCTTCGCGCTACTACCTGAAACTGCGCCTGATTCGCGCCCGACAACTGCTCAAGCAGACCCCGATGTCGATCATCGAAGTGGCGTCGGTGTGCGGCTTCGTGTCGACGCCGCACTTCTCCAAATGCTACCGCGAATACTTCGGCATCCCGCCGCGTGACGAGCGCGTAGGGTCCAACACCGCACAGCAGGTTGCCATGATGCCAATCCCGCAGGCCTTGGTGCTCGCCCCGTTGTCCGGGCCGATGTCGGCCTTGAGTCAGGCGCGTAATGAGTCGACGTTTGCGAGTGTGAGGCTTTAACCGCCCTGCTTCGCAAGAGGACGCAGAGCGTCCAGAAAGGCATGCGACGCAGAGCGCCGCACGATAGTCGAGAGCATCGTTCCGCACGCTCCAGCGTGGGAATGCGGTTCCCGACGCTCTGCGCCGCACGATAGTCGAGAGCATCGTTCCTCACGCTCCAGCGTGGGAATGCAGTTCTCGACGCTCTGCGTCGCACGATAGTCGAGAGCATCGTTCCGCACGCTCCAGCGTGGGAATGCAGTTCTCGACGCTCTACGTCGCAAGAGGACGCGAGCGTCCAGAAAGGCACGCCAACACGGAGCATTGGCACGAGAGTCAGGTACCTCTGCCTGCAATCAAAGCGCGAAGCGCGCCACCATGCCGTTGAGGTCGATTGCCAGGCGTGACAGCTCGGTGCTGGCTGCGCTGGTCTGGTTGGCGCCGTTGGTGGATTGTGCCGAGAGGTCGCGGATGTTGACCAGGTTGCGGTCCACTTCGCGGGCGACCTGTGCCTGTTCTTCGGCGGCGCTGGCGATGACCATGTTGCGTTCGTTGATTTCCTCCACGGCGCTGTTGATGGTGTTCAATGCCTGGCCCGCGCCCTTGGCAATGTTCAGGGTCGATTCGGCGCGTTCGGTGCTGTTGCGCATCGAGCTGACGGCCTGTTCCGTGCCGGTCTGAATGCTGCTGATCATGCGTTCGATTTCGCTGGTCGATTGCTGGGTGCGATGGGCCAAGGCACGGACTTCGTCGGCGACGACGGCAAAGCCACGTCCTGCTTCACCGGCGCGCGCGGCTTCGATGGCGGCGTTCAATGCCAGCAGGTTGGTCTGGTCGGCCAGGCCGCGAATCACGTCGAGCACCTTGCCGATATCGCGCGATTCATTGGCCAGGCTGATGATCAGCTCGGCAGTGCCTTGCACGTCGCCACTCATGCGTTCGATGGCGCTGACGGTTTCCTGAACCAGATCGCGGCCATCGCCCGCAGAGGTGGCCGCGCTGCGCGAGGCCTGCGAGGTGCTGGTGGCGTTGCGCGCAACTTCTTCCACGGCACTGGTCATCTGGTTGACCGCAGTGGCTGCCTGTTCTATTTCATCATTTTGCTGCACCAGCCCGCGTGCGCTTTCGTCAGTGACAGCATTCAGCTCTTCGGCTGCCGAGGCCAGTTGCGTGGCCGAGCCGGAAATACCCTGCAAGGTATCGCGCAGCTTGTCCTGCATGGTTTTCATGGCCAGCAGCAGACGACCGGCTTCATCGGTGCCATCGATACTGATCGGCCGGGTCAGATTGCCTTGCGCGATGGTCTCTGCTGCAAGCAGTGCGGTGGCAATCGGTGTGGTAATGCTCTTGATCAGCATCCAGGCAAACACGAGGGTCAGCAGGGTGGCAGCGATCAGCAGTCCGATCACCATATTGAATGCCGAGTCGTACTCGCTGGAGGCCTGTTCCTTGACCTCATTCAACTGTGCCGTATTGATCTCCACCAGTTTGCGCAGCACAACGTTCATCTGGTCGGAGTTGCTGACCATTTCGTTGTTGAGCAACTCCTGCAATTGGTCGATGTTGTTCGCACGGCTCAGCGTCTTCAGACGATCCTCAAGCTGGCGATACTGCCCCAGCAACTGCACGTACTGGCTATAGAGGTTGCGCTCTTCGGGCGCGCTGATCAGCTTTTCGTAAACGGTCTGAGCGTCAGTGATCTGCTTGTTGCGCATCGCCATCAGTTCGATGGTTTTCTGCTGGGTTTCCGGATCGCGATTGACCAGCAATCGATAGGACAATACCCGCAGACGAATACTGACTTCAGCGAAGCGATCGAGGCTCTTGATGCTGGGCACGTTGCTGTCGGCCAGCACCTCGGTGGCGCCGCGGATCTTGCTCATCTGTGACAGTGCAAAGACGCCCAGAATCAGCATGAGGGTGCCGATCATGGCAAATCCAAGAAACGCTCGGGGCGCGATGTTCATATTTCGCAGGGACATAGAAAGCTTCCAGGGTCATTTACGCGTTCCATGCGATTTAGAGACGGGGATAAAGCCGTGAGTGGGGTGCCTATCGGACGTGCGACTGAAGTCTTGAGTTAATAGGCACGTATCGCCTGTGACTTAATCGTGACGAATTCTTCATTTCTCTCGCGGATCGGGCGCAACCCCTTGAAAAGACGGGGCGGGGGCTTTTTCTACGATGGCAGTCTGCCCATTGGCTGCGCGCATTTGTCGCAGTTTCAGGCAGTCTGACGAACAGCAGGAACCGGATACCGAATACGCAGTCACAAGCCCCCTACGCGTCTACGTTATCGACATGTCGATGTCATGACAGAGCGGTATCGAAGCCTGAGCGCTGGTATGCGCAGCGACTTTTCTTTATCGTACGCGCCCGTTGAAATTTGCTCGAGAAATCAAAATGTTGGAAGCCTCCCTTAGCCAATTGGAACAACTTGTCGGCGATCTGGTGCAGCAGAACCAGGCCCTTCAGGAAACAAATGCACAGCTCGGTGCCGAGCTGGCAAAAGCCAAGGACGAGAACGAGAACTTGCAACTGAGTCTGATGGAGCAGGAAGAGAAGCATGGCAGCACTGCCGCGCGCATCCAGGCACTGGTTGATCGCGCGACCAGCGCAAGTGCTGTCGGCGCATGAACGTCGATGGCAGCGGTGTAACCGTCCTCACTATTCTGGGCAATGAGTACTCGGTCAAGGCGCCGGCTGGCGAAGACCTGACCCTCATGAAGGCCGCCGCGATGCTTAATGCGTCGCTGGCCGACACCAAGCGCAAATACCCGACGTTGATCGGTGACCGTCTGCTGGTCCTTGCTGCGCTGAACCTTTGTTCGCAGCAGATCGAGCTTGAGCAATTGCACAAGGTCGAGCTCAAGCGCTACCGGGAGCAGGTCGAAGCGACGGTGGATGTGATCGCCAAGACCATCGCCCCGAACTGAATGTGAGGCGCTGACGCAGCCGCACTCAGAACGAATGCGACTGTCTGCGTCTGCGCCATTGCCCGAGTGCTTCCTCAAGCCGCAAGGGGCTGTCGATCTGCTGGCGACGGGCATGGCTGAACAGGATCAGCGCCAGTTCTGCGGTGACCAGCGCATCGGCGCTGGCGTGGTGACGCTCTTCGGCGTGCAGACCAAAGAAACGGGTCCAGTCATCCAGCCCGGCATGACGCAGGTTGGCGTGCTCGCAGAGCATCGGAGCTATTTCGGCAGCGTCGAAAAACGGATGCTGCAAGCGATAGCCCAGGCTTTCCTTCAAGGCACGCGACAGCATGTGCTGATCGAATGGCGCGTGAAAGCCGAGGATCGGGCTGTCACCGACGAACTCCATGAAGTCCAGCAAAGCCTCGACCGGCTCACTGCCCGCGGCAATCGCACTGGGCGCCAGCCCATGAATCAGAACGGCGGGGCTGATCTTGTGGTCGACGCGCAACAGCGTGCGCTCGAACTGCTGGCCCAGATCGATGGCGCCGTCTTCAATCACCACCGCACCCATGGACAGCACCTGATCACGGTTCATGTTCAGGCCGCTGGTTTCCAGATCCAGCACGACCCAGCGCTGTTCACGCAGCGGTGTGCCGCTGAGGTTCGCGCACACCGGCAGTCGTTCGAGGCGCTCCAGTTGATGTGCATGCAAAGGCGTTTTTTTCGGCCGTGGCTTGAGCCATTCGAACAGATTCATAGTTGATAACGCAGGGTCAGGCTGGTTTGCAATCGCTGCGCCTGGCGAAACGATTCGCGCAGAATGCGCCGGTCCAGATGGTTGAGTGTGTCGGGGTCGATGCGGTTGGAATAAGCCAGATTCTGGCGACTCTGCAGCTGATGTTGCTGCATGCGGGTCTGCTGAATGAAGTGATAGGCCTCCTCATACGCAGCACCGTCGAGCGGGTCGATGACTTCGCGCTCGACCAGTTGGCGCAGGCGTTCCTGCGTGTTGCTCACGCCGATACCGTTGGCCAGTGCCAGCAGGCGCGCCCCGTCGACGAAGGGCGTCAGGCCTTCGACCTTGAGGTCCAGGGTGTCCTTTTCACTGCCTTTGCGCGCCAGCACGAAATCCTTGAAACGACCCACCGGCGGACGCTGGCGCAGCGCATTCTCGGCCATCATGCGCTGGAACAGCCGGTTGTCTGCGACCTGATCAAGAATGCCGCGGCGCAGTTGCTCGCCGCCGCTTTCATCACCCCAGACCACGCGCAGATCGAAATAGATACTCGAGGCCAGCAGGTTCTCCGGCGTCGCCTCGCGAATAAATGTCGAGAAACGCTGTGACCATTCAAGTTGCGACAGACACAGGTCGGGATTGCCGGCCATGATGTTGCCCTTGCACAGGGTAAATCCACATTGCGCCAGGCTCTGGTTGATGCGTTCGGCAATTGGCAGCAGTACTTTGCGAATCTGCTCTGCCTCTGCGGCATCGCGCGCTTCGAACAAAATGGCGTTGTCCTGATCGGTATGCAGCGTCTGCTCGCGACGGCCTTCGCTGCCAAAACACAGCCAGCTGAACGCAATGCCAGGGTCGCCTCTCTCTGCAAGCGTCAGCTCGATCACCCGGCATACGGTGTGATCGTTGAGCAGGGTGATGATCTGGGTTATCTGCGTCGAAGACGCGCCGTGGGCAAGCATGCGATCGACCAGCTGGACGATATCGCCGCGCAAGCCGGTGAGCGCTTCGATGCGTGGCGCGTTGCGAATGGTCCGCGCCAGGTGCACCAGGTCGACCCGTTGCAGGGAAAACAGATCCCGCTCCGACACCACGCCGCACAACCGCCCGTCCCGGACCAGGCACACGTGGGCGATATGGCGTCCGGTCATGGCGATGGCGGCGTCGAACGCACTGGCGTCCGGGCTCAGGTGGAACGGTGACAGACTCATGGTGTGCCTGACCGGCGCGCTGAAGTCGGCATTCACATCGGCAACCGCCTCACGCAGGTCGCGCAGGGTAAAGATACCCAGCGGCGCCTGCCGCTCGTCGACAATCACGATGCTGCCTACCTGCTGCTCATGCATCAGCTTCACGGCGTCGCGCATGGGCGTTTCCGGGCTGCACATCACCGGATGGCGCATGGCAAGTTCACCCAGCCGGGTGTTCAGAGAGTATTGCGTGCCGAGGGTTTCGACGGCGCGCTGCTGGACCTGCTGATTGACTTGATCCAGCAGGCTGCTGACGCCGCGCAGGGCAAAGTCGCGAAAGGTTGTGGAGAGCGCGAACAGCTTGATGAACGCTTGCTTGTTCAATTGCAGGCAGAAGGTGTCCTCGGCAGCCAGATGCTCGGTGCGGGTGGCACGCTCGCCGAGCAGGGCGGCGAGCGGAAAACACTCACCCGTGGTTATTTCAAATGTCGTTTCCGTACCGCCTTTGGCAGAATGCGGACGCTCGCCGACGATCCGACCCTGTTTGACGATGTAAAAGTGCTCCACCGGTCCGTCGCCAGGCTTGATGATGCTTTCACCGGCAGCGTAGAAGCGCAGCTGGCACTGCTCGACCAGATAGGCCAGGTGAGCGTTTTCCATCTGATTGAACGGCGGGAATTTTTGCAGAAACTGCATGGTGCCGTGTATGTTCTGCAGCACGGCTGTCTTGCCTGCCTGGGTGAAAGCATCTGCCTTGCTCATGGCCTGTTCCGCGTTCTTGTTATTGGTGCTCATGGTCGGCCGCTTGCAGCCAGGTGCCCATTGGACGTAAGTCTTACCTTGAACCCAGTGACACAGTCGTGCTGGTTGCGACATAACTGATTTGACGAGCGCAACGGATTGCGAGCGGAGACCGGCCGGGATGCCGACGAAATGCATCGCAGATTGACCCGTATCTGCTGTCGGATTAGTTCAGGGAATGATGAGACTGCAATGATTGACCACGATATTCTGAGCGACGATGAGCGCGATGCCCTCCATGAGGTCATGCTCACGCCCGCCCGCGACGCCCCGCAACGGGTCCTGATCGTCGATGACGACAGCGACGCGCGAGAGCTGCTGGCCGAAATTCTAAGCCTCAATGACATCAGTTGCATGACTGCGCCCGGTGGCGATACTGCGCTGCAGATGATCCACACGCGTCAGTCTATCGGACTGCTGATCACCGACTTGCGGATGGCTCCTTTTGACGGGCTGGATCTGATTCGCAAGGTTCGTGAGTCGGATCGGGCCGAGCTGCCGATCATCATCGTGTCCGGCGACGCCAACGTGCGCGATGCCATCGATGCCATGCACCTGAACGTGGTGGACTTCCTTCTCAAACCGCTCAATACCAAGCAATTGGTGAAGCTGGTCAAGCGGGAATTGGGGATAAGTTGAGGCAGTGAGCCCTTGCAGGTTCTGGCCCGGCAAGGACCAGAACCTGCAATTGCCCGGGCGGCGAGTTACAGGCCGTTGATGGCCTTGAACTCCCTGCGGCGACGGTGCAATACCGGCTCGGTGTAGCCGTTGGGCTGCCGGGTGCCTTCGATGACCAGCTCGACCGCCGCCTGGAAGGCGATGTTGTTGTCGAAGTCGGGTGCCAGAGGGCGATACAGCGGGTCGTTGGCGTTCTGGCGATCCACCACCGGTGCCATGCGCTTGAGGCTTTCCAGGACCTGAGCTTCGCTGACAACGCCGTGACGCAGCCAGTTGGCCATGTGCTGGCTGGAGATGCGCAGCGTGGCGCGGTCTTCCATCAGGCCGATGTCGTTGATGTCCGGCACTTTCGAACACCCCACTCCCTGATCGATCCAGCGCACGACATAGCCAAGAATGCCCTGCGCATTGTTGTCCAGTTCGTTCTGGATTTCTTCCGGCGTCCAGTCAGTATTCGGTGCCAGCGGAATGGTCAGAATGTCATCCACCGAGGCTTGCTCGCGCTGCGCCAGTTCGGCCTGACGGGCGAACACGTCGACCTTGTGATAGTGCAGGGCGTGCAGCGCGGCTGCCGTAGGTGAGGGAACCCAGGCGGTGTTCGCACCCGCCAGTGGATGAGCGATTTTCTGCTCCAGCATGGCGGCCATCAGGTCCGGCATGGCCCACATGCCTTTGCCGATCTGTGCGCGACCTTGCAGGCCGCATTTCAGGCCGATGTCGACGTTGGAGTTCTCGTAGGCAGCGATCCACTTCTCGGCTTTCATCTGCGCCTTGCGCACCACCGGGCCTGCTTCCATGGAGGTATGGATTTCGTCACCGGTGCGGTCGAGGAAGCCGGTGTTGATGAACACCACGCGCTCGCTGGCGGCCTCAATGCAGGCCTTGAGGTTGACCGTGGTACGGCGCTCCTCGTCCATGATCCCGACCTTCAAGGTGTTACGCGGCAAGCCCAGTACCTGCTCGATGCGCCCGAACAGTTCGTTGGTGAATGCAGCTTCCTCCGGGCCGTGCATCTTCGGTTTGACGATGTACATCGAGCCGCTGCGGCTGTTGCTGCGCGAGGTGTTGCCGTTTAGGTTATGGATGGCTGCAAGGCTGGTCAGCAGGCCATCGAGAATGCCTTCCGGCACTTCGTTGCCATGCTTGTCGAGTATCGCATCGATGGTCATCAGGTGACCCACGTTGCGAATGAATAACAGCGAGCGACCATGCAGCGTGACTTCGCCGCCCTCTGGCGTGGTGTAGACGCGGTCCGGGTTCATGGTGCGGGTAAAGGTTTCACCGCCCTTGGACACCGATTCGGCCAGATCACCCTTCATCAGGCCCAGCCAGTTGCGGTAGACAACCACTTTGTCGTCGGCATCGACGGCGGCAATGGAGTCTTCGCAGTCCATGATGGTGGTCAGCGCCGCTTCCATGAGGATGTCTTTCACGCCTGCCGGATCGGTCTGCCCGACCGGGCTGGCGGCGTCGATCTGCAGTTCGAAGTGCAGGCCGTTGTGCTTGAGCAGCAAGGCAAACGGTGCCAGGGCATCGCCTTGAAAACCGACCAGTTGGGCGTCATCGTGCAGGCCGGTATTGCTGCCACCCTTGAGACTGACGACCAGCTTGCCGTCGATCAGTTTGTAAGCCGTCGAGTCTGCATGTGAACCTGCTGCCAGAGGCGCAGCCTGATCGAGAAAGGCACGAGCGAACGCGATCACCTTGTCGCCACGCACCTTGTTGTAGCCTTTACCCTTTTCCGCGCCGCCTGCTTCGCTGATGGCGTCGGTGCCATAGAGCGCGTCATACAGCGAACCCCAGCGGGCGTTCGACGCATTCAGCGCAAACCGGGCGTTCATCACCGGCACGACCAGCTGCGGGCCGGCCATGGTGGCGATTTCTTCATCGACGTTTTGCGTGGTGATCTGGAAGTCCGCTGCTTCTGGCAGCAGGTAACCGATCTCCTGAAGGAAGGCTTTGTAGGCCGAGGCGTCGTGAGCCTGCCCGGCATGCGACTGGTGCCAGGCGTCGATTTTCGCCTGTAACTCATCACGTTTGGCGAGCAGTGCCTTGTTCTTTGGCGCAAGGTCGTGGATCAGTTGGTCCGCACCGGCCCAGAACGCAGTGGCGTCGACGCCGGTTCCGGGGGTGGCTTCGTTCTGCACGAAGTCGAACAGGACTCTGGCGACTTGCAGGTCACCGACTTGAACGTACTCAGTCATTGCACTTGCCTCACTCTGCTCAGCAGGGTCGAGCACACTCGGGGAGCGCTCTGTTATTGATTTTGGTGTCATGTAGTGCGCAATTCGGGATACTACATGAGCCGTCATCGCGTGAAAACGTCGCTGAATATGTCACTAAACGACTGGATATTCATATTGGGTCACGGTGATATTCACCGTGTTCCCAGAAACGCTCAGGATTGTTCCATAAAGCGTGGCAAACGGTACACGATTTACCGCGAGCGAGCTGCCCTTCGGGCATGCCTATACTCGTAAGACCGACGCTGTCTCCAAATCATCTGTGCAGAAAGAGGAATTGACCGTGGATCATCTCGTCGTAACGCTGGTTGCTCCCGACAAACCGGGTCAGGTCGAACGCATCGCACGCTGCATCGCCGAGCATGGCGGCAACTGGCTGGAAAGTCGCATGTCGCGCATGGCCGGACAATTTGCCGGGATCCTCAAGGTAGGCGTCGAGGCAGAAAACTATGATGACCTGATCAAGGCCCTGAATGGTTTGTCAGCCCATGGCATCCGCATGTTGCTGGCCGAGAGCGTGGTCGAGACCACCGATACGACTCGAATGATCAGCATGGAACTGGTCGGCAACGACCGCCCCGGCATCGTACGCGACATCACCCGTTTGCTGGCCGGGCAGGGCGTCAATGTCGAACACCTGATTACCAACGTGTCCCCCGCGCCCATGAGCAGCGAACTGCTGTTCCACGCCGACGCGGTGTTGGGCGTCCCTCAGGACCTTTCACTGGATGACCTGCAGACGGCGCTCGAGACTCTGGCGGATGATTTGATGGTGGAGTTGGTGCTGGGGGCCAAGGAGTAAGTCCGATCACTGTTTTTATTCAGCTGCGGACTGCTTCTCGCTCCGGTACCAGTCTGACTTCTACACGTTGCCCCAGCGCTCTTGCTGCGCTGGCCAGCGTCGCAAGAGTCATTCCCGGATCGTTTTGATCCAGGGCCCTGTCCACTGCCGTCCGGCTTGTGTGCATGCGCTCGGCAAGGGCCTTCTTGGTCACCTTTTGCTTTTTCATGACTTCGGCGATCTGCCAAGAGATGACTCGCTTCAGAGCTGCGGCAGAAACCTCCTCGGCAAAACCTTGCTCGGCAAGGAAATCATCGAAGTCGGAGCCAATGTGCTCGTTCATTACCTTTTCCTCTTCAGTGCTGCCTTGCGCTGTCTGGCAGTTTCCAGATCGGACGCGGGAGTTTTTTCACTTTTTTTGATGAAGCCATGAAGCAAAACCATTGTGCGGGCTTCGACGGTAAACAGTACTCGTGCAATCTTTTCCTTCAAATCAATTCTGACTTCCCAAAGGTCTGGCTCCATTTTACGGACCACAGGCATACCTATTGGCCATCCGAACTGGACCGTCTTGATGTCAGTGCCGACTGCCTTACGATCATCGCGTGGCAGATCGATCAGCCATTCACGTACAGGTTCATTGCCTGTTTCGGTCCGGAAAAACTTGACGGTCAAAGTGGGTGGGAGATTACTCATATTTGGAGTGTACCAAAAAGTGTGCATAATTCAATGCTTGGAAAGGTATCCAGGTTATCCAAGTTAATCGTGCTCCTGCCTGTGGATAACCTGGGGGAATCGCGTTGCGCGCCACGTCGGCCGTGGCTTGGCGGCGATTGATCAAAAATCCAGCAGTTTCAAGGGCTTGTGCACAGATAAGGTGAGTCTGCCTGTGGATAACCCTTGGAGAACCCTTTGCAGGCCACGTTTTGCGTGGCCTGCAAGATGTTGTCTGTTTTTTGATCAGTGACGGCCGCGGGATTTCAGCCAGATATCCACACTGTAGATCGCCAGCCCCGTCCAGATGAAAGCGAAGGTGATGATGGTGCTGGTGGTCAGGTGTTCGCCATACAGCAGCACAGCCAGCAGCAGGACCAGTGTGGGCGCGATGTATTGCAGGAAGCCCAGGGTGGTGAACGGCAAATGGCGGGCGGCGGCGTTGAAGCACACCAGCGGTACCAGCGTCACCGGGCCTGCGGCGGCGAGCCAGATGGCTTGCGTGGTGGTCCAGAATTCCGGCTGGGCGCTCACGGCCGTCGGGTTGAGCGTCAGCCAGATCAGTGCCAGCGGCACGAGCATCCAGGTTTCGACCACCAGGCCGGGCAGGGCAGCGACCGGGGCTTGTTTACGGATCAGCCCATAGAACGCGAAGGTCAGTGGCAGCGCCAGCGACACCGACGGCAGGCTGCCGACGTGCCAGACCTGCTGTGCGACACCCATCGCGGCGAAAGCGACTGCCAGCATTTGCAGGCGTCTGAGGCGCTCGCCCAGCAGCAACATGCCGAGCAGCACGTTGACCAGCGGATTGATGTAATACCCGAGGCTGGCCTCCAGCATGCGCCCGTTGTTCACTGCCCAGACGTAGATGATCCAGTTGCTGGCGATCAGCGTGCCGCTCAGCGCCAGCACGGCCAGCCGTTGCGGATTGTCGCGCAGGTCGCGCCACCAGCCGGGATGCTTCCAGAACATCAGCACAATCGAGCCGAAGAGCGCCGACCAGAGCGCGCGATGGATGATGATCTCGATGGCCGGAACCGCGGCAATGGCTTTGAAGTAGATGGGGAACAGGCCCCAGATGATGTAAGCACTCAGGCCCAGAATGTATCCACGGCGTGGATTGGCAGCTTGCATGGAGCGTCCCTTAAATGCAGAAAATTCCGGTTTTATTGTGGGGTGATGCGGTTGATGGTTTTGATTGTACTGACGCTGGAGCGCTCGATGTTATACACAGGTTCGACTGATTCACGACATCTGTGCCGCGCCGCTTGCTCAGGATCGGACGCGGAGCGTCCAGAACTGCATGCGACGCGGAGCGCCGCACGATAACTTGGGGCTCATCAGGTCAAAACAGTTTCAGCGGTTCTTCATTCAGTGCTGCCATCTGCTCGCGCAGGGCCAGGATATGGTCGCCCCAATAGCGCTCCGTGCCGAACCACGGAAAGCTGTGCGGAAACGCCGGGTCATCCCAGCGCCGGGCCAGCCAGGCGCTGTAGTGCATCAGGCGCAAGGCACGCAGCGGTTCGATCAGGGCCAGTTCGCGTGGATCGAAATCATGAAATTCGTTGTAGCCGTCCATCAGCTCCGACAGCTGACCCAGACGTTCCTGGCGGTCGCCGGCCAGCATCATCCAGATATCCTGGACGGCAGGGCCGAGGCGGCAATCGTCCAGATCGACGATGTGGAACATCTCGTCACGGCACATCATGTTGCCGGGGTGGCAGTCGCCATGCATGCGGATGTTGGTGTGCGGTGTGGCCGCGTAAACGTCTTCGACACGCTTGAGCAGGTCACGAGCCACTGACTCGTAAGCCGGCAGCAGGCTGCGCGGGATGCAGTCGTTTTGCAGCAGATAGTTGACCGAATCATGGCCGAAGTTCTTCACGCCCAGGGCTTCACGGTGCGCGAACGGTTTGGTCGAGCCGACGGCATGCAGACGCCCCAGTAACTGGCCCAGGCGATACAACTGATCGAGATTGCCTGGCTCCGGTGCTCGTCCACCGCGACGCGGGAACAGCGTGAAACGGAAACCGGCGTGCTCGAACAGGGTTGCGCCGTTGTGCACCATGGGCGCGACCACGGGCACTTCGACCTCGACCAGTTCAGCGGTGAAGCTGTGCTCTTCAAGGATGGCTTCGGTAGTCCAGCGCTGTGGGCGATAGAACTTGGCGATCAGCGGTTGGCCGTCTTCGATACCGACCTGATAGACGCGGTTTTCGTAACTGTTGAGCGCCAGGATGCGGGCATCGCTGAGAAAACCGATGCTTTCGACAGCATCCAGGACCAGATCGGGAGTAAGTGTTGCAAACGGGTGAGCCATGACTACTCCTGCGCGCAGCAGGTTGCCGCGTCGGACCGCTGATGGTAACGCAGACCGGTCCCGCTTCGCCAAACCCCATCCGTTTAATCTGCCTTCGGGCTCTTTTGTCATCAAAAAGTCATGAGTCGTTAGCGAGATAGCCATGTTCGACGCCTAGAGTCGCCGTCAATGAGATCGATCTCAAGTGAGCGGCAATGACTGATCTGAAAGAGGTAGCGCATCTGGCCGGGGTTTCCCGGGCTACTGCGGCACGTGCCTTCGCAAGCCCCGACGTCGTGCGCTCGGAAACCCGCGAGCGGGTATTCGCTGCGGCCCGCGCCTTGGGTTTTCGCCCCAATCGGCTGGGCCGCCAGTTGCGTCTGCAAACCACCAACCTGATTGGCGTGGTGGTGCCCAACCTGCTCAACCCGGTGTTTGCCGAACAGTTTCAGGCCATGGAACGGGCGGCGCGGGCGCGGGGTTATAACCTGCTGCTGGCAACCACCGACTACACCGCAGAGCGTGAAAGCGCCGTGGTTGAGGAGTTGTTGCGTCAGCGGGTCGACGGGCTGGTGCTGACGGTGACCGACGCCGAGCACAACCGGGTACTGCAAAGCCTGATCAATGAAGACACTCCGTTCGTGCTGGCCTATCACCAGACCGGTAACCCGGATTACAGCGCGGTGTCTGTGGATAACCGGGCGGGCATGGCGCTGGCCACTCGTTACCTGATCGATGCAGGCCATCAGCGAGTCGCCATGGTCGCAGGCCCGGCCATGCAGTCCGACCGCGCCCGACTGCGTTATGAAGGCTATCGCGACGCCATGGCCGAGCGTGGGCTTGAAGCGCGACCAGTGATTGAAATGCCTGCTCATACAAGCGCCGATTTCGCTGCACTGGAACCCCTGTTACGTGGCCCGGACGCGCCCAGCGCGCTGGTCTGTTCCAACGATTTGCTGGCCATCAGCCTGATTGCCGAATTACGTCGCAACGGCTGGGGCGTTCCCGAGCGCCTGTCGGTGATCGGCTTCGACGGCATCGCCCTCGGCACGCAGATGCACCCGACCTTGTGCAGCGTGGTTCAGCCCATCGCCGAGCTGGCGCACATTGTCATCGACCAATTACTGGCACGGATTGCTGGCGCAGTACCTGTTTCTCATTGTCTGCCGTGCCACATCCGGCCCGGCGAAAGCACCCAGCCCTACCAGGAGATGCTTCATGCTCAGCCTCAGTAAAACCCTCGCGGCACTGCTGTTATGTGGTGCGGCCAGCCTCGCCCAGGCCGCCGAAACCGCCATCTGCTACAACTGCCCGCCCGAATGGGCCGACTGGGGAACGCAGCTCAAAGCGATTGCCGACAGCACCGGTGTCCAGGTGCCGCTGGACAACAAGAACTCCGGCCAGGCGCTGGCGCAGATCGTTGCCGAGCAGGCCGCACCGGTCGCTGACGTGGTCTATTACGGCGTGACCTTTGGCCTGCAGGCGCAGAAGGCCGGCGTGGTCGATACCTACAAACCCAAACACTGGGACGAGATTCCGGCAGGCTTGAAAGACCCTGAAGGGCACTGGTTCGCGATTCACTCCGGGACCCTCGGCATCATGGTCAACGTGGACGCACTGGGCGGTCTGCCGGTGCCGCAAAGCTGGGCGGATCTGCTCAAGCCCGAGTACAAGGGCATGGTCGGCTACCTAGACCCGTCCAGCGCGTTCGTCGGTTACGTGTCCGCCGTGGCGATCAACCAGGCCATGGGCGGCACGCTGGAAAATTTCGGTCCGGCCATCGACTACTTCCAGAAACTGGCGAAAAACTCGCCCATCGTGCCCAAGCAAACCGCCTATGCACGCGTGCTGTCCGGCGAGCTGCCGATTCTGGTCGACTATGACTTCAACGCCTATCGCGCTCGCTACAAGGACAAGGCCAACGTTGCCTTCGTGATTCCCAAGGAAGGCACCATCGGCGTTCCCTATGTGATGAGCATGGTCGCCAAGGCGCCGCATCGTGCCAACGCCGAGAAGGTGCTGGATTTCGTGCTGTCCGATGAAGGTCAGGCGCTGTGGGCCAAGGCCTATCTGCGCCCGGTACGCTCGAAGATGCCTGCCGATGTTGCTGCGCAGTTCTTGCCGGACAGCGATTACGCCCGTGCCGGTGTGGTGGATTACCAGCACATGGCCGCCGTGCAGGAAGCCTTCGCCGCCCGTTATCTGCGTGAGGTGAAGTAATGTCGGCCTCGCCGGAACAAGCGCTGGCTCTGCGCAAGGGCGGATCTTTCAGGCTGCGGCTGCGCCCGACCGCTGCCGTGGCGCTGGCTCCGGCGATGGCCGTATTGCTGGCATTCTGGTTGCTGCCGCTGACCCACCTGATCATGCTCGGCACGCAAGGGTCCGATGGCAATGGCAGCGGTTACTGGCAGGTCCTGAGCAGTCCTCAGTACCTGGGCAGTCTGGCGCAAACCTGCCTGCTGGCGCTGGTGGTGACGCTCGCGGCGTTACTGGTCGGCGGCATCAGCGGTGTGTTTCTGGCCCGCAACCACTTCTTCGGACGCTCTGCGCTGGTGGCTTTGCTGACCTTCCCGCTGGCGTTTCCCGGTGTGGTGGTCGGCTTTCTGGTGATTCTGCTGGCCGGTCGCCAAGGTATCTTCGCCGCGCTCGGGTTGCACCTGGCGGGCGAGCGCTGGGTGTTCGCCTATTCGCTGACCGGACTGTTCATCGGCTATCTGTATTTCTCGATTCCGCGAGTGATTCTGACGGTCATGGCGGCCTGCGAAAGTCTGGATCGCAGCCTTGAAGAAGCCGCGCATTCGCTGGGCGCGGGTCATTGGCGCGTGGTGTGCGATGTGATCGTTCCGGGGCTGGCACCCGCGCTGGTGTCCTGCGGCGCGATCTGCTTCGCCACGTCGATGGGCGCATTCGGCACGGCCTTTACCCTGGGCACGCGTCTGAACGTCACGCCGGTAGCGATCTACAACGTGTTCACCAATTACGCCAACTTCACGGTGGCCGCAGCGCTGTCGGTAATCCTCGGGCTGGTGACGTGGGCAGTGTTGTTGCTGGCCCGGCGCATGGTCGGTAAATCGGGAGTTCCCTTGTGAAACGTTCTCCGTTGTTTGCAGTACAACTGGCGTTCACGCTGTTGGTCTGCGCGTTCATGCTGGTCCCGGTGGTGCTGTCGTTACTGGCCGGCCTGACGCGCAACTATTTTCTGGGCCTGTCGAGCGGTCTGACCTTCGACTGGCTGGTGCAGGTCTGGCAGGCCTATTCACCGACCGTCTGGCTGTCGTTGCAACTGGCCGTGGCGTGCGCAATCTGCGTGTGTCTGGTGGGCGTCCCGGCAGCGTATGCGCTGGTGCGCATGAACAATCGCTTCAGCCGGGCCTTCGAGGAATTGATGGTCTTGCCCGTCGCCATGCCCGGTCTGGCCAGCGCCCTCGCGTTACTGCTGACCTACGGCCAGTTCGGCGGCTTTCGCAGCAGCTGGTTGTTCATTCTGGTCGGCCACGTGTTGTTCACCCTGCCGTTCCTGGTGCGCCCGGTCATGGCGGTGATGCAGCGTCAGCAACTGCCGGTGCTCGAAGAGGCGGCCGCCAGTCTGGGCGCCGGGCCGATCAAGCGTTTCTTCAGTGTGGTTGTGCCTAATTGCCGGGCCGGGATTCTTGCCGGTGTGCTGATGGTCGTGACCCTGTCGCTGGGCGAATTCAACCTGACCTGGATGCTGCACACGCCGATGACCAAGACCCTGCCGGTCGGTCTGGCCGACAGTTACGCCTCGGCCCGACTGGAAGTCGCCAGTGCCTACACCCTTCTTTTTCTGTTGCTGATTGTGCCGCTGCTGATTGCGTTGCAGGCCATCAGCGCGCGTCTTGCCCGTGGAGAGAGCCGATGAGCGGAACCACCATTCGCCTGAAAGGCTGCCGCAAGGCATTTGCCGACGGCACCGTTGCTGTAAAGGATCTGCACCTGACCATCGAGCCCGGCGAAACGCTGGCGATTCTCGGTCCGTCCGGTTGCGGCAAGACCACCACCTTGCGGCTGATTGCAGGGCTTGAACGTCCGGACGTCGGGCAGGTGTTGTTCGATGATCAGGACGTGACACGTCTGCCCATCGAGCGGCGCGACGTGGGCATGGTGTTTCAGAACTATGCGTTGTTTCCCAACCTCGATGTGGCCGGCAATATCGTTTACGGCCTGAAGATTCGTGGTCTGTCGGCTGCCGAGCGCAACAAGCGTTGCGATGAGTTGCTGGAACTGGTCGGTTTGACCGGCCACGGCAAGCGCCGCGTCAACGAGCTGTCTGGCGGGCAGCGCCAACGGGTCGCGCTGGCCCGGGCCCTGGCGCCGCGCCCCCGGGTGCTGTTGCTGGACGAGCCGCTGGCGGCACTGGATGCACAGTTGCGTGAGCGCTTGCGCAGTGAGCTGGATCAGTTGCTGCGTGGGCTGGGCATCACCTCGGTGTTCGTCACTCACGATCAGGGCGAGGCGATGGCCCTGGGCGACCGGATTCTGGTCATGGAAAAAGGCTGCGTCTCGCAATTGGCGACGCCGAGGGACATCTATCAACAACCTGCCAATGCGTTCGTCGCCGGGTTTGTCGGCAATCTGAATGCGTTCAGCGTGGTCGAGCGCACCCCGTCAGGCCTCAAGGTGAGCGGCGGCGAGCTGCCGTGGCACGGTGCTGACGTACCGGGCACGGTCTACTGCCGCCCCGAGCACCTGCGTTTGATGTCAGGAAACGGCCATATTCATGGGCGTCTGGTCGGGCAGTTTTTTCAGGGCGCGCAAAGTCGCTTGCTGGTCGATGTCGGTGGCCCGCAGCCGCTGCTGGTAGACAGCACCGACAACGTGATTTATGCCGCAAACGCAGTCATTGCCTTGAGCGTCGACCCGCAAGTGCTGTTTACCCTGCATTCGTGAATTCGTTTTTCGTAGAGAGATTATTTTGAATCGTCCGTTTCTTATTGCTCAGATCAGTGACCTGCACCTCAAAGCCGACGGGCGCCTGACCTATGGCGTGGTCGATACCCTGGGGGCGCTGCGCCGCGCGGTCGCGCACATCAATGCCAGCAAGCAGCGCCCCGACATCGTGGTGATCAGCGGTGACCTGGTGGACTTCGGTCGCGAGGACGAATACGCCGTGCTCAAGCCCGAACTGGAGCTTCTGCAGATGCCGTTCTATCTGGTACCCGGCAATCATGACGATCGGCACAACCTGCTGGCCGCGTTTGCCGAGCAGGTGTACCTGCCGTTGTCGGCCAGCGGTCCTCTGGACTGGGTCGTTGAGAAATACCCGGTGCGCCTGATCGGCATGGACACGACCATTCCCGGCGAGCATGGCGGGCAACTGGATTATTGTCAGCTGGACTGGCTGCACGCACAGCTGTCCCGTCGTCCTTACGTGCCGACCGTGATCGTCATGCACCATCCGCCGTTCATTACCGGCATAGGGCACATGGACCGCGAATCCTTCGGCAACGCATCGGCGCTGGAGCGCGTGATCGCCCAGCATCCGCAAGTGGAGCGTTTGCTGTGCGGACATTTGCATCGACCGATGCAGCGACGTTTCGGAGGCAGCGTGGCGAGCATCTGCCCGGGCACCTCACACCAGATCGTCCTCGACCTCGACGAAGCCGCGCCTGCGCATTTCAATCTGGAACCGGCAGGTTACGTGCTGCATCGCTGGCATTCGGAACAGGGATTTGTCAGTCATAACGCCGTGTTCGGCGACTATGAAGGGCCATACCCGTTCTACGATGTGAACGGGTTGATTGATTGATTGCTCATCGCTCCCACGCTCTGCGCCCGGCGTGATACTCAAGTCTTGATGAGCCCGGAAAGCGGGGCTCGACGCGCAGTATCAGGCGGAGTAAAGATCCTTGTGGGAGTGAGCTTGCTCACGAAGACGGTGTTTCAGTCGATGCATTTTCGACGATCATACAGCCCTCTTCGCGAACAAGTTCGCTCCCACGGCCTCCGGCCAGAATCAATAGCAGACCTTTATATAACGATGAGCGATCTGCGTCCTCTTCCTGATTGCCGATCAGGCGCCGATAACGCCGCCATCTTCCCGGGTGATGACCATCACCGATGAGCGCGGTTTACCGTTGGGCAAATGCTCGGGGAAGGTAGAGCCACCGTTTTCACCGGGATGCTGGATGCCGATGAACATCGTCCGGTAGTCAGGCGCAAAGCTGATGCCGGTGATTTCGCAACCGATCGGGCCAACCAGAAAACGGCGGATCTCGCCGCTGGCCGGGTCGGCACAGAGCATCTGGTTGTTGCCCATGCCAGCGAAGTCACCCTTGTTGCTGGAGTCGCCGTCGGTCTGGATCCACAGCCGACCCGATCGATCGAAACTCAGGCCGTCCGGGCTGTTGAACATGTTCTGCGCGTTGATGTTGCTCGACCCGCCCTGTGGCGTACCGGCATGTACGGTCGGGTTGCCCGCGACCACAAACAGGTCCCACTCGAACGCCATCGCCGACGCATTGTTGCCGCCTTCGCGCCAGCGCAGGATCTGCCCGTACTGGTTCTTGGCGCGTGGATTCGGCCCGCCAACCGGCTGACCTTCGTCGCCGCGCTTGATGTTGTTGGTCAGCGTGCAATAAACCTGGCCATCCTTGGGGCTGACCACGATCCATTCCGGGCGGTCCATGCGCGTGGCCTTGACCACGCTGGCGGCCAGCCGTGCATGAATCAACACTTCAGCCTGATTGGCGAAACCGGCAGCGGCATCGAGGCCGTTCTTGCCGTATTTCAGTTCGATCCACTGGCCGTTGCCCTTTGGATGGTCCGGGTTGCCGTTGCCAGCGTCGAATTGCGCCACGTACAGGGTGCCGTGGTCCAGCAGGTCGCGATTGGCTTTCGGGTTCTTGCGATCGATCCGGTCGCGGCTGATGAATTTGTAGATGAACTCGCCACGCTCGTCGTCGCCCATGTACACCACGGCGCGCCCGTCCCTGGTCTGCGTGAAGGCGGCGTTTTCGTGCTTGAAACGCCCGAGTGCCGTGCGCTTGACCGGCGTCGATTCGGGGTCGAACGGATCGATCTCGACCACCCAGCCATGGCGATTGACCTCGTTGGGGTTTTTCGCCACGTCGAAGCGCGGGTCGTGCGGGTGCCAGTTGATCTCTTTACTGGCAGCCACGACGCCATAGCGCTTCATGCCCGCATCGAATGTCTGCTCCGGGTTGCTGCTGCCGAAGCAGTCGGTGAAGTTCTCTTCACAGGTCAGGTACGTGCCCCACGGTGTCTGGCCGCTGGAGCAGTTCTGGAAAGTCCCCAGGACGCGGGTGCCGGTCTTGTCGGCGTCAGTCTTGAGCCATTCGTGACCGGCCGCCGGGCCACTCAGCCTGATCGGCGTATTGCCATGCACGCGACGGTTGTAACGCGAGTCCTGCACGAACTGCCATTTGCCGTTTTTCTGCTGTACCTCGATCACTGACACGCCTTCTGCGGCGAGAGCCTTGCGCACTTCTTCAGCCGATTGCGGCTCCTTGCCATGCTCGAAGAGGTAGCGGTAGTTGGTGTATTCGTTGTTGATCGCCAGCAAAGCATGGTCTTTGCGACCCCGCATCGGGAACAGGCACATGCCGTCGTTGTTGTCGCCGAACTGCACCTCCTGAGCCTGGGCGGTACCCTTGCCACTCGGGTCGAACGCCGGACCGCCCGCTCGCAGAGGCTGGCCCCAACTGATCAGTACCGAGGACGTGTAACCTGCTGGCAGGCTGATGCTGTCGGCGGTGGCAGCAGGAATGCTCTGGAAGCCGAGCAATCTGCCAGACGCCGCGCTGACGCTGTTGGCCAGAGCGGTACGGCTGAGCAGGTTGCCGCCGAGAAACATCGCAGCGCCGCACAATGCGCCCGCGCTGATGAAACCGCGGCGGGTGAGGCCGACCTTGTCGGCGCCGACCAGGTTTTCCAGGTCAGTGGTCTGGTTTTCTTCTAATAGTTTCATCATCACGGCTCCCTCGAATATGGCAGCCACCTTAGTGCGCACATATGACGAAATTGTGTCGTGGTGATGACCTGCCAGCGCTTACAACGGTATACCCAGCAGTACCAGTGAAGCTGCAAATCTTGCCTGCACCGTGGTGCCGGTTTTCAACTGTTGTGCATGCAGGTGCTCAGGTGTCGCCAGGGCGCACAGCGTCTGGCCGCCGGGGAGTGTGATGCGTACTTCGCTGGGGCCATCTTCAGCGTCGGTCACGCTGTCGATTCGGCCGATCAGACAATTGTTTCCATTTGTTTCTTCGCTGCGGTCTGCGTGCAGTTCCAGCCAGCCGGCCTTGATCAGTGCAACCACCTCCGTGCCGTTTTCCAGTTCCAGACGCAGGGTGCTGTCATGGGTGACCTGTGCTTCGATAAACACCTCGTCCGCCAATTGCAGGCGAACCTGATCGTTATGCCCCTGGCGGGTGATGCTGACGATCCGCCCCAGCAACTGATTGCGGGCGCTGGTACGCAGGGTCAGGCGATTGAGCAGGTCAAGGTCGCTGCTGTCTTCGGCCGCTTCCAGCACCTGGGCCTGCAAGGCCTGGACGCGCTGATAGAGACGCAGCACTCGCTCGCCCTCGACCGACAACTTCGCGCCGCCACCGCCGCGTCCGCCGACACTGCGCTCTACCAGCGGTTTTTGCGCCAGATTGTTCAGCTCGTCGATCGCGTCCCAGGCCGCCTTGTAACTCAGCCCTGCGCTTTTCGCAGCGCGGGTGATCGAGCCCTGTTCGGCAATATGCTGCAACAGCGCAATGCGTTGCGGGCGACGGACCATGTGTTGCGTCAGCAAGGTGGGGAGGGCCATGGAAGTCCGGGGCGGTCGAGTAGGAGTGGGCAGTATGATCGCTCTCGCTCATGGCGTCGAAACCGGACGCGGAGCGTCCTGAAAGGCATTACCACGCTGGAGCATGGGAACGATATTAAACCAGGCGCGTAGGGGCCATTAGTCACCCGGCTTGGGCGTGCGAGCCAGGCAATACACGTCCACCCGCCGCGCACCGGCCTTGTTCAGCAGTCGCGCAATGACCTCTGCCGTCGAACCGGTGGTCAGAACATCATCGACCAGCGCCAAGTGCTTGCCCTGTACCCAATCGGGATCAACCAGGGTAAAGGCGCCGCGCAGGTTGCGCCTGCGGGCTTTCGCGTCCAGGCCCTGTTGCGCGGTTGTCTCCCGGCTGCGTAACACATGCTCTTCGTCGATGGGCAGTTGCAGCTGTTTACCCAGCCAGCCGGCCAGCATTGCCGCCTGATTGTAGCCGCGCTGGCGCAAGCGTTTGTTGGCCAGCGGCACTGGAATGAGGCAGTCGGGGCGCGGCAGGTCTTCCTCGAAACGGTGCTGCAGGTATTGCGCGCACAGTTCTGCCAGCAGTCGTCCCATAGGCCATTTACCGCTATGTTTGAAGCGGGTGATCAGACCGTCGACCGGGAAATCGTACAGCCAGGGCGCGATGACCTGAGCAAAGCCGGGCGTTTGCTTGCAGCATTGCGCGCAGCTCATGCCTGAACGCGGTAACGGCAGCGCACAGCACACGCAGGCGTTGCCCAGCCACGGCAGTTCTGCTTCGCACGGCACGCAAATGGGCGTGGGCACCTCACTGCGTTCATCGCATAACAAACAGGGTTGTTTGTTTTTTAACCAGATGTAAACCTCATGCGGGTAGCTGGGTTGACAGCGCATGGCTCTTCCTTAAATATGCCGACATCCGTGTAGCGCATGGGGTCTTTCCCGCCCTCGCGCATTGCCCAGAAACACCAAGGAGCCGCCCGATGAGCGCCAGCACCACCGTCACTTTGCGTCACGACTGGACTTTAGCCGAGGTCAGGGCGCTGTTTGTACAGCCATTCAATGACCTGCTGTTTCAGGCGCAAACGGTGCATCGCGCTCACTTCGACGCCAACCGCGTGCAAGTCTCCACGCTGCTGTCGATCAAGACCGGCGCCTGCCCGGAAGACTGCAAGTACTGTCCGCAGTCCGGCCACTACAACACCGGTCTCGAGAAAGAAAAGCTGCTGGAAGTGCAGAAGGTGCTTGAAGAAGCCGCGCGTGCCAAGGCCATTGGCTCGACCCGCTTTTGCATGGGCGCGGCCTGGAAGCATCCTTCCGCCAAGGACATGCCTTATGTGCTGGAGATGGTCAAAGGCGTGAAAGCCATGGGCATGGAAACCTGCATGACCCTGGGCCGCCTCGATCAGGAACAGACCGAAGCGCTGGCCACCGCGGGCCTGGACTACTACAACCACAACCTCGACACCTCGCCGGAGTTCTACGGCAGCATCATCACCACCCGGACTTACAGCGAGCGCCTGCAAACCCTGGCCTACGTGCGCGATGCAGGGATGAAGATCTGCTCCGGTGGCATTCTGGGCATGGGCGAGTCCCTCGATGACCGCGCGGGGCTGCTGATTCAACTGGCCAACCTGCCTGAGCACCCGGAGTCGGTGCCGATCAACATGCTGGTCAAGGTCGCCGGTACGCCGCTGGAAAACGCCGAAGATGTCGACCCGTTCGATTTCATTCGCATGCTCGCCGTGGCACGGATTCTCATGCCGAAATCCCACGTGCGTCTGTCCGCCGGTCGCGAAGCGATGAACGAGCAAATGCAGGCACTGGCGTTCTTCGCCGGGGCCAACTCGATTTTCTACGGCGACAAGCTGCTGACCACCGCCAACCCGCAGGCCGACAAGGACATGCTTCTGTTCTCGCGCCTGGGCATCAAGCCCGAAGCAGGCGAAGGGCATGCCGACGAAGTGCATCAGGCCGCCATCGAACAGGCGCTGGTCGAGCAGCAAAGCAGCTCAATGTTCTACGACGCTGCCTCTGCCTGATCCGTTGAATGGGCCGGCCTGTTCCGGCCCGTTTTGAATTGTCATCTTCCGGTTCGGGGCCTGCATGTCTTTCGATCTCCGCACGCGCCTCGATGCCCGGCGCGCCGCACACCTCTATCGCCAGCGCCCGCTGCTGCAAAGTCCGCAGGGGCCGCAGGTCATCGTCGACGGCCAGCCGTTACTGGCGTTCTGCAACAACGATTATATGGGGCTGGCCAATCATCCCGAGGTGATCGCCGCCTGGCAGGCAGGTGCCGAGCGCTGGGGCGTGGGAGGCGGGGCTTCGCATCTGGTGATCGGCCACAGCGCGCCGCATCATGAACTGGAAGAAGCGCTGGCCGAGCTGACCGGTCGCCCGCGTGCCCTGTTGTTCTCCAATGGCTACATGGCCAACCTTGGCGCAGTGACGGCGTTGGTCGGGCAGGGCGATACGGTGCTGGAGGACCGTCTCAACCACGCCTCGCTACTGGATGCCGGTCTGCTCAGCGGTGCACGGTTTTCGCGCTATCTGCACAACGATGTGAGCAGCCTGGAAGCCCGCCTGGAAAAATCCGTGGGCGATACCCTGGTAGTCACCGACGGGGTGTTCAGCATGGACGGCGACATCGCCGATCTGCCCGCGCTGGCCCGTTCGGCGAGGGCCAAAGGGGCCTGGCTGATGGTGGATGACGCTCACGGCTTCGGCCCCTTGGGTGCCAACGGCGCCGGTATCGTCGAGCACTTCGGCCTGAGCATGGATGACGTGCCGGTGCTGGTCGGCACCCTGGGCAAGTCGTTCGGCACTTCCGGGGCGTTTGTGGCCGGCAGTGAAGAGTTGATCGAAACCCTGATCCAGTTCGCCCGGCCCTACATCTACACCACCAGCCAGCCGCCCGCGCTGGCCTGCGCCACCTTGAAAAGCCTGCAGTTGCTGCGTACCGAGCATTGGCGTCGCGAGCATCTGACGCGGCTGATTCAGCAGTTTCGTCGCGGTGCCGAGCAGATCGGGCTGCAACTGATGGACAGCTTTACCCCGATTCAGCCGATCATGATCGGTGATGCCGGTCGGGCGTTGCACCTCTCGCAGTTGCTCCGCGAGCGTGGCCTGCTGGTCACCGCCATTCGCCCGCCTACCGTGCCTGCGGGCAGCGCGCGACTTCGTGTGACCTTGTCTGCCGCGCACAGCGAAGCCGACGTGCAGCTATTATTGAACACTCTGGAGCAGTGCTACCCGCTGCTGGATGCCAGCCAATCCTCGGAGCCTGTTCATGCGTGATCGTCTGATTCTGTTGCCAGGCTGGGGCCTTGGCGTTTCGCCGCTGGAGCCGCTTGCTGCTGCGCTGCGTGGGCTGGACGAGCACTTGCGGGTTGAAGTCGAGCCATTGCCGGATATCGACAGCTGCGACTTGCCGGACTGGCTCGACGAACTGGACAGCAACCTGCCAGACGACGCCTGGCTGGGCGGCTGGTCATTGGGTGGCATGCTCGCGGCTGAACTGGCGGCGCGGCGCGGCGAAGGTTGTTGCGGATTACTGACGCTGGCCAGCAACGCCTGTTTCGTCACCCAAGGTGCGTGGCCGAACGCAATGCCCGCGCAGGATTTCGAGGCATTTCTGGCTGGCTGTGCCGATGATCCGGACCTGACCCTCAAGCGTTTCAGCCTGTTATGCACGCAAGGCGCAGAAGACCCGCGCGGTCTGGCGCGGCTGCTCAAGGCCGGCGCACCGCACCTGTCGAAAACGGCGTTGATCGACGGCCTGAAAATACTTCGGCAACTCGACACCCGCAGCGCTTTGCAAACCTATCGTGGCCCGCAACTGCACCTGTTTGCCGGGCTGGATGCCTTCGTGCCCGCTGAGGCGGCAAGTGATCTGCTGGCCTTGTTGCCGGATGTCGAAGTGGGGCTCATCGAGCAGGCCAGTCATGCCTTCCTGCTGGAAAACCCTCACGGGGTGGCGGCTGCGATCCATGCCTTTCTGCACGAGCTGGACGATGAATGATCTTTCAATCCCCAAACCACCTTCTGTCTTGCCTGACAAACGTCAGGTCGCCGCGTCGTTTTCCCGCGCGGCAGGCAGCTATGACAGCGTTGCCGAACTGCAGCGCAACGTCGGTAATGAGCTGCTCACGTGTTTGCCTGCGCAATGCAATCCGTCTCGCTGGCTGGATCTAGGCAGCGGCACCGGCTATTTCAGCCGGGCGCTGGCGCAGGCTTTCAATGGCAGCGAAGGCATTGCACTGGATATCGCCGAAGGCATGTTGCGTCACGCCCGACCCTTGGGTGGCGCACAGCACTTTGTTGCGGGTGATGCCGAGCACCTGCCGCTGCGTGACCAGACCTGCGGGCTGATTTTTTCCAGCCTCGCGGTGCAGTGGTGCGCCGATTTCACGGCGGTGCTCAGTGAAGCTCACCGCGTTTTGCAACCAGGCGGCGTATTTGCCTTTGCCAGCCTGTGTGTCGGCACGCTGTACGAGCTGCGCGACAGTTGGCAGGCAGTGGACGGCCGGGTGCATGTGAACCGTTTTCGTCATGAGGATGACTATCGTCAGCTGTGCGTGGCGAGCGGCCTGCAAGTGCGCAGCCTCGATGTTCGCCCGCAGGTTCTGCATTACCCGGACGTGCGCAGCCTGACGCACGAGTTGAAGGCGCTCGGTGCGCACAATCTCAACCCCGGACGACCCAATGGCCTGACCGGGCGCGAGCGGATCATGGGCATGGTTCAGGCCTATGAAGGCTTCCGCCAGGACGCCGGACTGCCCGCTACCTATCAAGTGCTGTACGCGGTGCTTGAAAAAAACTGACGGACTGACAGGAAAGACTGCTGAGATGACTGCTGCCTACTTCATCACCGGGACCGATACCGACGCTGGCAAGACCACGGTGGCTGCCGGTTTGCTGCATGCTGCCCGAATGTCCGGCCTGAGCACGGCAGCCGGCAAGCCCGTTGCCTCCGGTTGTTTTGTCACGCCACAGGGGCTGCGCAACCCGGATGCTCTGGCGTTGCTGGCCGAGTGTTCTGTCGAGCTGGATTACGCTGAGGTCAACCCGCTGGCTTTCGAACCAGCCATCGCTCCGCACCTGGCAGCACGCGAAGCTGGCGTCGCGTTGACCGTCGATTCGGTGCTGCAACCCATGCGGCAGATGCTCGCCAGACAGGCCGATTTCACCCTGATCGAAGGGGCGGGCGGTTGGCGCGTGCCGCTGTCCGGGCAGAGCACATTGTCCGACCTGGCCATTGCCTTGGACCTGCCGGTGATTCTGGTGGTGGGCGTGCGTCTGGGCTGCATCAATCATGCGGTGTTGACTGCCGAAGCGATTGCCCGTGACGGGTTGCGTCTGGCCGGCTGGGTGGCCAACATCGTGGATGCCGACACCTCGCGGCTTGAAGAAAACCTCGCCACGCTGGTCGAGCGTCTGCCTGCACCTTGCCTGGGGCGGGTGCCGCGTTTGAACGAGGCGAGTGCCGAAAATGTGGCGCAGTATCTCGACTTGAAGGTGTTGAGCTGACAGCGCCGCTATGTCGCTGACCGGCAAGACAGTTTTGGATTTTCAAGACTCAGGCTATCGTGCGGCCTAGTGCCATTAGTCTGTTTGTCGAGTATTTCCGGGCAAATGCTGCTTCAATGGGCGTGTTCGTTTTTTGAACTGAGGATCGGCTTATGCAAATCACCATGAACAACACCCTCTACCCAGGCCTTAGCGCAATGCAGGTCGGGCAAAGTCGTGTGGATCAGGCGGCCACCCAGATTGCCAGCTCCAATATCGAAGTGTCGGGCAGAAGCCAGTCTTCTGACTTTCAGCTTGAGAACCTGCGCTCTGTTGATCGCAGCCAGCGTTCCGACTTGCCGTCCAACATCGTCGAACTCGAGGCTGGAAAGGATCAGTTTGCAGCCGGACTGGCTGCGCAGAAAGCCAGCAATGAAATGCTCGGTACGCTGATCGACACCTACGCCTGATTCTCGCGTCAATTCCCGCCGTGCCATCAGCGCACGGCGTTGCCCGCTGAATTTCTCCGCATCATTGTCCTGTATCACGCCTGCACCCGGTTTCTCCCTCCACTAGACTTTTGCTTACGTTTCGCTCGCCCCCGCACGACGTACACCTGCGTGGCTTATGCATGGGCCGTGGACGAATGGTGCGTGCTTCGCTATTGACAAGGTTTGGGCGTAAACGTATGTTTCAAACACCTGTTTGACCGCGAGGCATACGAGATTGTCTGGCGCTTGAGGGTATCTCTCCAGCGACCGCCCGGTCATTCGTTCCAGGATTCATCAGCAGAGGTTATCGCTATGCCTGACTACAAGGCCCCCTTGCGTGATATTCGTTTTGTTCGTGATGAACTGCTCGGCTATGAAGCGCACTATCAGAGTCTGCCAGCCTGTCATGACGCCACTCCGGACATGGTCGACGCCATTCTGGAAGAGGGTGCCAAGTTCTGTGAGCAGGTGCTGGCACCGCTGAACCGTGTGGGCGATACCGAGGGTTGCACCTGGAGCGAGTCGGGCGTGAAGACGCCGACCGGCTTCAAACAGGCTTACAAACAGTTCGTCGAAGGCGGCTGGCCAAGTCTGGCGCATGACGTTGCGCACGGCGGTCAGGGTCTGCCCGAGTCGCTGGGCCTGGCGGTCAGCGAGATGGTCGGTGAGGCGAACTGGTCGTGGGGCATGTACCCTGGCCTGTCGCACGGTGCGATGAACACGATCTCCGAGCACGGCACGCCCGAGCAGCAGGAAGCGTATCTGACCAAGCTGGTGTCCGGCGAATGGACCGGCACCATGTGCCTGACCGAGTCGCATTGCGGTACCGACCTGGGCATGCTGCGCACCAGAGCAGAGCCTCAGGCTGACGGGACCTACAAGGTTACCGGCACCAAGATTTTCATTTCCGCTGGCGAACACGACATGGCCGATAACATCGTCCACATCGTGCTGGCCCGCCTACCGGACGCACCGGCTGGCACCAAAGGTATTTCGCTGTTCATCGTGCCCAAGTTTCTCTCGGCTGCCGATGGCGGCATCGGTGAGCGCAACGCCGTGAACTGCGGCTCCATCGAGCACAAGATGGGCATCCACGGCAACGCCACCTGCGTGATGAACTTCGATGGCGCTACCGGTTATCTGATCGGACCGGCGAACAAGGGCCTGAACTGCATGTTCACGTTCATGAACACCGCGCGTCTGGGGACTGCACTGCAAGGGCTGGCGCACGCCGAAGTCGCCTTCCAGGGCGGCCTGCAATATGCCCGTGACCGCCTGCAAATGCGCTCGCTGACCGGCCCCAAGGCACCGGAAAAAGCCGCCGATCCGATCATCGTTCACCCTGATGTGCGTCGCATGCTGCTGACCATGAAGGCGTTCGCCGAAGGCACGCGTGCCATGGTGTACTTCACGGCCAAACAGGTCGACATCGTCAAGTACAGCGAAGACCCGGAGCAAAAGAAAGCCGCTGACGCGCTGCTGGCGTTCATGACCCCGATTGCCAAGGCGTTCATGACGGAAGTGGGCTTTGAAGCCGCCAACCACGGCGTGCAGATCTACGGCGGCCACGGCTTCATTGCCGAGTGGGGCATGGAGCAGAACGTTCGCGACAGCCGGATTTCGATGCTGTACGAAGGCACCACCGGTATTCAGGCGCTCGATCTGCTGGGCCGCAAGGTGCTGATGACCCAGGGCGAAGCGCTCAAGGGCTTCACCAAGATCGTTCACAAGTTCTGCCAGAGCAATGAAGGCAACGAAGTCGTTCAGGAGTTTGTGACGCCACTGGCTGCGTTGAACAAGGAGTGGGGCGACCTGACCCTCAAAGTCGGTATGGCGGCGATGAAGGATCGCGAAGAAGTGGGTGCTGCATCGGTGGACTACGTCATGTTCTCCGGCTATGCCTGCCTGGCGTACTTCTGGGCCGACATGGCGCGTGTTGCGGCCGAGAAACTGGCGGCCGGTACGTCTGACGAGGCGTTCTACCGCGCCAAGATCCAGACCGCGCGCTTCTACTTCCAGCGCATCCTGCCGCGCACCCGTACCCACGTGGCGGCCATTCTGTCGGGCGCTGCCAACCTGATGGACATGAAGGAAGAAGATTTCGGCCTGGCTTACTAAGCTTCGCTGGCGTCATGAAAACCGCCTGATCGCTGATCGGGCGGTTTTTTTATGGGTGCGTTTTAGCGCATCGCTGTATTCGAATCCCCGGCGAGACCTGAGAAGGCGTTCAGGCCCCGTGCATAGTCACGATGTTCTCCAGGACACCTCTCGTTCCTCACGCTCCGCGTGGGAATGCAGTTCGTGACGCTCTGTGTCACCCACCAACGCATGCCGACGCGGCGCATGGACGCAAGAAGCCCGCAATAAACATTTCCCACTTCCTGCCGTTACAGAAATTAAGTTGTTTGTTGATCCTGCCGATGCATTGTTTGCTGGGGAGGGGCACAATGCCATCAGGCCAGCCAGTCATCCAGATGCCGGGTAGGAGATAACCCCTTTTGTTGCGTCCATCAGCTGCACGCTTGAGTCATTTTCTGCCTTCACTGGGCTTGCTGGTGGCGGGGCTTGCGGCTGCGTACGTAAAGGACCTGAACGTCTTCTTCACCTCGCTGTTCAACGTGCTTCCGACGCTGGTTCTGTTGTTGGGCGGCGCGTACTGCTGTGTTTACCGACGTCAGCGCGAGCTGTTTCTGATGCTCACGGTGTATATCGCCTACTACCTGCTCGATACCCAGACCGATTACTACCGTGACCACGGTAAGGTCCGCGAAGATGCAGCGGTGATCTTTCACCTGGTCTGCCTGCTGCTGCCGCTGCTGTTCGGGCTGTATGCAGCATGGGAGGAGCGAACGCATCTGTTCCAGGACATGGTCGCGCGGCTCGCGGTGCTGGTAGCGCTGGGTGGCGTGGCGGTGGGGCTTGAGCAGAGCTATCCGGTCGAGCTGCAAGTCTGGCTGGCCGACATTCGCTGGCCTGCTCTGCATGGCGCATGGATGAGCCTGATCCAGTTGTCTTACGCGATGTTCCTCGTGTCATTCGGGGTGCTGATCTGGCAATACCTGGAAAAGCCGCGACCGCTGCATGCGGCGCAGATTGTCGGCCTGCTGGGTTTGTTCTGGGCATTGCCCAAGACCTTCATACTGCCGTTCACCCTGAACATCCTATGCAGCCAGGTGATGCTGATGATTGCCGCTGCTGTCGCTCATGAGGCCTATCAGATGGCCTTCCGCGACGAGCTCACCGGGTTGCCTGGGCGACGGGCGCTCAATGAGCGCATGCAGCGTCTGGGTCGCAACTATGTGCTGGCGATGAGCGACGTGGATCACTTCAAGAAATTCAACGATACCCACGGCCATGATGTGGGAGATCAGGTGTTGCGTCTGGTGGCCAGCAAACTGTCGAAAATCACCAGCGGCGGTGGCAAGGCCTATCGTTATGGTGGCGAAGAGTTCGCCATTGTGTTCGCCGCCAAGACTATCGATGAGTGCATGCCGCACCTGGAAGCCATCCGCGAGACCATCGCCAATTACGAGATTCAGCTGCGCAACAAGGACAGTCGCCCTCAGGACGATCAGCAAGGCCGGCAGCGCCGCAGCGGGGCGCAGTCAGGCAGTGTGTCGGTGACGGTGAGTATCGGCGTTGCCGAACGCCAGCCGGAGCATCGTACGCCCGAAGAGGTGCTCAAATGCGCCGACCAGGCGCTGTATGCGGCCAAGGGCGCCGGGCGCAATTGTGTGGTGGCTTACGGGCAGTTGAACCGACGTGGCGCTGTCCGCACAACTGAAGCGGCAACCTGAGCAAGCCCTTACACTTCCCGTGACCTGTTATGACTATTCAGTCATGACACGACCCTATGTCTCTGAAATGTTGTTCGGTTAGACTCGTGGAACTCGACTGCTGATCTGCGTCGCTGGATGCATCGATCGGCTTCCCAAAGCATTTCGATCCGTGTTCACGAGGTTTGCCATGGCTGACTATAAAGCGCCACTGCGCGATATGCGCTTCGTCCTCAATGAAGTCTTCGAGGTTTCAAAGCTCTGGGCTCAACTGCCCGAGCTGGCCGAAACCGTCGACGCTGAAACGGTCGAAGCCATTCTCGAAGAAGCCGGTAAAGTGACCAGCAAGACCATTGCGCCGCTGAGCCGCAACGGTGACGAGGAGGGCTGCCACTGGAAGGACACCGTCGTCACCACACCTGCAGGTTTCCCCGAGGCCTATAAGACCTACGCTGAGGGCGGCTGGGTCGGTGTAGGCGGTAACCCCGAGTTTGGCGGCATGGGCATGCCCAAGGTGGTGTCGGCTCAGGTCGAAGAGATGCTCAACTCTGCCAGCCTGGCGTTCGGTCTGTACGCGATGCTTACGTCCGGCGCCTGCGTATCGATAGACACCCACGCCAGTGAAGCGCTCAAGAGCAAATTTCTGCCCAATATGTATTCAGGCGTCTGGGCCGGGTCGATGTGCCTGACCGAGGCCCACGCCGGTACGGATCTGGGCATGATTCGCACCCGCGCCGAACCCCAGGCGGACGGCGCTTACCAGATCACCGGCAGCAAGATTTTCATTACCGGTGGCGAACACGACCTGACCGAAAACATCATCCATCTGGTGCTGGCCAAGTTGCCGGATGCACCGCCTGGCCCCAAAGGCATCTCGCTGTTTCTGGTGCCCAAGTTCATGGTCGCTGACGACGGCAGCATCGGCGAGCGCAACACCGTCAGTTGTGGCTCGATCGAGCACAAGATGGGCATCCAGGCGTCTGCAACGTGTGTGATGAACTTCGACGCCGCCACTGGTTACCTGATCGGTGAGCCGAACAAAGGGCTGGCGGCGATGTTCACGATGATGAACTACGAGCGCCTCGGCGTCGGTATCCAGGGCCTGGCCTCTGGCGTGCGCTCTTATCAGGCTGCCGTCGAGTATGCGCAGGACCGTCTGCAGAGCCGTGCCCCGACCGGCGCACAGAACAAGGAGAAGGCCGCTGACCCGATCATCGTCCATCCTGACGTGCGTCGTATGCTGTTGACCATGAAAGCCTTCAACGAAGGCGGCCGGGCGTTTTCCAGCTACGTGGCTCTACAACTGGATATTGCCAAGTTCAGCGAAGACGATGCCGCGCGCAAGCGTGCCGATGATCTGGTAGCGCTGCTGACGCCCGTCTCCAAGGCGTTCCTGAGTGATATCGGTCTGGAAACCACCGTTCATGGTCAGCAGGTATTCGGCGGCCACGGTTACATCCGCGAGTGGGGCCAGGAGCAACTGGTGCGTGACGTGCGTATCACGCAGATCTACGAAGGCACCAACGGCATTCAGGCGCTGGACCTGGTCGGGCGCAAGATCGTCGGTTCGAATGGCGCTTTCTATCAGCTGTTTTCCGATGAAGTCCGCCAGTTCATCAGCGGCTCGGACAACGCGCTCGGCGAGTTTACTCAGCCGCTGAGCAAAGCCTTGAACATGCTGGATGAGCTGACCGGCTGGGTGCTGGATCGCTCGCGTAACAACCCCAATGAAATCGGCGCAGCCTCTGTGGAATATCTGCATCTGTTCGGTTACACGGCGTATGCCTACATGTGGGCCATGATGGCCAAGGCAGCACTCGGTAAAGAGCAGCAGGAGGAGTTCTACGCAAGCAAGCTGGGTACTGCACGCTTCTACTTCGCACGTCTGCTGCCGCGTATTCATTCGCTGGATGCCTCGGTGCGCGCGGGTAGCGATTCGCTGTACCTGTTGAAGGCGTCACAATTCTGACTTGGAAAAGTCTTGTAAGCATTTGCTTACACTGCGTGGTGCCAATTGACCTCTTCCCAAGAAAGGGATCCAAAGTTAATCTTTGTTCATGGACGTAGCGCAGGACGCGCAACAAGACATAACAGGGACACGTAGGGAAGCCTGCCAGGATGGCGGGGTGAAAGGGAAATCAGGGAAACAGTCTGGAAAGCCCCGCTTCGGCGGGGTTTTCTTTGTTTGCGTTTTGAAGATTCTGTTTTCTTTCCGCTCGCAGCACACGCTGCTGTGCCCGCAGTGCAACGCTTGTCCTGATCCTCTCCCGAGAAAGAATAATGGCGCGGTGCCAGAGCCGGTTGAACCCTCACCGCCGGCCAGGGTCGATTAGCTGTATGGCCAATCAGAGCCAATCAATCAGGAGCTTTCCATGGACATCATTCGTATCATTTTCGCCATCCTGCTGCCCCCGGTAGGCGTGTTCATGCAAGTAGGCTTTGCTGGCGCTTTTTGGCTGAATATCCTGCTGACCCTGCTGGGTTACATCCCGGGCATCATCCACGCGATCTACATCATCGTCTCGCGTAAGTAACACCTCGTCGCACTCGCTGATCGTTCCCTGATGCGGGAACGATCACACGGCCTGATCAGGCATCCAGCACATCCCGATAGAAACGCCATTCCTTCTCCAGCGCATCTGCCAGGTTATTCGCCTTGCGGAACCCATGGTGCTCGTCCGCGTAGAAGTGCGCTTCGGTCTTGATTCCGTTGTCTTGCAACGCCTTGAGCATGGACCGGGTCTGTTCCGGAACCACCACGGCATCCAGCTCGCCCTGAAAGAAGATGACCGGCACGCTGATGCTGTCTGCGTGCAACAGGGGCGTACGAGCCTGATAGCGCTCGATGTCCTTGTCGAGATCGCCGATCAGCCAGTCCAGATAATCACCTTCGAATTTATGCGTCGCCCTGGCCAGTGCCACCGGATCGCTGACGCCGTACAGGCTGGCACCCGCGCGGAATACATTGTGGAAGGCCAAGGCGCAGAGCGTGGTGTACCCACCCGCACTGCCGCCGCGAATAAACGCCTGTCGTTCGTCAATCAGGCCGCGCTCGGCCAGATGTTTCACGACTGCACAGGCATCTTCGACGTCCGCCACGCCCCAGGTGAGGTGCAGGCCTTGCCGGTACACCCGACCGTAGCCGCTGCTGCCGCGATAATTGAGGTCTGCCACGGCGAAGCCGCGGTGTGTCCAATACTGAATGCGTGGGTCCAGCACTGGGTAGCAGGCAGAGGTCGGGCCGCCATGGATGAACACCACCAGCGGCGGTTTCTCCGCGCCGGTCATGGCCGGATAGAAGTAACCATGAGCCTCGGCCCCGCCACTGGGGTAACGCAATGTCTGAGGACGGCTGATCTGGTTGGCTGGCAGCGGCGACCCGCCTCCGGCAAGCACCTGAGCACTGCCGTCGTGGCGAGAAATAGCCAGTACCGCCGAGGTGCTTACGGCTGAGGCCGCGATGCAATAGACGAACTCTTCGTCAATGGCGAGGCTGCGAAAGCGGCTGTAACCCGCGCTGAAATCCTCGACGCTGCCGTCGGCCTGACAAAGCCCCAGAACACTTGAACCGTCTTCGAACCAGCTCGCCAGGTAACCATCGTTGATCGGCAGCCAGGTGCAGCTGCCCATTTGCCAGGGCGCGGAGGCATGATCCGCCGGGCGGGCGGAAAGCGGCGCAAACCCGGAAGGTGATTCGCCCCACGGCTGCCAGAAACCTGCACGATCTGTCAGGCAATACAGCCGCCCGTGGGCATCGAAGCGCGGTTGTTGCAGTGACTCTTGCGCGCCGTCGCCTGCGATGCACTGCGCAGTGGCCCAACTGCCATCGTCCTGTTTCGTCGCAGACATCAAGCGGGTGCTGGTCCACGGCTGATGCGGGCGCTGCCATTCGATCCAGGCCAGGCGTCTGCCATCGGCGCTGACAATCGGTGATGAGTAGAAATCAGCGCCTTCGGCCAGCAACTGGCGCTTGCCGTCAGCCAGCTCGATAGCCACCAGTCGATGCGTGTTGTGGTCCTCTTCAACGGCCAGAATCTGGCCGCCGCTGAAGAACACGCCGCCGTAGCGCTTGTCGCCCTCGGTCAGCGCCACCGGCTCGCTGGCATCCAGTGCCTGTCGATACAGTTGCTGGTCGCGCTCGTTGACGAAGACTACGGCGTCGTCGGCGAGGCAGAACGAGCCACCACCGTATTCATACACCCGACTGCGCACGCTGAAGCCTTGTGGCGTCAGGCAGCGCTTGCTGTTGGCGTACCAGTGCCAGATACGGCTGGCGCCGTCTTCGGGGCGGTATTCGTTCCAGAACAGGCCCGCCGAGCTGACATCCAGTTCGGCGAAGTCGACGCCTGCAGCGACCGCTTGGGCGGCGCTCAGGCGTTCAGGAGGATTTTGCGATGAGTCGTGAGTTTCGGTCATTGCGAAAGGCCAGCTCTTCAATGGTTTGAGTAGCGGTTTCGGACTCGTCACGAGCCTGAGTGATGATCCCGTGGTGATAGGATTTGCTGCACACCGGGTCGGCATTGGCGGCGTCGCCGGTCAGCATGAAGGCCTGGCAGCGACAACCGCCAAAGTCCTTTTCCTTCTCGTCACACGAACGGCAAGGCTCGGGCATCCAGTCGTAACCGCGGAAGCGATTGAAGCCGAACGAGTCGTACCAGATGTGCTGCATGCTGTGATCGCGCACGTTGGGGAACTGGATCGGCATCTGCCGTGCGCCGTGGCAGGGCAGCGCTGTGCCATCCGGTGTCACGGTCAGGAAGATATTGCCCCAGCCGTTCATGCATGCCTTGGGACGCTCTTCGTAATAATCAGGCGTGACGAAAATCAGCTTGCACGGATGATTCTCTGCCTCCAGCCGGACGCGGTATTCATTGGTGACGGCTTCGGCGCGGACCAGTTGATCTTTGGTCGGCAGCAGGCCGAGGCGATTCAGGTACGCCCAGCCATAGAACTGACAGGTCGCCAGTTCGACGAAATCCGCCTCCAGCGCGAGACATAGCTCGATGATCTTGTCGATGCGGTCGATGTTGTGTCGATGGGTGACAAAATTCAGCACCATCGGGTAGCCGTGCTTTTTGACCGCCTTGGCCATCTCCAGCTTCTGCGCGAAGGCTTTTTTCGAGCCGGCGAGCATGTTGTTGACCTGCTCGTCGCTGGCCTGAAAGCTGATCTGGATGTGGTCCAGGCCTGCTTCCTTGAAGGCGATGATCTTTTCTTCGGTAAGGCCGATGCCCGAGGTGATCAGGTTGGTGTAGAAGCCCAGACGCCGGGCCTCGGCGATCAGCTCGGCGAGGTCCTGGCGCACCAGCGGCTCGCCGCCGGAAAAACCGATCTGCGCCGCCCCCATTTCCCGCGCTTCCTGCATGACCTTGAACCACTGCTCAGTGCTCAGCTCCTGGCCCTGTTTGGCAAAATCCAGCGGGTTGGAGCAATACGGGCACTGCAACGGGCAGCGATAGGTCAGCTCGGCGAGCAGCCACAGGGGCAGCCCGACCTCGGGAGTGGGCGGTATGTACGGGGTGTTGGTGACGGGGGCCAGGTCAGACAAGATCGATCCAGTTTTTCTTTTTGGCGCCTTCCATGAACTCATCGACGTCCATGCCCAGTTCGGGAACATTGGGGAACTGCTGCTGAAGCTCATGAATGATGGCGGTGATGGTGCGCTTGCCATCGATCAGCCCGCCAATCAGGGCCGCGCTGTCATTGAGTTTGATCATGCCTTCAGGGTAAAGCACCACATGCGCCTTTTGCGCAGGCTCGTACTGAAAGCGATAGCCTTGATGCCATTTGGGTGTCAACGCTCGGAACTGCGGATCGTGCTTCATAGCGTAATCCCCTTATGCCAGACCCTTTGGTCTGTGACGCTGTGATACGGCGGGCGGTTCAACTCGTAGGCCATGGACATCGCATCGAGCATGCTCCACAGGATATCGAGTTTGAACTGCAGGATTTCCAGCATACGCTGCTGACCTTCGTACGTAGTGTAGTGCTGTAACGTGATGGCGAGGCCGTGCTCTACATCGCGTCGGGCCTGACCCAGGCGAGTGCGGAAATACTCGTAGCCGGCCGGGTCGATCCACGGGTAGTGCTGCGGCCAGCTGTCCAGGCGCGACTGATGGATCTGCGGTGCGAACAGTTCGGTCAGCGAGCTGCTGGCAGCTTCCTGCCAGTTGGCGCGGCGGGCGAAGTTCACGTAGGCGTCGACGGCAAAACGCACGCCTGGCAGCACCAGTTCCTGCGAGCGCAGTTGGTCCGGGTCGAGCCCGACGGCCTGGCCGAGACGCAGCCAGGCTTCGATGCCGCCGTCTTCGCCGGGCGCACCGTCATGATCGAGCAGGCGCTGAATCCACTCGCGACGGATCTCGCGATCCGGGCAGTTGGCCAGAATCGCCGCGTCCTTGAGCGGAATGTTCACCTGATAGTAGAAACGGTTGGCGACCCAGCCCTGAATCTGCTCGCGGGTTGCACGACCCTCGTACATCGCCACATGGTACGGGTGATAGATGTGGTAATAGGCACCCTTGGCGCGCAAGGCCTGTTCGAATTCGGCGGGGGACAGCGCAGTCGCTTCGCTCATGTCAGCTCCTAAAGCTCGATGCTCATGCCATCGAAGGCCACTTCGACGTTGCGACGAACCAGCTCCGCACGTTCCGGGGAGTCTTCGTCGAGAATCGGGTTGGTGTTGTTGATGTGGATAAGCACCTTGCGCTGCTCGGGAAAGCCTTCGAGGACTTCCAGCATGCCGCCGGGGCCGTTCTGTGCCAGATGGCCCATTTCCCGGCCAGTACGCGTGCCCACGCCACGGCGCTGCATTTCGTCGTCGTCCCACATTGTGCCGTCGACCAGCAGGCAGTCGGCGTCACGCATTTTCTCGGCCAGTGCGTCATCGACCTTGCCCAGGCCCGGGGCATAAAACAGCTTGCCGCCAGTGCGGGTGTCTTCGACCAGCAGGCCGATGTTGTCGCCCGGGTGCGGGTCGAAACGGTGTGGCGAGTAGGGCGGGGCGGCGCTGCGCAGCGGAAAGGGCGTGAAGCGCAGGTTCGGGCAGGCCGGAATCACAAAGCTGCCCTGTAATTCGATGCGGTTCCAGGTCAGGCCGCCGTTCCAGTGCTTGAGCATTTCGAACAGCGGGAAGCCGGTGCTCAGGTCCTCATGGACCATGTCGGTACACCACACCTGATGCGGGCAGCCTTCACGCAGGCTGAGCAGGCCGGTGGTGTGATCGATCTGGCTGTCCATCAACACGATCGCGCTGATGCCGGTGTCGCGCAATGCGCGCCCGGGCTGCATCGGCGCAAAGCCCTGCAATTGCGCGCGAATGTCAGGTGAGGCGTTGCACAGCACCCAGTTGATACCGTCGTCGGACAGCGCAATGGACGACTGGGTCCGCGCATGGGCACGCAGGCTGCCGTCGCGAAAACCCGCGCAATTGACGCAGTTGCAGTTCCACTGGGGGAATCCACCGCCAGCAGCAGAACCTAGAATCTGGATGTACATGACAGCTCCTGGGACACGCTCTGAAATAAAAAACAGCCACAACCATAAAAAAAGCCCCGGCGAACCGAGGCTTCACAGCGCACTGAAATCAACGGCTTGCGAAGTACATGGTGACTTCAAAACCGATACGCAGATCAGTGTAAGCAGGTTTAGTCCACGACATAAAAATCTCCTCGGATAAGTGCAGCGGTGGGTGACTACATCTTAGTGCATCGCTGGAGGCATACGTTCAGATGCTTAGGGAGCTATGTTACTCATTTTCACAATTCAGCAGGGCTAGAATCTGCATGAAAGACCGTTACCGTTCAGGTAAGGATTGCGGAACGGCCGCGCTGGCAGGGCGATTGGCCACGATTAGCCAGCCCCCTGTGGCGTTGATCAATTGATCCGCAGAGGCCAGCAACGAGTGTGTATCCAGATTTGACAGAGCGCGCTGCAAGGTCTGCGCATGGTCACCCCGGTGCCCGGCGAGGTGTGCCTGCCACTGCAGGTCGGCACGCTGTTGCTCCGGCAGGCTCGACGGCTCGAACTGCGCTGCAAGGGCTTTGGTCTGCTCAGGCAAATCTGCATCGCGGACCCACTGCGGCAATCCGCCGATAAAGGCCTCGATGTGCGCAAACAGTTGCTGGGCATTGCAGGTGGGTGATTGCACGCCGAACAGCAAACCGGTCCGTCCGTCGATCTGCCTGAGGCTACTGAATACCGCGTAACCCAATTGCAGTTCGACCCGCAGCCGCTGATAGAACGGCGCTTGAGCCAGGTGCGCGAGCAGACGCCAGGCCGCTTCATCTTCGATGGAAGTCGTGGGCGCGGGGCAGAACACCAGCACGGCGTCTTCCGGGGAGGACGATGCTTCCGTCGCCCAGTGCTTGCCAGCGCGAATGGCTGGCAGATCGTGTGGGGAAGTTCGCTGAACGCCGGGTGCTGCATTCAACACCGCGTCCAGCATTGACTGGCTGGCCTGTTCAATACCGCTGGTGAAACTGCTCCAGCGCGAAGCCGCCCATACGCCTGGCAGGTCGCTTATGCTCGCCTCCGACCCATTGCGCAGGAAGTGATCGGCAAGCTGCTTGAGCAACTGACGAATCGGGATCAACACCGGCTCGTCGTTTTCCTGTGCGTGGGTATCGGGGTGTTGCAAGCGCTGCAGGCTTTGTTTCAGGACTGCTGGCATCGGTTCGCGCAAACCGTTCAATTGAAGCTGCCAGTACGGACCGTACGCGGTGAAGGTCAGGGTTACTCCGGCCTGACGTGCGTCTTCGACCAGTGGCTTGAGCGCCGCATCGAGCATCCGCCAAAGAGCGGGCTGCGGGGATGGCAGTTGCCAGCGCAGGTACAGCGCGGCTTCAGCGGGGTCGTCCGCTGCCGTATGAAGAAACGGATTCGGCGCTGGCAGGCACCAAGTGACCGGCTCTGGAACGAGGTTATCCACATCAGCGGTGAGCTTCGCCAGTAATGCGCTTAGCGCTTTTTGGCCTTGCTCGCTCAACTGCGCAGGCGTTTCGCGACAGTGATGGTTTGCCAGAGCCAATGCTCCGCACATCTGCAGACGGCGTCGTTCGAGACGGTGGTATTCCTCGATTTGCGTTGGCCAGTGAGCTTTGAAAAAACCGAGCCAGCTGAAAAGCAGGCTACTGATAGCGGTCGCGTTCGCCGGGTCGCCTTTAAACTCGATATCCAGCAAAAGCTGCCCGTCGAACTGGTACAGCGGCGCGGCGTTCAATGAGGTGCAAAGGCCCCTGCGTACCAGCTCGGCGACCAGTCCGCCAGGCTGCGCGGCATTGAGCCAGTGACAGAAGAAGGCCACCGCTTCGTCAGCCTTGTCTGGCAAGTCCTCGAAGGCAAACAGCAGATGGTTTTGCTCGCCAGCCTGTCGAGGGCTGGCCATCAATGCTGGAGGCGGGCGCTGTGTGACCTTCATCCCTGAGGCGAAAACCGCGCCGTGGTTTATCGCCAGCGCCTGCAGTTCAGCCACCGGCAGCGGGCCACTCAGGCACAGGGTCATCTGCCCGGCCTGATAGAAGCCTCGATAAAAGTCTTTCAACGCTTGCTGAAAAGCCGGGTTGGGCACTGACAGGCTGTAGCGATTGCCGGCGTGAAAGCCGCGCAGCGGATGCTGTGGGTTGATCGCTGTCAGCAGGCGCGCCTGATTGCCGGATGCGCTATCGCCGCGCCAGGCGATGAATTCGGCATGCAGCACTTCGCGTTCGCGTAATTGATCTGCGGTGTCCATGCGCGGCCGGGCAAGCATGTCGCATAGCCGCTCCAGCCCTTGGGCGAAGGCCGCTTGCGGCAATTCGAAGAAGAAGTCAGTGGTGCGCTCACGGGTGCTGGCATTGACCTGCCCGCCATGACGCTGCACGAAGGTCATCAGGTTATCCCCGGCCGGGAAGCGTTCGGTGCCGAGGAAAAACAGATGCTCCAGAAAATGCGCCAGCCCCGGCCACGCTTGTGGCGCATCGTGACTGCCGGCTGCCACGCGCAATGAGGCCGCACAGCGCTTGAGCCGTGGCTCGTGACACAGCACCACATTCAAGCCGTTGGCCAGCGTGAGGCGTTGAGTGTCGGCGGCGTGTGCGGCAGGCATGAGGGGCGTCCGGAAAGCTGTGCGAGGCGAGGCGTCATGCTAGCGGATTAACAGACCCGTTCGCGAGCCTGCTGCTCAAAGCTGCGAAATAGAGGACGCAGAGCGTCCAGAACGGCATGCCAACGCAGAGCATTGGCACGATAGGCAACGAGAATGACGATGAGCAAACGCGCTATTTCCAGAGGCTGTACCGGCCTCTTCAGGATCAAGTCAGCGACGTATAAAGCGCCGGGCGGCGATCCACGAAGTAGTCGTTAGCGGTTCTGGCCTGGGCCAGCAGTGACTTGTCCAGCGTGCCGATCAGCAATGCTTCGTCCTGACCCGCCAGCAACGGGCGGCTGCCGTCCGGCGCGCAGAGGCTGCTGAGCCCGCAGTAACGAATCGCGCCCTCGCTGCCGCAGTAGTTGGCGTACACCACGTAGCAGTGATTCTCGAAAGCCCGCGCCCGAACGGTCACGTCGCAGACGAAATCGTAAGGCAGCATGTTTGCGGTGGGGACCAGAATCAACTCGGCCCCCGCCAGGGCCAGCCGACGAGTGTTTTCGGGGAATTCCACGTCGTAGCAAATCAACAGGCCCAGGCGCCAGCCATTCAATTCGACCACCGGGTAATGATCGTCGCCTGCAGCGAACATCGACCTGTCGAGCTCGCTGAACAGGTGCGTCTTGCGATAGTTGCACAGGCGTGTGCCCTGGCTGTCGATCAACTGCACAGCGTTGTAGATCTGCCCATCGGCGGCGCGCTCTGGATAGCCGTAGAGGATCGCAATGCCACTAGCCTGTGCGATAGCGGCAATGCGCGTCGCTGCCGGACCGTCCTGCGCCTGTGCCAGCTCACCGACAGCCTGGGCGCCGATGTTGTAGCCGCTGAGGAACATTTCCGGACAGATCAGCACCTGTGCCCCTTGTTCGGCGGCGGCCTGAGCCTGCTGTTCGAGGCGAGTCAGGTTGCCGCTGACATCCAGCGGCAATGGCGGGCATTGATACAGCGCAACGCGCATGGGGGTTTCCTTCTTTCAGTCGCCCAGTGCAATCGGGCCGATTTCGTGGAACACATCACCGGGGCCGGGGTTCTCGGCGTGAGTTTTGCCGCCAAAGTGGTTCATGATGCCCCACACAGCATTCAGCGAAGTCTGCACAGCGCCTTCGACCCATGCCGGTGTCCAGGACACATCGTCGCCGGCGATGAACATGCCGCGCTGTTCGCTGGGCATGTCCTGCTGCATGAAGTGCGCGTACATGCGCTGGTTATAGCGGTAATGGCCCGGCAGCGCACCCTTGAAGGCACCCAGGAAGTGCGGATCGGCTTCCCATGACACGGTAATCGGATCACCGATGATCCGCGCTGCGATGTCCACTTTCGGGTAGATCTTCTTCAAGGCATCCAGCGCCAGCTTCACCCGCTTCTCGATGGGCTGCGGGAGCATCTTCAGTGCATCGCTCATCCACGAGTAGGACAGGCAGATCACGCCGGGCTTGTCGTCGCCGTTATCGAACAGGTAAGTGCCACGGGTCAGCCGGTCGGTGAGGGTCATGCTCATCAGGTCGCGGCCGGTTTCCGGGTCCTTGTCCTTCCAGAACGGGCGGTCGACCATCACGAACGTCTTTGACGACTGCATGTAGCGGGTGCGGTCCAGGGCCATCCACATTTTCTGCGAGAACAGCGACTCTTCGCACTCGATCTGCGTGGTCAGCAGCCAGCTCTGGCAGGTCGTCAACACGGCAGCGTATTGCCGGGTGTCGCCCCAATTATCGGTCACCGCAAAACTGCCATCCTCGGCGCGTGCGATGCGCTTCACGCCGGGACGTGGTGCGCCGCGGTGCAACGACGACAGGCTGGTGCCCTTGGGCCAGTGCGCGCAATGCTCGGGGACGTGGCTCCACAAGCCGACCGGCACTTGCTGCACGCCGCCGACGATCAGATGCTGGTGCTCATCGCAGTTGGTCATCACCACACGGAAGATTTCCAGCATCGAGTTGGGGAAGTCCGAATCCCAGCCGCCAGTGCCGAAGCCCACTTGGCCAAACACTTCGCGGTGAAAGAAAGACAGCTTGGCGAAGGCCTTGGAGGTCGCGACAAAGTCATAGAACGTGCGGTCGTCCCATAACGGCACCAGCTTGTTCCACAGCTCTTTGAGACGCGGCACATCGCGGTCACGGATCGCCTGCTGGATGTCACCGAATTGCGAGCCGCTTTCCAGTGCATCGGCCCAGGCGTCGGCGACTTCCTGAAACAGTGCCGGCAGGTCCGAGAGCATTTGTGCGTAGTAGGTGGTGCCTTCCAGGTCGATAACGGTGCTGCCGGACGCCGCGGTCAGCGGGTTGGGGAACGGCCTGGACTCAAGGCCCAGCTTGTCGACGTAATGGAAGAACGCTGTCGAGGACACCGGAAAGCGCATGCCGCCCAGTTCGGCCACGATGCCTTTGGCGCCTTCGAACTCCTGCGAGCGCAGGCGGCCACCCATTTTCGAGGCTTCGTACACCACCGGTTTGAGGCCCATCTTCATCAATTCGTAGGCCGCCACCAGACCGGCTATCCCGGCACCGATAATTGCCACTTCAGCACCGTGGTTCTCCACCGGAATGCTGCCCAGACCTTTCGGGTGCTCAATCCAGTCATCGAAGGCGAAGGGGAAGTCGGGGCCGAACATGGTGATCGGCTTTTTGCCGTTGGCGGGGTGACGGTTGTTCTTCATGACGGACCTTGATGGGCAACGGCGAAAAACAACAGTCTAGAGAAGGGCGGACACGTTAATAAGACGCAAAGTGTCGTCGATATGCTGTTTGTTTGGGCTAAGTGACGAATTTGCTGGTCAGTTTGTATCGCTGCTTGATAGAAGCGTGCAGTTACACCGGCTGGCCGCGGTCGATCTTGCTGCTGAGGATGATCGATGTCGTGGTCTTCTCGACACCATCCACGCTGCCGATCAGGTCCAGTAGCTGGTCCAGTTGCTCGGGAGAGTCCGTGCGCAGCCAGGCGACATAATCGAACTCGCCACTCACCGCACAGAGTTGCTGAACCTGCGCCATGGCACTGAGGCGCCGCAGCACCTCCTTGCCCGATCGAGGTTGCACGGTAATGCCGACATACGCCTGCAACCCGCCACTGACCACGCGCTGGCCAAGGCGCACGCCGTAACCGGTAATCACTTTGCTGCTTTCCAGGCGCGCCAGCCGCGAGGTCACGGTGGTACGCGCGATGCCCAGTTGCCGGGCCAGCATGGCGACGCTTTCGCGCGCATTGATTTGCAGCGCGGCAATCAGCTGGCGATCGATTTCATCCAGCACAGGCGGGCGGGTATCGGGCACGGGCGGTTCCTTAAAACTTCCAGCGTTTGGCGGTCTTGGCCAGACGTGCCTGCAGGCCGTCGAGGTTGAGCGCTAACTGCTGGGTCATCAAGTGGTAGCCCTTCAGCTCGGTAGGAATGACGGCTTTCACTGGTGGTGTTTCCGGCGTCTCCGGTATTTCGGTCGTGCGTTCCAGGCGCTCGGTGGCACCGGTTTGCAGCGCGCGCGCCATGCCGATCAGTTGCCGGCGAATCTGGCGGTAGTCAGCGTCCAACGATGCCTTGAGCGTATCGTCGGCAAGCTGATTCAGGTTCGCCGGGCGAATATTGGCGAGAATCTCCAGGGTGCTCAGGCACATGCGGAAGTGGCCCTGAATGGCGTCCAGCTCGACCATGGACATCTTCACTTCCTTGGACACCGACGGCAGCAGCGAGCGCAATTGCAGCATCGTGCCGTTGAGCCTAGCGGTCAGTTTCAAATGCTCATCCGCCGTCACTGGCTGGCCTTGCACAATGCGGCCGTAGACCTTGGCGCAGTCACGCAAACCACTGGCCAGGTTGTAGCGCCAGGAAAACACCGCATACAGCGGCAGGGCGAAGGAGAACGCCAGGGCCAGCGCGATACCAATCAGAATATCGACGGTACGCCACAGCCCGTCGCTGATCGGGTTGTAACCATGACCGGCGACGATGAACAGCGTGATCGCCGACAGCAGCGCGGTGTAACCCCCTTTGCCGATGGCGTGATAGGCGAAGAAACCGCACATCACCGACATCATTGCGTAGGTCAGCAACGGCATTTCCAGATAGCCCTGTTGAACCACCACGATCAGACCTAGACCGGCACCGATCAAGGTTCCGTAGGCCCGTTCGACCGACTTCTTGCCGATATTGCCGTGATGCTGCAAACCGCCGATCACGATCAGCATGGTCACCGATGCCCACTCACCGTGAGGCAGGTTGAGGCCGGTGGTCAGCAGGATAGTCACCAGCAAGCCCACCGCAATCCGCGCCGCGTGGATCAGCCGCGCATGCCGATAACGGCGATACGGGTCCAGCAAAGGACGCAGAACAGGGCGAAGCCAGGAGGGTATGAAAGCAGAGCGCGAATTCGTCATGCGTTAAGAGACCGCGAGGGTAGGGAAGAGATTCCCTGATTGGATGATGGCAGGCTTCAGTAAGCCACATTTTGATGGGGGATGGGTGGGGTATGTCGATGATCAGTGACGTGGCATTGCGCATTCTAGGTGTAGGAATGACGCGCTGAGGGCAGTAGTCACGATTTTATGAGTAGTTAAGGTGTCACTTAGTGAGGCTTTATGAGGATTAATGTGTTCTTTCGTGGGCTGTTATTTTCAGGTCCACACTTCCAATGTCAGTCGGCATCGAAGGGTCGCGGCTCAACCGAGGCAATCCGCTCAGTCAGCACGCTCACTTTGCCTTGAGCAAGGAACAAGCTGAGGCGGCGCTGGACGAGGTGGCCGGTTGGGAAGCCGAACTGCATGATTACTACAGCCAGTTCCTGTCCGGTGCGGAACTGGATGCTGCAGTCGATGCGACCAGTGGCGCACGTCTGAAGCGCTGGCAACTCCTTCTGCTGTGTAGGGTTCTACGGCAAGGGCCGATTGATCTGGTAACGAGTGCTGCGGCCTCCACCGGGCAGGCGAACCAGGCAGTTTTTGGCAAGCAGATCACTTAAGTGGCGGGTAGCGGTGGCCTTCGAGACCTTCGCCACTGCCTGATACTGCGCTGCGCTCAGACCGTTTTCAAAGCCACGCTCGCCGCCATCCAGCAGTCGATTCAGCACCTTGACCTGTTCGGCGTTCAGGTCGTTGTCGCGATGTAATTGCCAAAATCGCGTTTTTCCCAGTACTCGTTCTATATGAACCAAGGCGTTTTCAATGCTTTTCAACAATGTGCGCAGGAACCATTCCAGCCACTCGGTGATATCGGTCGTGCTTTTCTGACTGGTCTCCAGAACGTGGTAATAGCCGGCGCGGTCAGCAAGGATGCTGGCGGACATGGCAAACAGTCGTATGGCTTGCTGATCGCCCTGAGTCAGCGCCAGGTCTGTAATGGCCCGAGTCAGGCGACCATTGCCGTCGTCAAACGGATGCAGGGTTACAAACCAGAAATGCGCGATACCTGCCCGCACGAATGGATCGAGCGTCGGATCACTTTGACTGCCGGCAAACCAGTCGAGAAAATCTTCCAGCTGTTGCTCAAGTCCAGCCCGCGGTGGCGCTTCAAAATGCACGATGGGTCGATCAAGCCTCCCTGAGACCACTTGCATAGGTTCGTCGCTACGCAATTGACCAACCAGGATGCGAGCAGACACAAAGCTGTCCTCTTCCGGGAACAGCCAGCGATGCCAGGTACACAGACGTTGCAAGTCAAGTGGCTGATCATGACCACGTGTAGCGTCCAGCATCAGCTCGGCCAACCCCTCGCTGCGAGGGCTATGCTTGCCGTTATCGGCGATCCCCAGGCGGCGTGCCAGCGACGACCTGACAGAATCTGCATTCAGTCGCTCGCCTTCGATGGCGGACGAAGTGACGATATTCTGCAGCAGGGCATTCAAGCCCTCGCACATTTGCGCATCGCCACCCACTGCACCGCTCATACCCAGCAAGCGACCTTGAGCCTTGGCGCACGCTCGTATCAACGGTGCAAGGCGTTCTTCGCGCCAATGAAAGCGGGGCCAGTTCGGCTGTTGCCAGATCCAGAGATGTTCGGACATCGTATCCGCCTATGCAGTGAGCCGAATAAAAAGTTAATCGGCTCATGAGATGAGCCGATTGTGGTGATTATTCGGCTCACCGTCCAGACGTGCTCATCGGCGTCTGGTTTCGATGTCAGGCAGTCAGGGAGGAAAAGCGGATGGAATTTGATCTGCGTGTGTCGCAACACAGCGACCTGGAATCGTTACAACGCCTATCGGCGCGTGCGCGTCACCGGTACAAAAGCATTCCTTCCCTGGCGCATGTCGCCGAAAACCCTCCGCTGGGCGCAGACAGGTTCGAAGCCTGCCGGGTGGTGGTGGCTGCCAACAGGCGCAGCGGTGACGTCATCGGTTTTGCAGCCATGCGCTTGCTGGATGATTTCCTGTACCTGGACAACATCTCGGTCGAGCCTGGTGCATCCGGCAAGGGTGTCGGAAAAAGCCTGCTGGCGTCTGTCGAGGCGTACGCGCAGGTTTGCCAACTGCACGCGATAAGCCTGACGACATTTCGCGAGCCGCGCTGGAACGGTCCATGGTTTCGGCAACATGGCTTCCACCCGATGCTGGCAGAGCGTATTGGCGATGGACTGAGAGGCGTCATGGACCGTCAGGCGCAGTCTTTCAACCCCGCGACACGCGAGACCTTGTGGCGTCTGCTGTAACCCGCACAGCAATGTGGGCAATCCGCCACCTTCGTTTTGTTGTTCAAGATTCGTACAGCCAGCCTTTGCCATATTCGCCTTGCCAGCCTGTTCTCTTGCCTCGGTGAGAGCTGCAGTGCTCCAGCCAAAATGTATCAAAACGGACATATTCCGGACACGCAACGACCACAGAATTCGCGCCAATCGCTGACGGACCGGCTCATAACCAGAAAATCTCAGGCACCTCCTTCAGACGAGCTAATACCTGCTGCCATGAATAACCTGAACCTGTCGACGCTAGGCCAGAACGAACAATCGCTGGACGTGATTTACGGTCCAATCCAACCTGAGCTGCTACGTGAGGAGGTGCTGGCCGATTTGCTGGAAGCCAGTGCCCGGCGCAACCCGCAGCAAGTGGCGCTGATCTTCGGCGAGCACCGGATCAGTTATGGGGAGCTGGACCGGCAGGCTGATCAGGTGGCGTCTGCGCTGATCGGTGCGGGTGTTCGGCCGGGGCACATTGTCGGTCTGTGGTTGCCGCGCGGCATTGAGCTGCTGGTCATGCAGGCCGGTATTGCCAAGGCGGGCGCCGCGTGGCTGCCTCTGGATCAGGACACGCCGGTAGAGCGTCTGCAGGTTTGCCTGGACGACGCCAGCGCAGTCGGGCTGGTGTCCTGCGATGCGTTGATGCCGGTGCTGGCCGATACCGGTTTGAAGGTGTGGACTGCCGAACACCTGCTGGCGCCGACCGACGCAGCGTTGGTGCGTCGCAGTGGGGTGCTTCCCGACCATCCTGCCTATGTGATTTACACCTCCGGCTCCACGGGCAAGCCCAAGGGCATTCTGATTTCCCAGCGCAGCATCTGCCATTTTCTGCGCAGCGAGAACGCGATACTTGGCATTCGTGCCAGCGACCGGGTTTACCAGGGCTTTTCCGTGGCCTTCGACATGTCCTTCGAAGAAATCTGGATCGCTTATCTGGTGGGCGCGACGCTGTGGATAGGCCCGAAGGAAACCAGCGGTGACCCCGAAACCCTGCCGCGCCTGCTGAACGAGCAGCGCATCAGCGTCTTGCATGCGGTGCCCACTTTGCTGGCGCTGTTCAGCGAAGACGTTCCCGGCCTGCGCCTGATCAATCTGGGCGGCGAGATGTGTCCTGAGTCGCTGGTCGATCGCTGGGCCACGCCGAACCGGCAGATGTTCAACACCTATGGCCCTACCGAAGCCACCGTGTCGGCCAGCCTGGCGCGTCTGTCGCGCGGTCGCCCGGTGTCGATTGGCACACCGTTACCCAATTACGGGCTGTTGGTCATCGCCAATGACCCTGCGGTCGGGAGCACCCTGGCGCCCAGCCTGCTGCCGCGTGGCGAAGTCGGCGAGCTGTGCATCATCGGCCCCGGCCTGGCCGAGGGGTATCTTGGCCGGCCGGACCTGACCCAGGAAAAATTCCTGCCGAACCCATGGTCCACCGGCTATCACGATGCGCGCCTGTATCGAACCGGCGACCTTGCCCGGATCGACGACGAAGGGCAGGTGCAGTGCCTCGGGCGTGCCGACGATCAGGTAAAAATTCGCGGCTTTCGCGTCGAACTGGGCGAGATTGAATCGCTGTTGGCGCAACAGCCTGGCGTGGGCACCGTTGCCGTCCTGTTGCGCAACGAGGCGGGCGTTGATCAACTGATTGCTTATCTGGTGAGCGACACGTCGACGCCTTCCGCATTCACGAGTCAGTTGCGCAAAACTCTGCAGGCGCAGTTGCCGCCGTACATGGTGCCGGGACACTTCGAACTGCTCGACAGCATGCCGCGCCTCACGTCCGGCAAAATCGACCGCAAAACGCTCAAGGCCCGGCCGTTGACGGTGGATGCCAAGGCCGCCAGCGCAGAGTCCGATGTGGCGCAAACCGAAGGTGAGATCGCACTGTTTGCCGCGCTGAGCACACTGTTCCCCGGCATGCCGATCCGCCGCGATGCGGACTTTTTCACCGATCTGGGCGGGCATTCCTTCTTTGCCGCGCGTTTGGCCTCGGCGCTGCGGGCCAACCCGCGCTTCGCTCAAGTCACGGTGCGCGACATTTACCAGCATCGGCGTATCGGCGCGATTGCCGAAGTGCTGGATCAGGCGCCACAAGAGGTGGATGCGCCGGTGGACTGGACGCCTCCGTCAGCCTGGCGTCGCTGGCGCTGCGGCGTGGCCCAGGCGCTGGCATTGCCGGTCATGGTCAGCCTGCGCATGACCCAGTGGCTCGCACCGTTCTTTACCTATCACCTGCTCACCGGCTCGCCCGACGACTCTGTCGCATTGGCGACGCTGGCGTCGATCTCGGTATTCCTGATTGCTACCGTTCTGCAGTTTTTCATCGCGCTGGCAGCCAAGTGGCTGATCGTCGGCCGCCTGAAGCCTGGGATCTATCCGCTGTGGGGCGTTACCTATTTTCGCTGGTGGGCCGCAGACCGCATGGTCGAGTCGGCGCCGACTTATCTACTGAGCGGCTCCTCACTTTATCCCCTGTGGCTGCGCGCACTGGGCGCGAAGATCGGGCAGGACGTGATTATTGGCGGCGCTACAGTACGGGCTCATGACCTGCTGGAAATCGGCGACGGGGTCAGCGTCGGCAACGGTGTCAGCTTCGAAAACGCGCGCGTCGAGCGGGGTCAGTTGCATCTGGGCCTTATCGCCTTGCAGGACAATGCCTGTGTCGGCTCTTACGTGATCATGGAAGGCAATACGGCTGTAGGCCCGTGGGGGCATCTGGAAGCCCAGTCAGCCATGGCCGATGGTCGGGAGGTTCCGGCTGGGCGCATCTGGCAAGGCTCGCCAGCGCGTGATGTCGGCGCGTTCGATACGCTCGGCCAACCTGCGCGGCCTGTGACCAGCCCGGCGCGTTTACGGGCAGAAAAGCTGTTCTTCGTGTTCGGCGTTCTGCTGGTCGCGACGCTGTTCTTCATCCCGGTCTTCCCGACCTTTTTCCTGATCGACTGGTTCGACACGCAGAACGTCTTGCCATGGTTCGAGGGCAGTGGACCATTGGGACAACTGGCGCGCTATTTCCTGCTCGCGTTCCCGGCCAGTGCGGTGCTGATTGTCGCGACTGTTCTGGCGTCTGCGGCATTGCGCTGGGTCGTCTTCCCACGCCTCAAGCCGGGCCGTTATGAGGTGCACAGCAATACCTACTGCGCCAAGTGGCTGATCAGCCAGATTCAGGAAGCGAGCCTCAACGTGCTGTCCGGCATCTACGCCACGGTGTATTCGCCCTTCTGGTATCGACTGCTGGGCGCGAAAGTAGGGCGCGACGCCGAGATTTCCAGCGCACAGGGCGTCATCCCGGACATGCTGACCCTGGGCGATGAAACCTTTATCGCGGATGCGGTGATGCTCGGTGATGAGCGTATCGACGGCGGCTGGATGACCATGCAACCCACGGTCGTGTCGCATCGCAGCTTTGTCGGCAACGGCGGGTACATCGCGGACGGCACGGTACTGCCGGAAAACGTCCTGATCGGCGTCCATTCCTGCGCGCCGCACAATAGCAAAATGGTCGACGGCGACACCTGGCTGGGCTCACCACCGATCCACCTGCCTGCCCGCGAGCAGGTGAGTGGCGCTCCCGAATCACTGACCTTCAAGCCTTCACCGCTGCGCCGCCTGGCACGAGGACTGGTCGAAGGCGTGCGCATTGTCACCCCGCACGCGGTAGTGATCGCCGTCGGCTACACGGTGATGCTTGACCTGATGCCACTCGCCGACGACGAGCGCTGGGGCGCGGTGCTGGCCTACCTTGCAGTGATCGGCGTGGCGTACAGCGTGGGTAACTTTCTGCTGATCGCGGCCCTGAAATGGCTGGTGATGGGCCGCTATCGCAAACGCGCTGACCCGATGTGGACGCCCTTCGTATGGCTGTCGGAGGGCATCACCAGTCTGTACGAAGGCATGGCCGCACCGAACTTCATGCGCTACCTGCGCGGCACACCGTGGTTGCCACTGGCGTTCAATGTGCTCGGCTGCAGGATTGGTCGCGGGGTTTACATGGACACCACCGACATCACCGAATTCGACTGCGTCAGCATCGGCGCAGACAGCGAACTGAATGCCGGCGCCTGCCCGCAGACCCACCTGTTCGAAGACCGAATCATGAAGATTGATCACGTCAGCATCGGCGAGCGTGTGTACATGGGGCCACGCAGCGCCGTGCTGTATAGCGCTGTCGTCGGCAACGATGCGCACCTTGGCGCACTGACCCTGGTGATGAAGGGCGAGCATATCCCTGCCGCCAGCCGATGGGCCGGTTGCCCCGCGTCACCTGACAGGGCATGAAGTGCGGGGCGAGCTGGGTATTCGATGAAAATGGCCGGCTCGCCCCTCCAGAGTCCTTCCCTCGGCAGAATGTATTGCTGGTCAGCTGCGTCACCAGGCCAGGCTGTGCAAGAGATGAGGCCAGAAACCGCATTCGGGCTTGCGTGCGTATCGCCTTGGAGCAGTGGCTCGAATTGCCATCCGGGGCGATCACGTTCATCAGCGCCTCAGGTGTCGCGCCGCGATTGCTTATCGACGGGCTGCCGGAGCCCGGGTTTTCCATCAGCCACGAAGCCGGGTTCTCTCTTGCTGCCGTCAATCTCCACGGCGCAGTGGGCGTGGACTTGATGCAGGTTCAGGCGGTGCCGGACTGGCATGCTGTCGCGCAGGATTATTTGGGGGCTGAGGTTGCTACCCGTCTGTCAGGCATGCCCGAGTCGATTCGCCCAATTGCGTTCGCCAAGGCATGGTGCAGGCGCGAAGCGTTTTTGAAGTTGCACGGCTTGGCGCTTGAGGAATGGACGGCAGTGGGCGGGTTGCAGGGGGTGGGGGTTGAGGTTGAATTGGGGGAGGGGATGGTGGGTGTGGTGGCGTTGGGAGCGCTATGTGCTGATGCGTGCGTGCCGCTCTTCAAGCAAAAACATCAGTAAGATTTCCAGCAGGTCGTCACTACACGCCACACGTATTAGTAACACCATTGATTTGACTGCTGGCTTCCGCATCCGGAAGCCATGCCTGGACAGCTCACGCGCTGGCTACAGTGCTTTTCGCTGCGCGCTGGCCTTTATTGGCCTTGCCTGTGGTGCCCTCTCTGACAAGCTTAGGCTTTGCAGCAGCCTTGGCCGAGGCTACTTTTGCTGCTTGCCGCGGTTGCTTACTTGACCCGCTATCAACAGAATTCGTCGCAATTGGCTGCACGGTTAGCTCTACTCCAACGGCCTCCATCAGCTTTCTAATGGTGTCATAGCGAGTCTTCGCGCCGCCCTTAAGCGATTTATAAAGGCTTTCCCGATTAACCCCGGCATCTCGGGCAACCTTGTTCACTCCTTGCGCTTTCGCTACCTCGGACAAAGCCTTCATGAGTAATTCAGGATCTTTTGCCTTCATGCTTTCAGCAAGGTAAGCACTGATCGTTTCCGGATTGTCGAGAAAGCGGGAGGCTTCATAGCGGCTGGTACCGGATGTGTTGAGGTTGAGGATAGGCATCTCCTCTGGAGTTGATTTGATTTCAGTCATTTGATCTTACCCTCATGGCATTAAGAATCGCTTTCGCCTCCTTGATACCGCGTCTTTGGTCGGTTTTGTCACTACCCGAAAGCATAAGGTATTCGGCTTGACCCGAGCGTACGTAGTAAACACGATACCCTGGGCCTACAAAAACCCGCATTTCGCTTACGCCTTCGCCCACTGGTTCAGAGTCACCAAAGTTGCCTGCTTTGGCTCGATCCAAACGGACCAATACAGCAGCCTTGCCTTTTGCATCTTTCACACCGTCAAGCCAGTCATCGAACTGAGACGTGGTGCTTATGGTGTACTCGGTGGTATTCGTCATAGCTTTGAGTGTGGCCTATTGGCTACAGTTTGTCGAGTGGGCTGACATAAGGTCTTACTCAGCCATGATCTGGTTATAGCGCTTTTGATAGTCAGCATAGGGGAGTGCCTGCTCTTTGAGCAGATCAAGCTGTTGCTGCTGGTAAGCCTCTTTTGTCAGCGGCGATCTGCCGGCAACAGAGTTCGAACCTTTGGCTCCCTTCAGTCCGGCCGCGCCCTTTGGAAATAACTGATTAGTCATTTCGGTTATCTTTTTCTCGGCATCGATAAATTTATCGATTACGCGACCGCCACCCCAGCGTGAATCATACTCAGCCTGACCGACCTGCTGACCAAATTGATAAACGCGAATATCGGCGTAACTCATGTAGATCGCCATATCCCAGCTCCAGGTCCCGATATAAGTCGTTGTCAAAGGGCAACTGGATGGGCTGCTGCCCGGCGGGATTTGTCGTGTATGGAAGCCTTTCTCGGTCAGCAATCTTACGTAGGTTGTATTGAACCCCTCGCGCAGGCCATCGGCGGGAATCATGCAGATTTCCGGCGCCAGGTCCGAAGACAGCTCGACGGGAGTCACTGTTTGCTTGATGGTGCAACCAGACGCAAATACTGCTGATGCCAGAATCAGGGGGTTGTAAAGGGTGCGCATGGCGACCTCCTTGTCATGAGTTGGGCGGCGAAGGTATCACGGCTCGTGTGAGTTCACTCGTCCCGACTATGGAGAGGTCGATTTGCGCTTTTATTGACGGTTCGCCGCGGCCTTGAGTCTTTAAGGCTCTACCGAGCGTTGCGAGTGTTTGGCGAACTCATTGTGTCCGCCCCGACCGTATCACCAGCATCCCATGCACCTTCAAGGAAAGTCGGACCAGGAAGATGAATGCACGAATGTTCTAGACTCACCTCCTGACGTCAGCGATAACCAATCGCTTTCATCGATTCAGGTGTTTTATGCCTTCCACACACTGGATAGACCTCGCTCGCGACCTTGATACAGGCATCGAGACGCTGCACGCGCACTTTCAGGGGCATGCCTATGATCCCCATTGGCATGACAGCTATCTGGTGGGCGTTACCCGGCAAGGTGTGCAGCAGTTCAATTGCCGCCGTCAGCGCCATGCCAGCACGCCCGGGCAGGTGTTCACACTGGAACCGGGGAAATTCATCATGGCAATGCCCCGTGCGCCGAAGGGTTCACCTATCAGATGCTGTACCTGGACCCGCATTGGCTGAGCCGGGAGCTCAGTGGGTTGTTCGAACAGGCTCCCGACCAGCATCTGCCTTCTTTCGCCAACACCGTGCAAACCGAATCACGGCTGGCTCACGCGGTCACGTTCGCTTTCACGGCGCTGCACCAAAATGAGCTACGCATCGTTCGTCAAAGCGCGTTGGATGAATTACTGGCGCAGCTCATTGATCGGGTGCAATGGCGACGCATGACCGATCCCGATCCGCGCTTGCCGCAAGTGGCCTTGCGGGCGAGGGATTATCTGCACGCGCATCTGCATCAGGACGTGGGCATGAACGAGTTGGCAGCTATTTGTGGCGTCGACCGCTTTCGCCTGACGCGGGCGTTCAAGGCCGCCTTCGGCCTGCCGCCTCATGCATATCTGGTACAGCTGCGCCTGGCCAAGGCTCGTCGAATGCTGGCAGCTGGAATCTGGCCCGCTCAGGTGGCCAGCGATCTGGGCTTCGCTGACCAAAGCCATCTGGGCCGCTGGTTCATGCGCGCCTACGGACTGAGCCCGGCGGCCTATCGCTTGCGCTGCTCAAACCTTCCAGACTGATCCTGTGGTATGTCGCAGCATGGGCTTTTTCAGCCCTGGATTGCCGATCATGCTGCCTTTCCTACTGTTCGCCTTCGTCGCCTCGATCACCCCCGGCCCCACCAACATCCTGGTATTAAGCAACAGTGCCCGCTTCGGCTGGCGCGCCGTTGTACCGTTGATTCTGGGAGCCTGCACCGGCGCTGCACTGTTGGTGTTGCTCGTCGGCATGGGTGTCGGCCACTCACTGCTCGCGATCCCCAATGCTCAGCGCGTCATGGCATGGGTCGGCGTGCTGTGGCTGACTTGGCTGGCCTGGAAGATAGGTGCCAGCCCGACCGACTCAATCGAGCGGCAAAACCGCCTGCCGATGGGCTTTATCGGTGGCGCAGCACTGCAAGTAGTAAATCCCAAGACCTGGGTCATGGCGCTGGCGGTGGTCAGTGTATTCAGCCAGCGCAACCCGGTGTCTTACCTGGCGCTGGTGTTCTTTCTGATTTCCTTGCCCTGCCTCGGCAGCTGGGCGCTGATGGGCGCAGGCTCGGCCCGCTGGCTCACATCGCCTTGGCGAGTGCAGTGGATGAATCGAGTGCTGGCGGTTTTATTGCTGCTGGCGGCGTGGATCGGTTTTATGGACAGTGTCTGAACGTGTGCGGCATGGGTTGGCAGCAGGCACGCGAGGAGTCGGCTTCATTTCAAATCAAAGGCTGCTCTTGTCGAGCAACTCGACTATTTGCTTGTGACGTGAGTTTTGCTCTTCAACTTGCTGGTTTGCTCTGCGGTCGTCATCTCTTTTCACCGCAGAGCTTATATGGCGTCAGATTATTTCGGAGCTTGCGCGCCGCTGGTCCTGGACAGCTCAGCAGGTCGTGTTGCCGCATTGAAGAAAGCCAAATGATAGGCCAGGCCGACGAACACCGCGCCGCCCACCGCGTTACCCAAAAATACCGGGACGAAATTGTCGCCGAACTGCGCCCAGCTCAAGGCGCCGGCAAAGATCGCTGCAGGAATGACGAACATGTTGGCGACGATGTGCTGAAAGCCGATCGCGACGAATGCCATCACCGGAAACCACATGCCGACCACTTTACCGATCACGTCCTTGCTCGCGTAGCTGAGCCACACCGCCAGGCACACCAGCCAATTGCAGCCAATGCCGGAGATGAAGGCCTGTTCAAAGCTGGCCCCCACCTTTGCATTGGCGATGGCCACGGTCTTGGCCATGAAGGCGCCTTCAGTCAGCCCCACCACATGGCCGAAACAATAGGCGACGAACAGCGCGCCGATCAGGTTGGCCAGCGTCACCAGTACCCAGTTGCGCACCAACTGACCCAGACCGATACGCCCGGCGAACAGCGCCATGGGCAGGCTCATCATGTTGCCGGTCAGCAACTCGCCACCGGCCAGCACCACCAGAATCAGCCCGACCGGAAACACCACAGCGCCCAGCAGATTGCCCAGCGACGCCCACTCGTGAGGGATCATCGTGCTGACATGAATATCGAGAAGAAACCCGAGGGCAATGAAAGCCCCTGCCAGAAAGCCCAGGATCATCAATGACGGCAGGCCCAGGTGGGCCTTCTTGACGCCGCTTTCGACGGCAATTTCAGCGATTTGCTGCGGGGTGTTCAAAGACATGGTGGGCTCGTGCGTGGTCGTGGGCTGAGCGGGGGGATTAAAAGCTCAAGCGGTGCGCGCATCTGTCGCACCGGGAAACAACGTTACGGAATGTTTCGGAGGATGGCTAATCGGATGTTTTGATCGGGTGATTGAGAAGGTCGATGACTGGGGAGGATACTGTGGGGGGAGTGGGCTTATAGTGGTTTGGTTGGCAGGTTTGTAGGGGGTCAACTAAACCCGATCACTGAGTTGTCAGCGACCGAGCCATCTTGGAAACGCTGACTCAAGCGCTCAAGCCAGCCGATTCTGACGCAACGGTAGGCAACGGAGCAAGGCGCCAAGGCTTCTGTAAGACGTTTACTCGTTCCGCAACACGATCCTGTTTTTTACTTCATCCGGCTTGGTATTGCCCGGCATCACCCCATAACTATCCCTGTCTCCATAAACCGCAAGGACAGACCATGACCAACCCAACCGAAACCGCCATCCTTGCCGGCGGCTGCTTCTGGGGCATGCAAGATTTGTTGCGACGCTACCCCGGCGTGCTGCACACGCGAGTCGGCTACACCGGTGGTGACGTACCGAACGCCACCTACCGCAACCACGGCAATCATGCCGAAGCGATTGAGATCGTGTTTGACCCGGCGGTGATCAGCTACCGGCAGATTCTTGAGTTCTTTTTCCAGATCCATGACCCGAGCACGCCTAACCGGCAGGGTAATGATCTTGGGCCAAGCTATCGTTCGGCGATTTACTACCTGAGCGAACAGCAACGGGATATTGCCGAAGATACCGCGGCTGACGTGGACGCCTCCAAGCTGTGGCCGGGGCGTGTGGTCACGCAAATCGAGCCCGCCAGCGAGTTCTGGGAGGCGGAGCCGGAGCATCAGGATTATCTGGAGCGGATACCGAACGGTTATACCTGCCACTTCATCCGGCCAAACTGGAAGTTGCCCAAGCGGGCTTGAACCCGAATTGCATCGGGAAAGGCCGCGATAGGGGGAGAGCGCAAAAGCTGGCCTGACCCTGTCATGCAGGCAACTGTAGTGGTAAATCAGACACTTCTATCTGGCGATATTCTCGCCTGAATGAGTGTCTGGAGTTACTAGACCACTACAGGGCTGCATCTGAGAGGACCTCACCAGAAACACAAAAGCCGCGCAGTGCGCGGCTTTGAGTATGGTGGGCCCAAACGGACTCGAACCGTGCACCAAAGGATTATGAGTTGCCTAGAAACGCTGTGGGCCTTACAAAACTGTTCATAGGTTAACGTAGGCACACAAAGCTGAAAGCATTATAAACAGCGGGTTTGACGTAGTTTTGAGAAAGTAGTGAGAGCTTATGACTGTACCGGGTGTGTACCGAAATATTGAACCAGAATCACGCTCGTAAGGTTTCCATTCACATGTATTCAGTCACTTCAATTCTGCCATATGTCCTCCAAACCTCTTTCAATCCCATCCTGCGCAAAACTGCCTATGATTTTGAATGTGTGTTTTGGCTGGTCCTGGGCGTGTCCACTGGCTAACATGACGTGAGCAATTTTACGAAACGGAGATGTTCAATGAGGTCTGACCAAAGTCGTGTCGCTGAGAGAATTGCATTTGCCGCCGGGATCGCGCTGCTCGGATATGCCATAGCTAAAGGATTTTCAGATCAGATAGGCGTAGATATTTCCGCTGGAGGCAGACTGCTGTTCAGCATCCTCCTGTGTCTCAGTTTGGTAGGTTACGCGATATGGAATGAGCTCACGGACGGTTTCTTAGGGTGCAGGGCGCTTTTGCCTCTAGCGCTATCGACCTTGTGGAGCGGATTCTGGCCTGCCATGCAGTACTGGGGCGTCAAAGGCTTGTACTTCCCCGGGTTGTCCATCGAGCGTCTAGACGTGGAGTGGTGGGCTAGCACATACATGCAATGGGGAGGTTCCGCAGTGCTGCTTTTGGGGGGGTACGGGATCGCCTACTGGACCTGGAGAAGGTATTAATTCATATCAGAAAACACACTGCCGTCGACAGCTTGGAGCTACAGGCTGAGAATAAAGCTATGTCTATGCTGTGACTTATAGATTTGATTCGGAGTTGAAATGTGGTTGTTTGAACGCTTGTTTTATACGCCGCCGCCTCTTCCCACTCGCTCAGAGGATTTTTCAGACTACAGAGCGTGGTTTTTACACGCGGTAAAATTCACAAATGCCCAGGGCTTTAAGGTCGCAAAGCCAAATTGGCTCTCTTCCCCAATTAGCGAAAGCGATGACTTTCTGGATCGTGCTTTACTGACCGCAGGTGTTAGCGACGCCTCAAAGTCAGCTTTTCAGTGCCTTAAATGGAGCCATTTTCTCGCACCCCACATTGAGGCCTCTCTCGGTAGAAAAGTCTACGTCACCATCGGACAGCTTTGGAGAGGAGACACGGTTGCATTCAATCCATCTTGGGAAGATTTGAAACGTTGGTGTAAGAGAGGAATTTCACTTGCAGATATTTCTTCTCAAGGCAGGCAGGGGATTAATTTGCACGTTTGGCTGACAGTTGAAAGCGGTCAAATAATTGATGTCAGTTTACCTAGCTCACTGGCTAGGATTTTTCCCGACAAGGAGTATGGGAAGTACCTTGGAGGGATGATATGGGGTATTCCTCCGCAGATGTATGGTGACTATTTTTACCTGCCTATGGCCGTTGGGTCTAGTTTCGCAGAGGCAATTGGTAGCTGCTCTGAGTTGAAATTAATCGCTCGTAATTCTAATGAGCTGAACGAGTATCAGTATGCGTTTGTGAGAAACTGAGTGGAGACCCGCGATCCTAAGTTATCTGCTCTCCAAGCTAGATAAGGCTCGCAGCACGCTTCGTAGTCTTTCTCAGATCAGCGTTCAACCAGAACCAGCGAGATCGGGCTATCAGAAACGGCTAGCGTTGAGCTGCTCTGATCTATGGAGTCGTTTAGATGAATCGAGATCTCGCCGTGATGAAGAACTCCCAACCCCAAGTATTTTCGCGCGCGAAAATACTTGGCTGCTGGTGATATCCAGCGCGACAAGTCACCCTGGATCTCACCAGCTCATTTGTTCACCGCGAAGTAAACGAACGGTGTCCACGCTCGGCTGACGCTTACCCTAACGGTTGCGGGTCGCTATGAGCAGTGATCCATGATCTGAATTTAGGGAAGCCTTGGAGCGCCTTTACCACCTGCTCATTCGGCCTAATCCTTCTAAGAAACGCTGGAGGTAGCTCTCACTGCCATAGGCAAAGCCGGCAGCAAGCAAGGGCGCGTTGAACTCCGGCGTAGAGTATTCCTGAGCAAAGCGCGAGATTGTCTCCGAGTGCCACGACAGACGACCCATCGCGATGTTTCGAAATTGACTCTGCTGGATTCGATTATTGAGCTCTTCTTCATTGACGCCGTTCGTTTGAGCGAAGAACAGCAGGTTCAGAAACTCGAAACGCTCGTACAGCAGCTCGGGATCCTGCACTCCGGCGAACGAGGGTGCCCATTTGCAGGTAATGAGGCTGGCCAGGCGATTGGATAGCGGTGTACGGGCGTTGCTCTGATCCTCTAAGGTTTTCCAGTGCGCCAGCAGCCCGTTGCCGGCCTCTAAATAGAACGGTGACAACTCATAACCAATCAATCCTGGTTGCTCACGGCGGTTAATGACGGTTGAATTGAGCAGGGTATATAGAACGTCAAGGCGATTTGCACGGGTCAGGCCCAGTGAATAGCCAAGAACGACCAACGCAGCTGGGTAGTTCTTCAGGGCGAGCCAGTGGGTATAGCCAGCCTGCCCCCTATGAGCTTCTGCATATAGTCCTTTAACGGCATCCAGTACGAGACTCAGCTCATCACCTGTGCCCCATCGACCTAGCACTGAAGCAAGGCGGGCGATTGGTTCTGCAATAGCCTCGTACTCTGGAACCCAATCACTGAACGCCTGGGTTCTCACATCACCCTGTCCTGCAAATAGAGGTACAAAATCAGCAATACTCTGTCGAGTTTGAGCCGTGACTAGGTCGTCGAGCTGGATTCTGTGTTCAGGCCGGTCCATGAAGCGTTTTGCCATGGCGATCATCAGCTCGACGCTCGCCGGATTGGGCTGGCGGGATTTTTGAATGGTCTCAAGCTTCAGGTTAAGGGCATCGAAGAACGTATCCGCATCAGTCCCACTAACCACCGAAGCGCGGCGTCGTGCGACCAACTCTTGGCCGCGCTCAGACACACCTCCTCGGGCGAGCCAGTAGGTTGGGTAGCGTCGGGAAGGGGCGCGTAGAAACGCGGCCCTCAAGGCGTGATCCCATTCTCCTGACCAGCCGGCGACGATCAACCCGAACTCATCGATTATGCGGTCGAGCAGAGTGTTGAATTCAGTGGGGTAGTCGCCCAGTTCAACATCCGTATTTAGAATCCGGGCGTCCTTGTAATCGCCATGGATTTTGAGGATGAAGCACTGGGAATGGGCGAGCGGTTCTGCTCCTGCCAGGGTGTCGACCGAACTCACGATAGTGGGCTCGATGCCGGCATCACGCAGTGCGTTTTCCATCAGCCTGTCGAAGTTGGTGGTCACAATGACCCGCACGTGTCCAGCACGCACCATTTCTGCGATAGCTCGATGAGCCCTGGTGGGTACTTTTAAACCGTCCTCCAGCTCTTGGGCTGTAGGCTCAAGGAAGCTCTGCACAATGGCTCTGCGTTCGCTCTGCGTGCCCGCTAAGGTCTCCAGCAGAGTGGAATAGTTAGGCTGCTCTCCTGTCTGACCTAGATACCAAGCATACCAATCCTCTTGCTCGCCGACACCTGAGGCAATACCGGCACGTTTGACTAGCTCCATGGTGATCTCCCAGCCGGTTGGAATACCGGCGGCGCGGGATACTCCTGAGCCTAGGAGTAACGCGTACACTCCCTTGTTCTCATATACAGAGAATGCAAGCTGGGTAGTGGGGTCATTGGCGATCATGGGCATAGAGTCTTCCTTGTAATCGGGGTAGCAACGTATGTCACGAAGTTGCCAGCCCTGTTCTGGGTGGGGGCATTCTAGCCAAAGGCCATCACTTGTGTAGTGATCGTACCTATCGAATTCGAATAAGCTTCCGGGCATCCCTTCTTGCGCAACTAAGCGGGTTGCCACCGATGCGGCAACAACTCCCCGATTCCATTTGCCCGCTGCGTCGACCAGCGGCTGCAATTGCACACCGCAAACGCCGACCCAACTGGCGAGCGTTGAGCGAGGTATCGCAAGACCGGCCCGACCGAAGATTTGCTCCTGGCGGTACAGCGGTAAATGATCGGCGTATTTCGCGATCATCACCTGGGCCATCAGCCCGGCAGTCGGGATGTCTTTGTCGATGACCTGTGCCGGTATGCGTGTTTGCCGTTCGCTTACATCGCGAAGATTAGGTTTTGAATCCTCTGTGATTTTCGCGCGCGCGAAAATGAGGAGATCTTTCGAAAGTAGATACAGCAAATCGCTCTGTGACGGCTATCAATTTCTAGCCCCCGTTAGCGGGTTGTAACCTTGGGCCGCACATCTGGCTCTTGCCATGATGCTGGCCGTACATTCTCTTTGTTTCGCCTCGGCTGCAGCTTCCGATTGCCGTTTTGCCGCAGCTAGTCGGCGCTCTGAATCTTGCTCTGCTCGGCGTGTAGCCTCGGCAGCTACGCTGGCTTGGCGATCAGTGTCCCGTTGGCGTTGGATAGATAGACGCTGTGCTTTCTGTTGCTCACGTTCCGCCTGCAGCTCTGCTTGTCGGGCGTCTCTCTCTGCCTGACGTGCCTGATTCTGAGCTTCCAACTTTGCCTGTTGTTTCTGCTGTTCTGCGTTTCGCTCTGCTTTACGGATTGCGCTGCTGAGCTCGTCAATGGGAGCTTTAGGCTTGGGCTGCTGCCGCTCGTACAGCTGTTCTCCACCGTCATAATCGAAAGCTTGCTCTGCTGCTGGCCCGGGCACGCCTGCCTTGTCGCCGTTCAGTTGCACATCCAGGCGATGAACCATGCTCTCTGTCTGGGCCTGGAGCTTGAATCCTTCCTGCAGTACAGGCAGCGCATCAAGCAATCCGTCTGAAAGCCTTTGGTACTCAAATCGTGAGGGGCGTTTAACCTCAAGAGCATCGAGATACCTTTTCCCTTCAGCGCTCAGCGGTATCTGCAGTTTCGTTAACCCTTTAAATGGCGAAGCTGCGATCACTTGTTGAGCCTGATCGTATTGTTCCTGCTGCAATACCGCTTTCTGAAGTATCTGCTCCTTACTCAAGGGCTTGACCAAGGACAGCTGGGCTTGAAGTTCAGTCGTTTGTGCGGTCGCCACTTGTCGCAGCCATTCAGGTTGGTCTGCCATCAAGCCCTGGAGGCGTGAGAGTGCTGTCTGTGTGTGTTGCGCCGATTGGTCGATCAACTGGTTCACGGCTTCAATGCGTTGAATCGCTTCGTCCGCTTTCATCGCAGGGTACCGGTAACCATAAACGAATGCGGCCAATAGCAGAGCCAAGGCTAGCAAGGTCGCCGGGGAAGTTGACCCTGGCCAATACCAATGGCCCTCCGCTTCACGCATCAACGGCATATAGATTTCGGTAGTTTTCATGCTGCATCCCCCGCTTGTTTCGGATACAGGCGGATCACATCACGGCGTTGGATTCGTCCGCGGTTGATGACTGCGATAGCGGTACCTGGTATGGCCAAGAGGGTGTCGATCTCATCGGGCGAGATGAGTGGGGATAGCTCTAGCTGGAGTGCTGGTCGCGGTGGTGCCTGATTTGGATCATCAGGCACCACCATTCCATCCAGCCAGTTCATAGCTTTGGGGGTCCACTGACGATGCCAGAGTCCTATCGCATAAGATAGCCGTGGCGCGCCGAAGCGATTCTGGCGATGCAGCGTGGTCGACTGCATTGCTTGACCAGTACCAGAGTTAGCGTACAGACCAAAATCGCTAGCGGCGTCAGGTAGCCCCTGAAAGCTTTGTGTCGAAGCCTTCCATACATTACCGACCCGCTTGGAAACGTAGCTGTTTGAGTCATCTGTACGGGGGGCTAAAGCTATGATGCTGGCAAGGTTGCCGAGCATCTGTACCGCGCCGTCGCGCTCCAGGCGCTTATACAAACCGTCGACGTTTTGTGTCGCAAACATCAGATACAGGCCAAGGCTGCGTGCGACCGGAACAGTTTCCAGATCCGCTTTGGTCAACAGGTTCTGAACCTCGTCAGCGGCGAGCAGAACAGGCCTATGGCCTTCCAAGCCCTGCCAACTGTCGCCGCGTTTTTTTACCGCATCGTAGACTCTGCGCATGCATATAGCTGAGATGGCCACCCCGCCAATGCCATATTCCGATTCTGGTAGCAGAAGCCCAATTTTCTGACCGGTCATAACATTTTCAACTCTGAACTCAGTGTCAGTTGTGTTGACCCACGGACCAAGCTTCTCTTGGAGCAGGATGTTGCCCAGCCAGGTTCGAAGCATGTTGCTGATACAGCCGGCAGTCTTCTCCGGAAAATCGGGGTACTCCAGCAGCCAGTAATGAGCTGCGGCAAGCAGCCGGCCACTACCGTCAATTTCGCTAGAAATAGGGTCGAGCCAGTCCGCGCGTTCTTGGTGGCCGGCTAAGCAGAACTGTTGGATCTGCGTCAGCGTGTATGGCAGGTTGGGATGGGCTTCTACCAAGATCGCCGCCATGCGCAGCATGAGGCGTGCAGAGTCACGCCAGAAGGTATCCCCTTTTCCGTCGTCGCATACGTCGGGGAGCACATCAGCCAATGCATCTGGCGTCATACCAGAAATTGGATTGAACGGGCCGTGATCCGGGCTGATGAGTGTGTATCCTTCTGTTCCGTCAAATTCGAGGGGCAGTGCTCCTTTGCCATCGAGTACTAGAAGCCCCCCTAGATCGCCATCAATCCATTGTTTGGTAAGGGGGCGAATGACGCCTGAGGTTTTACCTGTGCCGCTAGCTCCTAATACGCCGACGTGGGTAGCCAAGTCCGTTACGGACAGGCCGAACGGGATGCCGGCCTCAGTAGGCGATAGTGGGTCACGTCGTTGCGCTAGGAGACCAGTACTGGTTCCAAGGTGGATAAACGGAGAGCCATCCTTTTTGGCGTTTCGGATCTGCTCAGTACGTGCCTCCTCAAGATGCTGGAAGTACGCCCGTCCGACCTTGTCGACTAATAGCTCCGTACCACTTTCACGCACTGCTTGATCGAGCCGCATTGCGCGAACCTTAAGTGGAGATTTGGCCGTGAAGGTGAGATAGATCGCGAAAGCCCACATCCCGATAACGTAGACCCAGTTAATCACTTGTGCGTCCAGCCGAACAAAAGCATCCAGGTGTTCTCGATAGGACGCAGAGAGCCCAAAAATTATTAGCAGTGGGATGATCACGACCTTCAGTGCGAAGAAGAGTACGGACGAATCTTTTTCCTGCTGCCCAGATTTGGATTGCTCGTGATCGCGGGGAATCCAGAACGCCATTTTTTGCCAGACCAAAAGGGAGAAATAATCCAAGACCGCAAGCATGGGCGATGAGGTCGCAAGGACTGGAGATAGCATGACTAAGCCCATCAGCACGAGCACAGCCTTAGTGATCATCCACTCTGCGCGAACGGCTGAAAACTCTAGGTCAGTAGCTAGTACTTGCCCCGCTACAGATTGGCCGTCGGAATCAGTTACCAATAGTCGGGCACGGTCTTTCAGATCGAGCGGAGTTTCTGGCTCTAAATCACGAATGACGCAGCGACTGATTACGCTTTTCACTGAGTCGATTTCATCCTGACGCACTGGCATTTTTGGCAGGAATAACTGGGCAATCAGTGGACCGAATATTGTTGCGGAACAACACAGAAAAAAGCTGAGCCAGACGGTGCCTGTCAGCACCAAGGGAATGAGCTTGTCGCTTGTTGTAGTGCCAGCTGCATTCACCAGCATGTAGGTAATTAGCAGCCCAGCCATCATCAGCATTGGGACGACTAGCCAGGTTCGCTTTGCCCAGATACGTTGAGCGAGAAACACACCTATTTGCGACAGCGAGAGCCGCTGGGCCATTCTTTCGATTTCGTCATCTGATAAGCCGTCATGCTCATTATCAGTACCTACAATCCAATATACCTGCGGGTCTAGGACATCCTCATATTTTCGACCAATGACTGCTCGCATCATTTTTTGCTCTCGATGTAAAAGCCAGTGCCTTACCTTCGATACAGGATCATCAAAAAATTTACTTTTCGCTAAAAAGCTCATGTCTACTGCCTGCTAGGTTTATTGACGTGTGGACGGGGCGCTACTCAGCTTTTTCTGGGTCGTTCCCGACTTGCCATAAGTGCATCTCCTGTTCTTTTCCAGTCGACTCGCACTGCATCGGTTACGGCCGTTTCTTCAATTGCCACAAGGGCGCCCAAGAGCTCACCACGATCCAAAAGAGGACTTCCTGTCTTTGTATCAACCAAGCCTGCCAGTATGAGCAGTCCGGCTGCTTGATAAAGCTCGCGGTCCCTGGCTTTACGTGCAGATTCTTTTTCTGCATTAACAATGCGAGCTACATCGCTTCTGGCCTTCTGTGCCTTGGCTTCTGCCCACTCGGCCTTGATGAGAAAACTGAGCTTTCGCTCCTCGTCATTTGTTCGAGAGTTTTTTTCTGAAAGCATCAGGAGTAATCGCTGTTGATCACTTGGTGATTTCAGATTTTTTATGTGAAGAATCCTGTCGCTAAGCCATTTGTCTTTCATTTCGCTTAATTACGCTAAGTTTGTTTTTAGGGTTCTAATTATAACTATTATATGTTTGATGTGCGCACGAACTGCTTTATCCTTCCAGTATTGGAAGGCGCGCTTAGTTGTTTCTTCGTTCCTCAGAAACAGCGCGCCCTGCCGGGGGCAGAAGCGAAAATCAAAAGCAGAATTTTCGCGGGCGCGAAAAAAAAGCGTAGTGCCAAGGCATATTTTCGCGGGCGCGAAAATTCAGACGCGTGAGGTAATCCGCAGATGGCTATTGGCCGTTTAAGCATGAAGGTGGGAAAGATCGGGAAGGCTGGGCCACATGCGGCCTATATCGCCCGTGAAGGTAAGTATGCCGCGCGGCTAGATAGAAACGAAAAACTGGAGGCGACTGAGTCCGGGAACATGCCGGCTTGGGCTCAGCATTGTCCCCAAGAGTTTTGGAATGCCGCTGACGCGAATGAGCGCAAAAATGGCACTACGTATCGCGAGATGGAAATAGCGTTGCCTCGTGAGCTTTCACCACAGCAGCGCACTGATCTGGTACATGACTTTGTACGCCAGGAAATAGGAACGCGCCACGCGTATCAGTGGGCAATTCATTCGCCGAAAGCAGCAGACGGCGACGAGCAGCCCCATTTGCATTTGATGTTCAGTGAGAGGCAGTGTGATGGCTATGCACGTGATCCTGAGCAGTACTTCAAACGCTACAACTCTAAAAATCCGGCTAATGGTGGCGCTCGTAAAGGCTATGGCCCAAGCGCTGGACTCACACTGAGTACGACGGAGCGCAAGGCGGAGTTACGTCAGTTGCGCTATCGCTGGGAGACAAGTTGCAATACGCATCTGGAGCGAGCGGGGTTTGCAGAGAGGATCGATATGCGCAGCCATGCCGAAAGGAATACTGGGTTAAAGCCAGAACGGAAATATTTGCCGAGCGAGTGGAGAGATCCGTTGCTACGCGCAAAGGTGATCGACTTTCGACAAGCCCGAGCAGAGCTTTCCCGATCTCGGGATGATTTACGGCGCGAAGTTCCGAGCGCTGGAGCTGAGATTATTAGCCTTGAGAAAGAGCGTGAGCGGCGAACCCACGTGCAAAAAAACTCGGGCGGTAGCCCCCAACAGACCATCATTACGACCGGTTCGGTCGAGAGGCAAAGCGACGTGTCAACTAATTCCAACGGTAGTTCTACTGATAAAAAAAGATCTGAGCGAATGAGTAGAGAAGAGGCTGGACGAATCGCTACAGCGCTCTCCCAACAAAATGAGCGCCGCGAGAACCTTGAAACCATGCGACACATCGAAAAGATTCCGCAGTCGGAAAAGTCAGCTCAAGAGCTGCGAGATCAAAAAGAACGATCAGACCAAGAGAAAAGCATCCGCGATCAGGTCCGTAGGATGGAGCAATCGCGAAGCGACGAAGGAGATCGCTTGATTAACCAACTGCAGCGGGAGAGGGAGGAGGGAAGTGCGTGCGTACCTGGCGCGATGGAGAAGATGGAGGCCCAGTTGGCCCAGGGGGCCGGGAGTGGAAAGGCACCTGGTCGCGACCATGTACATGGTCAGAACGTTTCCAGCATTGAGCAAATGCGAACCAGGGCAATGGAGCGAGGTCACTTTAAAGATCAGGCGCTAAAGCCCGACCATGACCGTCCTCGCGCTTCTACTACGCTTGAGCAGATTAGGTCCGACGCCGAGACACGTCGTCTTGCGAAAGAGCAGAATTCCAATGAGGCGGACATCGAACGCTGACGGGATTTGGCTATCACATCTCTAGCTGTTGCCGTACCTTGGGCGGTAGCCACTCCAATTCAGGAAGATTGATTTCCTCAAGGGCCTGCAGCATGGCTTTCAACTTGCGACGGTGTCTCTGAAGAGCATCTTCGAGGGATTCTTTTGATAGCGTGCTGAACTCGCAAAGCTCCGAATCGTCGAAAATTCCTCGCCAAATGGCAAGGCTGAGCGGGGTTTTGTCCAGGGCGATGAAATAGTCGCGCCAGTAGCTGGAGTGCTCGATGGATAGGTTCGTCATTTGTTTTCGCCATCCCGGATTTTTTTGCGCATCTCTTCCAAATCGATCAGGGCGTTAGTTTGAAAGCGACCGATCAGGAGCTTGCTAAGCTGCACCTGTGGAACGTCCGCCAGTCGTGCTGCGTCACCAAGTGACAACCCTTTTTCCTCGATGAGTCGAATGATCGAGGAAACCGTCTGTGCTTTGGCCAGCATTTCCTTCGCTTCAGGGTCGCCAAGATCAGTGTATACGTTGCCGCTGCCTGCTTCGACCTTATTCATTATGGTTTCCAAGCTGTATTAGGATGATTATAAAAGGATTAAGGCGCTGTGGATTGTTCGCGTAGCCCTTCAATGGCGGGGCTCGTAGCCATTTCGGCTTGTTAATAATTTAGCCAACGGTACGGTATTTTTTAGCCGACGGTACGGTACATCCGAGCCAACGGTACGGTGCTGCCTAGCCAATGGTACGGTCCTTATTTTTTGCTTTTGGAGCCGCTGCCTTTCCTCGCAATGTGCCTAGCCTGACTACTGGTTGGGGTTTTCGTGAAATACACGTTGCCACCGCTGATTTCGTAGCTGAACAGCTGTCCGTGTAGGTTGCTTGCGTGCTGCAGCGCGTCCAGTGCCCTTCGAATATTTTGCTCACGGCTTGATGTAGAGTTGTCGAGACTACCGGCCATCTTCATTAGCGTATCAATCGACACAGGGAAGGGCTCAGCATGGCTCGATAGATACCCATGTAGCCACTGTGCTAGTGGTTTTGAGTTCAGACTTCTGCGAACGGCCCAATCTATGTGGGTAAAGTCATTTGGTCCAAACAAGTAAGAAAGCTCAAGGTTCAAAGTGATGACGAGCTTGTGCTCCATATCGTCTCTATAGATCGAGTCAATCAGGCCGCCTGTATAGGACTGATGTTTTGCACTTAACTCAAGTGTGCCCGCTGCGAGGCGGAACAGGCGCTTGTAGAGAGTTTTTCTATTATTCCCGGCATCCGTCTTCCCTTGTAGTTTCAGAAGCTCGTATGCGCTGGTTTTAAACAATTTCCCCATCTGCTTTTGGCGAGCGATATGCAACAACGTGATCCAGACATCTAAATCGCCTTGGTCCAGCCGTGGTCCTGTGTATCTCATCTGCGTGGGTCTCTGAGTGTAAATTTCGGCGCGCTGTAGGAATGCCTTGCTTGCGGATCTGCTGGACCCGAAAAGCGCAGACCGGAGCGTGATATTGGGTACACCTCTCACCTCATCTGGCCAGCCAGTCAGTACGATTTCAGGCAGGACTGGTTCCAGTGGTACTACCGCCGGGGTGTGTGAGCGCTTGGAAAGCGATTCTCCCAGTCGCGATAGTGAGATCAGCACTGACACGGGCTATTCTTATGCTTCGTCGATAAAGCGCGCGACCCCGGCTACACGGAAGTAAACGCGGCGGCCAATCTTGATCCTGCATGGTTTTAGATTTCGGGCGATTTCATTGTCGCCGGACAGAGTGATGCGTAGCCCGTCAGGGCTGCGGTGAAGGATTTCAGCAACTTGTGCTAGAGACAGCAGAGGAGAGCCGCCAGTTGTGCTCAGGATCAATTCTTCAGTTGTCACGTCCATTCCCTCATTAAGGTTGTTGAATGGAACGTTACAGATAAATACGGTTAGAATATGGGCTGAAGATTTAACATTTAGGTTGACATGGCGTATCTAGACGACTTCGATTTTTTATTGAACGAGGTGCGCGCGCACGCTAGGTGCTCTGACCAGCTCATGTCTGGTTTTGAGCGCCTCCTGGCCGGGCTCTCGCAGTCATCAAGCCTTACCTCAAGGCGGTATTCTGTTTGGACGGCTGTTCGTCGCAATATGGACGATGCGTTCCTGGAGTCCATCGGGCGCTTCAAGGGGGAGTGGAATCAAGAGCTGCTAGAGACTTGTCGGCTCTCTGAAATGGGAAAATATGCTCCTCCTATCCTTGCTATCCCAAGTGGCAACAATGGATCTGCGTATGCCGAGGCACTAGGTGCGCTTGGCATGGAGTGGAATCAAAAGCTGCTCGAAACCTGCCGTCATCCTCATCTGCAGCCGGAAATGCCTCGGCGTCCGTTCAATGATGGTTGGCATTTTAAAACAGCATCTCGACGATCTGAGAGACCTATTTCAACGCTCCCGATAGATTGGCAGTTGAGCAATATTGATTCTTGGGATGACAATTTTAGGTGTGTATTGCAGAACCTCTACGACCAGACCGATGATACGAGTGAAATGTGCGGCACGTTTGAAATGGCGCGCGAGCTGATCCGTCTGTTGAGACGTTTTAGGCCCGCGCGCACCAGTACACATCCTTATTATGAAACCCTGCGAGATGCACAGACTCGTTCCCAGGGGGACCACTACTGCGAATTATGCTGGCGTCTCACTAATCGTTCAGAACGCTTGCGTGAGTTGACATCATCAATTGCCAGTCATGACCAGCTAGCGAGAGAGCGAATTCGGGCCGGGAGATTGAGCAATCGTTATTGCAAGATCCATGCGCCAGGGACTGCCCGATATCATGCTGATCTTCGATACAAAGCTGCGTTCCAGCACCATCTGACTGTATTGGTCGGGTCGGGCAGGTCTGATTTTGCAGTCAATTTTCAGCCGCCGGACGCTGCTGACATGCAGGAACTGCGGAAGACGGCCTACGACCAAGTGCATTCAGGGCTGCATGCAATAGCCACAAGCAAAGGCACGTCGCTTGGGCTGCGTGAGAAAATATGGCTTATGAAGGATAAGGGGCTCAGCCAGGCTGAAATGGCAAAGCGTTTAGGCGTTTCGCGTCAGGCGATATCCAAAGCTAGTAAGAGCTTGAAGGCGCTGCTTGATACTTACCATGCGGGCTGCTATCTCAATCCGATAACAGGCGAGGCGGAGGTGCCTGGGCATATTCAGGACCGTATCCGAGACGGTTTGAGGAGTGGGCTACCCATTGCAGCTATCGCAAAAGAAGTAGGTCTTAGCAAAGGTACGGTAGATGGACTGGCTCGTCTTGTTGGCGACGAGTAGGTACAAATTTTTCCAGTGGGAGTCGCTTTTGCCCCGGCGGGTTTTCAGTAGGGGCAAAAGCGGCTGAGCTTTGATTGGTGGCAATGGTGATGGGCCAGGGGCGGCAATTGCATTTGACCACTTATTTGTGTAGCCGCCGACCAGTAACAGGCATTCGTGACGCCGGCTGAACATCTGTTTTCACACACTCTGAGCCGATAGCTGCTGGTAGCTGCCGCTCACGATGAGCGTAATTGGCCTCAAGAAGGTCTTCCTTTTTGTCAACCACCATGGGAGGCGTATTGGACCGCGTCATGAATCGAGAGCAAATGATTAAAAATCAGTTGCCTTAGCCTTAGACATCAAAGGCTTGCGGAGTTTTGATGTACGTGAAGGATAGGCTGCGAGCCATATTAGACCAAGCATCCTCACCATATTGTACGTGGGTATGTAGCCAGCAAGGCCTCCCCGGTGATATTGTCCTAGTACCATCCGCAAAGCTAACGGAGTGCTTTGCGGATGGTACTGAAGCAAGTCTTTTTGCTCGGCCCCTGGGGCATGAACCCTGGATCAGATGGCGACCCTCACGCCAAATCAGGATGAGTCAATCCCTCATGAACGAAAGATTCGAAAACCCGCCTCTCGTGGAGCTCGTGGCTGAGCTTCGCTGGAAAGATCCCGCATCGCTGGCGGCCTTGCCACCTGGGTTTCCTGCTGGTTTCTCCTTACCGGGAAGTAACGACGCTTTCGAGAAGCAGCTCCCTACTGTTACAAGAGCGATGTCCCTAATTGGCTATGGCGCTTCTGAGCGGCTCATCCCGGCAGGCTTTCCAGCCCCGGGTGAAGCGCCAATCGTCAGGTACAGATACACCGATCATGGGGCAGTCGACGCTGGAAGTGAGCACTTGCCGTCTACCTTGTTCCAGATCGGTACCGGTATCTTTACTGCGAACGCTGTCAAACCCTACAAATCATGGGATGACTTCGCGCCGGTTGTAGAGCAGGGGGTCAGAATTCTGCTCGAATCCCAGCAAGCTGAAGTCGAAGGCTATTCGCTGATACTGCGGTACATCGATGCTTTCGGCAAAGACTTCACCGGTGAGGCGAGCCATCTTCAATTTCTTACCGAAGTATTTGGATTCAATATCGAAGTGCCGGGTATCCTTCGCGAGGTTTCTAGCACCGGGGTCGTCGGCTTGCCAGTAATGCAGTTAATAGTACCGCTGGAATTCGGCAGCTTGCAGCTTCAGATGGCAGAGGGAGAAATTGAAGGTAGTAAAGGCTACATTTTGGAGAATGTGGTCGTAATTGAAGGCCTGGTTGGTGCAAACGTTCAGGAAATCATGGAAAGTTTTTCGAGCGCTCGTAATGTGATTCATAAGGTATTTGTCGGAATCACAGAACGGATAGCAGCTAAGATGAACCCTGTTGGAGGTGCGAGATGAGTGTTTTTAGGACGAATATAAGCTCCGCGCGATTTACTGCAGGCCAGACGGATTATAGCCGTACGTCTTCGTTACTGAACATTATCAAGCCCGATCGCGGAGTGGTTCAAAAGAGCTATGACGCGTTGAGCCACGCTTGGGAGCTTGTTAAGGCTGGTTGGCCGATGCAAGGCCCAGCGGTACCCAGCATTACAGTCCTTACAGATCACGCGTTTTCAGAGCGAATCAAAATGGTACGTGCGCAGCCCAATCTAGAGGGCGTGTTGACCAACGAAATGGTTGCTAAAGCCGCTTGGATTGCATTGCTTAGTCAAAAGCTTGATGAGCGTTGCATTACCCGGCTGTCTCGCCTCGTGCGCTCGGAAGATGATTGGGATGGGGAGGGAGCTCGAGCAATGAGCGTCGCCGCTATCGCAAACTTTTCAGCATTCATTGAGCGCGGCTTATCTCTCAATAACAAGCCAAGCCTGTTTTTGGGCTCGGATGGGGAAATTGTAGCGAGCTGGCAGCTTGATAATGGTTCAACGCTGGACATGGTTTTTGGCGATCAGCAGATCGAGCTTGCCACGGACGAACACGATGAAATCTTTGCTTTGGGTGATGCAAGGATATATAGCATCGTTGCCGAGCTCTGAACTCCATGAGTCTAGACGCGCAACCGGATAAGAAGTATCCGGCACGGGAAGTGTTGCTGAATGACAATGAAACGGTCATTCGAGCGATCGTTGAAGAAAAATGGGATGCTGAAACAAATCGAGGCACTCCTACGCTCTTTCAGGGCGCCAATGTTTCAGTTACACGTATTGATGCACTAGGGCTGGCTCCCTCAATATCATTGGTCAAGGCCACCCTTGAAATTTCGGGAAGGCCCGATCGAGACGTAGCGGGGGTGGGCAAAATCACAGTGGCATTATTAAAGCAGGTTGGCGTTGCGAAGCAGCCGGTGCTTAAGCCTGGCGATCCTATACACTTGCTGGTTTGGGAGGATAAAGCTCAGGCAAAGGGCGAGCGTCCGGCAAATCCTCACCATGCTGAAATCGTCGCATACGCCGATAGCGAACATACTAAGGGCAAGGAAAAGAAAATTACGCTTGGCTATAGCCGGATGCTCGCTAGGGCGGTGCACGTTTATGCCGTCGACCGCTCGGGAGCCGTTACTGGAGAGTCTCCGCCACTAGATTGGACCAAAGCTGAAGAGGTTGAGTAGTTAATCCGATGATGGATTTGCTACGGGCAGACTTAAATCATGGAAATCCATCATCGATTCATCCTTGTGACCATAAGCCTGCTGGTTGTCCGCCCTAGTCCCAGCTGTATCCGTAATACCCTTTCGCTTGAAATCATGCATTCCAAACCGCTGTCCCTCGGTAAGACCCCCTTCTCCATCGCTTGGGTAATTAGCTGCTGAAACGCGGTACTGAGCCCGGATTTCGATAACTACCCGCCGCTTGAGGAGACGATCAGGAAACGCTGATCCGGTCGGAAAGGAACAGGCTTTTTTATCCTCTGCCAAGTTCTCGCTCTCTCTGCCTTGGCCCCATCCCCGCGTAACCGTCCGGGCAACACACCTTCCTGACACCGTCGCTTGAGGCGATGGTG